>OMSJ01000045.1 GCA_900313705.1 uncultured Prevotellaceae bacterium
CTTCCTCCGTCGCGAGTGGAAACTCGCTCCCCTTTGTGGGGCCGAAGCCACATTCAGTGGCTTCTCCGGAGCATACTCCGGACCCCAGTCGCCCCTATATGGCGTAGGCAATCCCTTTAACATGCATGTGAAAACTCGACGTGTTAAGTTGTGCAATTAGGCAGTGCTTAGTTTGTTTTTTAGCAGTGCTAAGTTTGTCGTTTAGGCGTGTTAAGTCTGCTAACTAGACTAATGTAGTTGATTTTCTTCTCTTTTTTCGTTACAAAATTGCAAAGGTTGGATAAATAATTGTACCTTTGTGGGCAAGATAGTACAAAGCGTTAAGTCAATGAGGTTTATAGTGTGTCTGTTGTCATGCTTGCTGGCAATCGGAACGGTTCGCGCAGATGCTCCGACCTTCAGCATGCCCCACGGCATCTACTACGAAGGGTTCCGGCTCTATATTACCTCGCCCACTCCTGGCTCCACACTCTATTATACCGACGACGGCAGCGACCCGAGGGTGAAAGGGCAACTCTATGACGGCTTGCTCAACGTCAGTTCCACGATGGTCATCCGCACGGCAAGTCTTGTTCAGGACACCATTTGGAGCGACGTCGCGACTGCCTCTTACATCTTTCCGAAAAGCCTTCTGACGCAAGGCAACAAGCCTTACGGATATCCGCAGTACTGGGGCAAGTACTGCGAAATATCGGGAACAGCCATCGCCGACTACGAGATGGACCCCGAGATAACTCGCAACGAGACCTATGCCGCCTACGTTACCGAGGGCATCACCAAGCTTCCCATCGTCTCTCTCGTTACCGACAGGGACAACCTCTTCAACCGAGAAGCCGACTCGATAACAGGCGGCATCTACATCTATACCGGTTGTCCCGTTGGAGACGGCACGGGAAGAGGGTGGGAGCGCCCCGTCAGCTTCGAGTTGATAGGCGGCCAGGACAATCACGACCTCACGGTTTCTTGTGCCCTGAAGCTGCATGGCGGACATGGCAGACTGCCCGAAAAGAACCCGAAACATGCTTTTCGTCTGCACTTCAAGAGTGATTACGGACCCAAGAAACTCAAGTATCGTGTCTTCGGTGAGCGTGGTCCGAAGAAGTTCAATGCACTCGTTCTTCGTACTTTCTTCGGCTATTCCTGGCAACACTGGGACAATGCGCAGCGCAACAAGGCACAATATGCTCGCGACCTTTGGGCAAGGGAAACGCAGGCGAAGATGGGCGAACCCATCAGCACGGGGCAGTATGTTCACCTCTTCCTCAATGGCCTTTACTGGGGCATGTATAATCTGTGCGAACGCATAAGCGATGATTTCTGCGCGGCTAACTTCGGAGGTGACGACGGGGACTGGGATGTGACGGAAGTGGATGGCGGCGCCGGTCAGTATCATGCCGCAATTCCCACGTACGGAGATATTGATGCATGGAACGCCATGGCCGACCTCATCTACGAACTCCCCAACCATAAAAGCTACATGCATCTGGTCGGGTGTGGCAGCGACGGCAAGCCAAACGTGAAATATCCTAAGCTGCTCGAGGTGGATAACTTCATTCGCTACATGCTCATCAACCTTTATGGCGGCAACACCGACTGGGATCATCACAACTGGTACGCTTTCAGGAACCGTTACTGGGACGACGAGGGCTTCCGATTCCTCTGCTGGGATACGGAGAACATCCTCGTCTCGCCTACCGAAAACCTTACCTCGAAGAACAATCGCGGCTGCCCGACCGGGTTCCTGAACCGCTTGATGAAGCAAGGCATCTTTGCCCATCGCTTCCACGAAGAAGCGCAGCGCGCACTCACGCATGGCGGTCCGCTTACTCCCGAATCAGCCCTCGCAACCTGGGACAGCCTGTATAGCGTCATCGAACTCCCTTTGTGGGATGAGGCTGCTCGCTGGGGCGACTATCGTCGAGACGTGCATCCATACCAGTCGAAGGGCTCTCTCTATAAGCCCGACGGCGCCTTTGCGGCTGAACGTCAGCGGTTGCTGAAGCAGTATTTCCCAGTCCGAACGGCCAATCTCATCAAGCAACTTCGCGAAAAAGGCTGGTTCCCCAATGCCGAGGCACCTGCCATCTATGTCGATGACACTGAGATTGGTTACGAACTTCAGCATTATTGTACGGAAAGTTCGCTGACTCTGTCTGGCGAAAACATCTATTATACGCTCGATGGCAGCGAGCCGGTCAGCTGGTTCCAAAACGATGCCGGAGCCCTTTCACCTACAGCCAAACCTTATTCCGAAGGTGATAACATTGGCGAGGAACTGGCTGCCATGCAACTGCCGGACACCATCACGCTGCGAACCATTAGTAATAAGGATGGCGAGTGGAGTCCCATCGTCAGCGTCCAGCTTGTGGTGGATAGTCCGGATGGCCTAACAGTTCTGAAGGATCACAAGGCTTCAAAGGATATTATCTTCGACTTGCAAGGCCGACGCATCACGGCTCGTGACCTCCGTCAGGGTATCTTCATCATTAATGGAAAGAAGAGAATCGTAAGATGAAAGAGATAGAAATAACTTCTTTGGAATGTCAGGAACTGGAAGCCTACAGCACGCTAACGGAGGCTCAACTGCGCAACAGACTCGAGCCGGCCAAGGGTCTCTTCATTGCCGAAAGCCCGAAAGTGATTGGCGTGGCGCTTGATGCTGGTCTCGAACCAGTCTCTCTGCTCTGTGAACGCAAGCATATCGAGGGCGATGCCCGTGGTATAATAGAAAGATGTCCTGCCGATATGCCCGTCTATACCGGCAGTCGTGAACTCCTGGCGCAGCTTACGGGCTACACCTTGACGCGCGGCGTGCTTTGTGCCATGCGGCGACCAAAGGCTCTTCCACCAGAGGAAATCTGTCGGGACGCGCATCGAATTGTCGTCCTTCACGGTGTCTGCGATACGACAAATGTCGGTGCCATCTTCCGTTCGGCAGCCGCCCTCGGCATAGATGCCGTGCTGATGACGCGCGATTCCTGCGACCCGTTGAATCGCAGGGCTGTTCGCGTCTCGATGGGCAGCGTCTTTCTTGTGCCTTGGACTTGGCTGGAAGACCCACCCCGACTCTCCCTTAAAGGGAGGGAGACCAGCCAGCCTCAGAAGGCCGAAAGCTCCCTCCCTTTAAGGGAGGGCTGGGGTGGGTCTGTCCGTCGCTTGAAGATGATGGGCTTCACGACGGCTGCGATGGCGCTGCGTCACGACAACATCAGCATCGACGACCCAAAGCTGAAGGCCACCGACCGCCTGGCTCTCATCATGGGAACCGAGGGCGATGGCCTGCCACAGTCAGTCATCGATGCCGCCGACTATGTCGTGAAGATTCCCATGCACCACGGTGTGGACAGCCTGAACGTGGGCAACGCCGCTGCCATCGCCTTCTGGGAACTGGCAAAGGGAAAATAAAGAATTGAATTTATTGTTGTCCGGGGAAAATCAAGAGCACCTCTATTTATTCGCCTATAATTCGGCTTTCTTGACAACAGCAGCTCATGGGGGCTTACTCTAAAGTCCCGAAGGGACGAGAGACCACAGACGGGGGTGTTAGCCCCCGGTAATTGCGCAACAACAAGAAAAGTCCCGAAGGGACGACAGAGATATAAGGAATTTGAAATTAAACAGGTTATGTTCTCTGTCGCCCTTTCAGGGCTTAGTTTTGTTAATGCGCATGTTCCGGGGGTTCTTCCCTTCGGTCAGGCGCAGGCGGAGAACACCCCCGTCTGTGGTCTATCGCGCCTTGACTTCGTCGACCTTTGGTTCGGCGCTTTTCCACGGACAGCAATAAATTGGATTGAATAACCAGCCGTGACCCAAACAAACGTACAGAGTATTGCCAGTACCACCGCGGGAAAACTCCAGTACCACCACGGTAGTACTGGAGTTTTCCCGCGGTGGTACTGGCATTGACCCACGTGACGTTGCACAAAGGTCACGTCTGTGTCTGATGTCGGGGAAGGCTCTTACATGTCGTACCTGAGGTTTTCCCAGTCGGTCTCTTGGTCGAGCTGTGCCATAAAGTCGTCGAGTACGGCTTTGTCAATGTCGCCCAGTTCGAACTCTTTCTGTGCATCCTTGCGTATCTCGGCTATCCAGGCGCGGCGTGCCTGTATGTAGTCTTCGTGCACACGGGCTGCTGTCTCTTCCGTTATCTCGTCGATGCCGTAGTATTCGCAGATGAGTCGGTAGCTCCATGCCCAGCGGTACTCGGCATAGTTGTCGTTGGCGCGGACGAACTCCTCCCTGATGTCGTGGATGTTATTAAGTGAGCCGTCCTTGATGGCTGCGACGATGCGCTGCTCCTCACTCAAGGGGATGAGCAGGCCGCTCAGGTCGCTCCACTTGCCTGTACCTGTAGGTGAGGCGGGACGTTCCAGACGGTGACGCTTCATGACGGCACCCATGTAGATGCGCAGGGCGATGTCGTAGTATTTGATGCCCTTCTTGAGCGACGAGTTCTTGATGACGTAGTCGTGGAAATTGTAGGTCTCTACGTCGCCCGATACCTCGCGCAATGCCTCCAGGGTACGCTTCGCCACCATGATGCCGCCCACGGAGAAGGGGGAAAGCCAGTCGAAGTTGACGATGGAATTCTTGCCCCTGTCGTTTCGGCGGTCGCGCTTCGGCCATTTGCGTATGTCGCGGTAGAGGCCGACGGTGGTGAGGTTGCGTCCGGGCACCAGATACATGTCGTCGCCGTAGGCAATGAGGTAGGAGAAGGGCAGTTTGCGTGTGTCGGGATGGTGCATCAGTTTGCCGAAGCAGACGCTGAAGGTGCCTATCCGTGCAGGCATGAGGATGTAGCCGCCGCTGGCTGTCTTGGTGCCGCGCTCCAGTACGCCCCAATGCATCGGCCCCATCTTGTAGGCATGGTTCGAGAAGTTCGTGCCCGAGCCTGCGTTGTAGAAGGAGAACATACCGCCGATGAGCAACGAACTCTTGTGGTGTGAGGCGGAGAATGGACCGCAGAAGGCAGCGCAGGCTTCGCCGTTGCTCATATAGCAGTTGGCGAAGAAGAGGCTGTTCTCTGCTGTAAAGCCATCGACTATCTTACATGCCTCGCCCACGAAACAGTTCTCCAGCTTGGCGGCGTTGGTGATGCTGGAACCGTTGTAGATGACAGAGTTTTGGCAGATGACGCCTACGCCAATGGTGACGGCGGCACTGGGAATGCTCTTCAGCGTACAGTCCTTTAGGCGGAAGGCACCGTCGATGATGCAGCCGTCGCTGATGTGGCAGTTTATGATTTCGTGAGTGGAGGTGATGCGCACGTTGTTGCCAATCGTCGTGACGGGAAGGCTGTGCTCCTCAATGTCCTTCGTAATGAGGTGGCGCACGATGTCGGTGAACTCCTTGTCCTGCTCGTACTTGACCATCAGGGAGGCGAGCTGCGAGTTGAGGCCGTCGAATATCATCACGTTACCGTCGCCCACCTCGTTGAGGACAGAGATGACGTGCCCTTCGCCGAAGGAAGCCTTTGGTGTGGTGTTGATGCACCCCACGTCCTCGATGAGGCAGTCGTTGCCGATGACGCAGTTGCGCAGCGTGGCACGTCGTATGCCGCTGTGCTTTATGAAGCCGTCGGCCACCTCCACCGTCTTGTTGAATGTGCCGAGGGTCACTTCCCCGTAGAAATCTACCTGCTGAATATGGTCGGTGCAGAAGTTGTCATCCACAATGATGTCCTGCCAGTTCTCTGCCGTGCAGCCCTGACTCTTGAGGGCGGCAATCTCATTTTCCTTAAGTTTCCTCATAACAAATCTTTTTACCTGAAAATGTTTTCGGCTGCAAAGGTACGACAATTTAAGCGAAAAGTGAAAAGCCTAAAGTGAAAAATAACAGGAAAAGGAGATAAATATGAGCTATGGTTATGAACTGTGAGCTAAAAGTCTTACCTTTGTGGTCAAATCCTCAAATCCTTAAATCTTAAAATCCTCAAATCCTTAAATCCTTAAATAAAAAAGATGTATTATATAAGCAAACGTTTGGTCATATCAGCCAGCCACCATTTGGAGCTGTCCTATCCCAGCAAGTGCAGCCAACTGCATGGTCACAACTGGACCATCACGGTCTATTGCAAGGCTCGCGAACTCAACAAGGACGGAATGGTCATTGACTTCAAACTCATCAAGCAAAAGATTGAGTCGCAGCTCGACCACGCTAACCTGAACGAGGTGCTGCCCTGCAACCCAACAGCCGAGAACATTGCCAAGTGGATATGCGACCAGTTGCCCCAGTGCTACCGCGTCGATGTCCAGGAGAGCGAAGGAAACATGGCAACGTACGAAGAGAGTGAAGAGTGAAGAACGAAGAGTGAAGAATAATAATTACTTCAATCCCTATAATGTAACTTTAATTCTTCACTCTTCACTCTTCGTTCTTCACTCTTCGTTCTTCACTATAAAACAAGTTTATGAAAGTTAACGAGACTTTCCTGTCGCTTCAGGGCGAGGGCTACTTCACAGGCACAGCGGCCTTCTTCCTTCGCCTTTCGGGGTGCAACCTGCGGTGCCCTTTCTGCGACACGCAGCACCAGTCCTACACGGAGATGAGCGAGGACGAGATTGTCGCTGAGGCAAGCCGCCATAAGCCGCGTCACATCGTTATCACTGGCGGCGAACCCGCCCTTCAGCTCACTGAGTCGCTTGTCGATAAACTCCACGCGGCGGGCTTCTTCATCCAGGTTGAGACGAATGGCACCCTGCCTTTGCCCGAAGGCATCGACTGGGTGACGTGTTCGCCCAAGGGAGACTTCCCCCAATTCCCCGTTGACGAGCTGAAGGTTCTTTTTATGGGCGACGTCACCGACCCCGAAGCTATCATCTCCCCCCTCCTCGGAAAGGAATCGGGGGTAAAGCTTTACCTCCAGCCACTCGATACGGGCAACGAAAAGCAGAACCGCGCCATCCTTCGCTCCTGCATCAATTATGTCTTGCAGCATCCCCGGTGGTCCCTGTCGCTGCAAACCCACAAGATTATTGGTATAAAGTAATACCTGACCTTCGGTGTGCTATAACCCAGATGTCAGGCCGAAAAGGAACTGCTGGCCAGCGTATTCCCAACTGGCTGTGCCGAAGCGGATGAGACGCGCCAGGAGCGTGATGACCTTGTGGCGGGGAAGTCTTGAAAAGCGAACGATTTGGTTCAGTGTCAGGCGGCTCTGCATGACATCCAGCAGCCGGTGGATGTCGTCGCCAAAAGCAATGAGAGACCCTTGCGGCTTCTGCGACTCGCGCCACAGGGCAAGATGGACGGGAGAGGCCAGGATGTTCTCGTCCTTAATGCGGATATAGGCCCGCATGAGCCCTTCTTCATTCTGCGCACAAACGGGACGACGGTCGGAGGGTGGCACTGTGGCAACGACGATGGTGCGCCCTTCGGCATGATAGGTGTCGAACTTGATGCTCGGTTCGGGCTTGCAATACCGATAGGCTGCCTGGTGCATCATGTAGATTTCCTCCTCAGAGCGTACGCCGGAGATGTGTCCGTCGTCGCGCACACCAATGAGCAGGCGCCCGCCATCGGTGTTGGCAAAAGCCGACACGGACTTCGCCAGCTTGCAGGCATCAGCCACCTGATACTTGAAGTCCTGCTGCTGGTGTTCGCCTTCACGAATCAGGCGGAGAAGAAAGGCTTTGTCGTCAGGGATTCCTCCTACCATTCATCGACATTTTGCTCCGCGCGGAAGGCGACGAGCTGTTTTTGCAAACGCTCCCTGTGCCCTCGATACTTGTCCTCCGAGATGACATTGTTCAGCTCGTTGGGGTCTTTCCTAAGGTCATAAAGCTCGTCGTACGTTCCCTCCGGGCCATAGAAGTGAATGAGTTTGTAGCGTCCGTCGCTCACTCCGTCGTGACGCGACACGTGGTGGACGGCCGGGAAGTCGTAGTAGTGATAGTAGATGTACTTGCGCCAGTCCTTGGGCTGCTTGCCTTTCTGCAGGACAGGCAGCAGCGAGCGGCCCACCATCTCCTGCGGCTTCTCGATGCCTGCAATGTCGAGATAGGTTGGGGCGAAGTCGATGTTTTGCACCAATGCCTGGCTCTCGCGGGCTCGACGAGCGTCGGGGGCATAGACGATGAGCGGGGTGCGGAACGACTCCTCGTACATGAAGCGCTTGTCGAACCAGCCGTGTTCGCCCATGTAGAAGCCTTGGTCGCTGGTATAGACGATGAGCGTGTTGTCCATCAGCCCGTTCTTCTCGAGATAGTCGAGCAGACGTCCCACCTGTTCGTCGATGGCATGAATGCATCGCATATAGTCGCGAATGTAGCGTTGGAACTTCCATCGCACCAGTTCGTCGCCCGTCGGGTTCTGTTTCTCAAAGGCTTCGTTGCGCGGTGCCACTGTGTCCCACCACTTTTTCTTCTGCTCCTCTGTCATTCGCCCCAGGTGGTTCTGCTCGCCTCGACGGACGTCGGTCTTCAGGTCGTAGTGCAGCTTCATGTTCTTCTCTATGCTCATCTCCTGCGCATGGGCAGCGTTGCCGCGCGTCTCGTAGCGGTCGTAGAATGTCGCAGGCAGTGGGAACTCCACGTCTTCGTAGAGGTCGAGGAAGCGCGTGGGCGGCATCCAGTTGCGATGAGGCGCTTTGTGATGGACGAAGAGGGCAAAGGGTCGGCTCTTGTCGCGCTGCTCGAGGAACTGGATGGCATGGTCGGTGATGAGATCTGTCACGTAACCTTCCTCGGGAATATACTTGACTCCGGACTCCGGCGAACGGAAACGCGGACGATAGTACTCGCCTTGATCCTCAAGAATGTGGTACTGGTCGAAGCCTTTCGGCTCGCATCGCATGTGCCATTTGCCCATGATAGCAGTCTCGTAGCCTGCGGTTTGGAGCATCTCGCTCACGAAGGTGATGGTGCTGTCGATGCCTTCGTCCAGCCGCCTCTGCCCATTTTGGTGACTATACAAGCCGGTCATCAGACAGGCGCGACTCGGCGTGCTTAAAGAGTTCTCGACATAAGCGCGTCGGAACAGGGTGCCTTGCTCGGCCAGGCGGTCGATGTTGTCTGTCCTTGCCTGCCGGCTCAGGGCATGTCCGTAAGCACTAATGGCTTGATAGCTGTGGTCGTCGCTCATGATGTGGACGATGTTCCACCGCTTGGCTTCCTGTGCGGAAAGATTTGCAGCAATGCCTGCAAGGAGGTAGAGTGGGGCTTTGGTCATAAGCGAATTAAGCAATGGGTGCAGGCCAATTCCCTTTCACTTCTTTTTGTAGGTGGAAAAGCGGGTGGCTGCAGCTTTAACTTCCGATTATCAACTCTTAACTCTCAATTACCTTGTTCTCTTCCTCGAGGGAATAGAATGAACTGCCGTCGAAGCAGTGGGTGCAGATGCGTTCCTTCGGCAGGCCGATGGCCTTGACCAGCGTCTCGAGTTTGGAGAAGCGCAGCGAGTCGAGGTTGAGGCGGCGGGCTATCTCTTCCACCAGACGTTTGTACTCGGGGCTGTCGGTGCGGGTGTATGCCTCCAGGTTCTTGTCGGCATCGCCCTCGAAGTCCTTGATGATGCGGCGCGTGATGAGTTCCAAGTCGCTCTTGCTGGCACTGTAGTTGACAAAGGGACAGCTATAGACGAGTGGCGGACAGCCGATGCGCATGTGTACCTCTTTGGCTCCGAGTCGGTGAAGCTCCTTCGCGTTGTCGCGAAGCTGTGTGCCGCGCACGATGCTGTCGTCACAGAAGAGCAGACGCTTGTCCTTCAGCACGTCTCTGTTGGCGATGAGCTTCATCTTGGCCACCAGGTTGCGCATCTCCTGATTGCTGGGCGTGAAGGAGCGCGGCCAGGTGGGAGTGTACTTGCTAATGGCACGCATATAGGGACAGCCGTGTCCCTGTGCATAGCCTACCGCCATGCCAACGCCGCTGTCCGGTATGCCGCAGGCACAATCGACCTCTGTCTTGTCCTCCTGCCCCATCACGCGGCCACACTCGTTGCGCACCATCTCCGTGTTGCGCCCCTCGTAGTTGCTGGTGGGGAAGCCATAATAGACCCAAAGGAAGGAGCATATCTGCATACGCGGATTGGCAGGTCGAAGCACCTCCATCTGCTCGGCATTGATGCGGACGATTTCGCCCGAGCCGATGTAGTACGTCGTCTCGAAGCCCAGGTTGGGGAAGGCCGATGTCTCGCTTGTCACAGCCATGGCTCCCTCCTTCTTGCCGACGACGATGGGCGTACGGCCCCACGAGTCGCGAGCCGCGATGATGCCGTCCTCGGTGAGCAGCAACATGGAGCACGAGCCTTTGATGTGGCGGAAGACAATCTCGATGCCATCGACGAAGTCCTTACCTTTTATAATAAGCAGGGCGACGAGTTCCGTCGGGTTGATTTTGCCGCTGCTGAACTCGCTGAGGTGTCCGCCTTCGTCGAGCAGTTGCTGTGCCAGTTCCTCCTGGTTGTTTATCTTTGCCACGGTGACGACTGCAAAGCGTCCCAGGTGGCTGTTCATCAGCATGGGTTGCGCGTCGGTGTCACTGATGACGCCGATGCCTGCTTTGCCTTGGAACTTGTCCAGCTCCGGCTCGAAGCGCGTGCGGAAGTAAGTGCTTTCCAGATTGTGGATGCTGCGCAGGAACTCGCCCGCGTCGCTCAGAGTGGCCATGCCGCCACGTTTCGTACCAAGATGAGACTGATAGTCTGTACCGTAGAAAAGGTCAGTAGCACACGGCTGCTTCTGTACCGTACCGAAGAATCCACCCATTGCCTTGTCGTTTAGTTAACAATTTAACGAGTTGACGAGTAAACGAGTGAAGTGTTGTGGAAGAAACAACTCGTCCCCTTGTTTACTTGTCAACTTGTCAACTCTCATTTTTTCGCTTGCAAAAGTACGGCGAATCATGCTTTTCTGCAACTTTTCGCAGTTCTTTTTTTGCATAAGAGGGAAAAATCGTCTGCCGTGCCACGGCTCGGTGAAGGGCCGGAGGCTTATCTGCCCCAGTTGCTTCCTGGTTCGTTGTTGATGCCAATTTGGTCCTCATCGCTGAGGTTGGTGGCGGGGATTAGCACGGAGAGTTTCTTCTCGATGTCGGCCTGCTGCTCGGCATTGGCCTTTGTGAGCGTGCCGGAATAGTCGCCGTTGGTCACCGTCATGTTGCTGCCGGCGTAGGTCACGTTCGTGCTGGCGACGTCGGTCATGCTGTCGCCATAGCTTCCGCCTTCGTCGGCACGGGTGCGGGCATACTTTATGCTCTCGCCGCTGGCAGGATCGTGGAGCACCACGCTGCCGTCGGCGAGCAGTTTCCAGGTGAAGCCGGCATCCTTGGGGCCGCCATAGACGGCCAGCGGATAGTAGCTCTTATCGTCGAACGCGCCCAGATAGAGGCAGCCGGTGTGGTCGGCATTGGCCTTCACTGCCAGCAGCACGCGGCTGAAGGGTACGCCCGTCTCGGTGGTACCGGCATATTCATACTCGTCCCACCACAGGCCGACAAGGCTCTGTTCCAGGACGCTAATGTCTGTAGGGGATGGCTCGTCCTCCTTCGAGCAGCCTGTCATTCCGGTCAGGAGCACTGCGGCTGCAATCAGAGTGAAGAATATCTTTTTCATAATTTGAAATTTGGATATTAAGAAAATTAGGAAATAAGAAAAGGATGCGTTCTGCCATTTCACAAGCTGCATACGCAGCCCTTTCTTATTATCTTATTTTCTACATTTTTTATTTAATTATTACTTTCTTACCGTTGTTAATATACACTCCGCTTTGGGCAGGCTTGTCCGCGAGGCGGCGACCGTCGAGGGTGTACCAGAAATCACTTCTCTCGCCCACGGTAGAGGAATCGGGGGTGAGGCTGATGATGCCCGTCACCTCTTCATCGCCGAAGTTGATGCTGTACGCCTTGATGCGGCGGGCGTTGGCCTGTGCCGGTGCGCCGTCCCCACCTATCTTGAAGTAGGCACGCTGTGCTCCGATGCCTGCGCCCGTAGTGGGATAATAGAGGGTGTTCTTCTCGCCCATGAGCAGGATGCTCCTGTCCTCAGCGGAGAACATGGTGCTTTCGTAGGTGCCAAGGAAGCGGACGCGGTTGTCGTCCGAAGCCTCGTTGTCGTAGCTGCGGTCGGTCGCGTCGATGGTCATGTCCATAAAGACGGGGTTGACGATGTTGTCGCTGCTGGCCCACTTAATAATATAAGGTGTTCCGGCCACGAGCGTATCGACTGCATTGCCGAAGGTCAGGTTGAGCGTCGAGCCGCTGATGCTGGCTGATTCCAGCGGACGGGCAATGCCTCCCTCGAGGGGCGAGCCGCTAAGGGGCAGGTCGAATGGCAGGCAAAGCGTGTTCCACGAACCGTCCTTGTAGAGCGTGCGTCCGTCGAGCATCACGGGCAGCTTCATGCCGTTGCTGGCGCTGATGAGTTCGCTGTTGTCGCCATTGTCGGCAGGAGCCAGCAGAGGCCTGAGGGTTGGTGTGTTTTTCAGGTCTTCTATCGTGGCCTGCGGGATGACCTTTTTGTTAGCATCGATGAATCGTTTGCCTGGGGCAAAGCGGATGCTCTCCAAATGGTTTCCGCCCTTCGCGTTTTCAAGTTTGTTGATGCCGATGAAGTCATCTGGCTTTGTCCATCCGAGTGTCAGCGTACCACTGTTGGAGCGGCTGGGTTCGTCGGTCTGGGTGCCAGGCCCAATACCTATAGATAATGCAAAGGCAGTCACCTGGCCTCCATTGATGACAATGTCGCCACAGACACCATAGTTGCCAGGCTGGTCGGCTCGTCCGCCACCGATAGCGGCGCCACCAGCCTCTGCGAGACTGCCCATCGCAAAGACGTTACCACCATTGATTGTGATGCTGCCGCCCGATGTGTTGTTCATGCTGCCGCCGATGGCTGCGCCTTTTACGCCAGTAGCAAAAATGTCACCACCGTTGATGACGAGCGTTCCCACCTCGACGGCACCGATGCCCGCATTTTGACCATCTAAGAGAGCAGCAAGCTCTCCCGGACCATTGATGGTCAGCTTGTTGCCTTTGCTCAGCTCTATGCCATGATTGGCTACTAGTTTGGTGCCTTGGCTGAGATTGAGGACAACGTCGCCGATGATGTTGATGCGTTCGTTGATAGTTACGTTTTCATATACAGTATATAAGCCTGAGGTCATAACGGTAGTGCTGCTGGTGACAGCCAGATTGCTTGACACGGAGAAAGGAATCGACTTTATGCCGGTGTAGTTGCCCTTGGCGGTAATGGTCAGGGTGTAGTCACCCGTTTCTTTCACGATGTCGGGATTGGTGACATACGAGAAGTCGGTTCCGTGCGTGAGTGCCGAGTTGTCGGCTGCCGTGATGACGGGTGCAGGGATGGTGATGACCTCGCCAGTGACTGGATACGTCTTGCTCGCATCGTCGCTGACGGTGCAGAGCATGTAGTAGGTGGCGTTATCCACGGCTGTCACCTTCTTGTATATCTCGTCTGCCGAGGCGGTAGTGCTGACCTGCCATGCGCCGCTGACGGTGCAGGCGTGGTCGGGCGAGCCTTTCGTAGAAGTCAGATAGTAGCAGCCAGTGATGCTGCCGGCAGCGTTTTGCAGACCTATGGGATGCACGGAGCTGATGTTGGTGTAGGTACCCTTCTCCAGGCAGTTTTCAAGCACAGGTGTGCCGCTGTCGCTCCAGCCCCAGAAACCGGCCATGTTGGAACGGTTGCCGCCAACGCCGTTGATGGTGCCGGCAAAGATGCAACCCCTGATGGTCGTGGCCGATGTCATGCCATGGCCGACAAAGCCGCCTGCGTAGTCGCTGCTGACGTTGAGCGTGGCCGTGACGGTGCAGCCTTCAATCAGGTTGGTGCCTTCGGCAAAGCCAGCGAGACCTGCCGTGTAGCGACTGTTGGAGGCAATGGTGCCGGCGACGGTCACGTTCTGGATGGTGGCATCCTTGATGTAGCGGAACGGAGCAAAGCCTTGGGCATCAGCGTTGTTGTTGCTGAGGTCTGCCGTCAGCGTCTTGCCATTACCGAGGAAGATGCCGCTGAAGGGTTTGTCCTCGCGCTCACCCACAGGCGTGCTTATGACAATGTCGTCAGTCAGACTCACATACTTGCCGCTGTAGTTCGTGCCGCCTGCCACTTTGGAGGCGAGCATCGCCCAGTCTGTCGCGCTGCTGATGAGATAGGGTTTTGCCTCGGTGCCTTCACCTTCAAATGAAGCTGCCACGACAAACGGGATGTTCTTCGAGCCAGAGTAGTTCTCTGTCTGTCCTGTGAGGGTGAGCGTGTGGTCGCCTTTCGTGGTGACGCTGATGGGGAGCGATGTGACGGCATTGCCGTCCAGCAGGACTGTGAAGTCGGTGCCGAAGGTGAGAGCCGTGCCTGCGAGACCTGTCACGACCGGAGTGATGCTGATGTCTGCTTCCTGGTCGTAAGCTGCATTGATGCCGCTGACCGTGCAGGGCAGATAGTACCAATTGCCATCGGCGGCCTGAGCCTGCATGCAGAGTTCGCCTTCGGGACGTTTAGTAGATACCTGAATGCCTTGTGCCTCGCCCAGCGGCGTGGTGTAGTAGCAGTAGTTGCCTACGCTGCCGCCGCTCACGAAGGTAGCGCCGTCGGTGATGTCGGTCTCGCCGTCAGAAAGGGCAATCGCAGTGTTGGGAGCATAGAGCGAACTGCTGATAGCAATATCCTGTCCGTTGGCCGAACCTACGAAGCCACCGCAATGCGTGGTGCCGTTGGTGGTGAGCAGGCGACCGTTGTAGACGCAGTCCGTGATGATCAGCGGGCTGGTGGGCAAGGCCACGATGCCGCCGTGGTTACCCTCGCCCGAGGTGCTGCTATGGATGACTGTGCTGACCTGACAACCCGTGATGGTTGATGTGCCAGAGCTTTGACCGATGAGTCCTGCAGCGAACTTCTTGGAGGTGTAGATGTGGCCTACCACCTTGAGGTCCTGGATGGTGTCGCTGCTGACATAACGGAACGGGGCGCAGTAATCCTCTGCGACGGGA
>OMSJ01000179.1 GCA_900313705.1 uncultured Prevotellaceae bacterium
CACCACATCGGCAAGCATGGTGGTCTTTTTGGCAAGTGATGAAATGTTACGTGCATACGACCGCAGTATCATCATGGCAAGTTTCTCATTGCGACGTTTGCCATCTATTCGGGAAATATCTTCGCTACAAACGGTGCGGACATAGTTGCGGGCTATCAACAACTTGGCTTTTTCCGAACGTGCCATGAGGAATCCTGGCCATCCTCCACGGCATGCAGCAAAAATCAAGTCCTCAATGCTCATCTTTGAATGACATCCGTCTATGTCGTAATTGGGATTGTCGAACAACTCCAACAGGGACACTTCGCCTGTTGATTCTCTCGATTCCCAAAGGCTCATGGGCAACATGTTCATTTTGGCAATGCGACCATTTCCCGAATGATGAATCTGCGACTTGTCAACGGCATTAGATCCTGTGAGGATGAATTGTCCCGGTTGGCCGCGTTTGTCAACCATCGTGCGGACAGCATCCCATAGGACAGGGGCATCCTGCCATTCGTCAATCAATCTTGGAGTGTCGCCGCGAAGCAACAAAGAAGGCTTAGACATTGCAGTAGCTAAGTATTCATCACGCATGTCCGTGTCTTGCATCCTAATGGCACTTTGGGCAGCCTGTTCGGCAGTAGTCGTCTTACCACACCATTTCGGACCTTCTATCAATACGGCACCAAAGGCATCAAGAAGGTCTTGAAGCATGATGTCTGCTGTTCTGCTGAGATATTCCATATATTTGTTCTTTAATCTGGCTGCAAAGATAATGCAAATATTTGGATTGCACAAGAAAATCTTAGTTTTTGAGGTATTTCATTCGGTGTTTTTGATGTATTTTAATCTGTTTGTTTGATAATTCTCATTCCCTAACATGAAACGTTACCACTTGCCCGTGGGAGCCTTGGGGTTGCGCTTGTTCGTGAGGTTCAGCACCAGGCCAGCGTTCAGGAAGGTGATGTCATAGCTCGCCGAGGCATAGATGCCCAGCGAAGAAGTAAACATGTATGTGGCACCGCCTTCCACGCCGTAGACATACGTTTTCTTCCTGTCTGTGCTATAGTCCGAAAGACTGCCGAGGCGAATACCGAAATAGGCACGGGCGAAGAGGTCCAGACGGGCTGCAGGCGTGTAGTGATAGGAGACGAGCGGACCAAAGCCCAGCCAATGGTTAGACGCCGTGCGCTCTTGAGTCTCGCTCACCTCATTGCCTTCCTCGTCGGTACTGAGCCACAGCGTCTCAGTGTACTTGCGCTTAAAGCCACCGTATTTGACAAAACAGCCATAGCCGAAGGCACCGAAACGCTCCGTTTCCTTCCAACAGCTCTCGCTGAAGAGCGAGATAGTGGGCATGCTCAGACTTTCATGCTCGCTGAACCAGCTACCGTTCTCCATGAAACCGGCACCCAGACTGAAGACCTTCGTTCCATTGCGGAACACGATGTCGTAGTCGCTCTTGCCCAAAGATTCCTGTGCTGACGACTCCATGACGACAGCCATCATGGCAACCACGCAGGCCGCCTTGCAAAACAACTTCTTCATGATATATAACATTTTAAGTGATTACTGTTCCGATAGAATGCTGTCCAGCACCTGCAGCATCGACTCCGGATTGTCGGCTGCCGCATGGCGGTCGAAATCGTCGCTGTCGAAAAACGCCTGCATCGCAGGGAACGAGACGAAGGGCTGGCGCAGAAAGCTCTTCCGCTTCGGAGTCATCATGTCGGTGTAATAGATGCGCACGAAGTCTTCGCCCACCAACTTGTAGTAGAAGCGGAACACCTCATAGACAATCGTCTGACGACCAGTAAACGTAGAGAAGCGGCAAGTGCCGATATATCCTTTCACCCGTCGGCCGTCATAACTCTCGCGCATCATGACAGGCACGGGACTGTAAGCCTCATACGCCCCGCTGTCGTTCTTACTGATGAACTCCGGGCGCCACACAATCTCACGTGGGTCCTCCTCGGAAGGAGGATATACCAGTTTCTCGATGTCCTCGGAGTTATACGTCTTGAACTTCCCTCTCGGCGTGGCTCCTATGCCCACGCTTGTCGCCTCGAAATTGAGGCTCGTGCGGATGAAGCCGTCCACTATCGAGCCGTCGCGCAGATATAGCTGCACGTGGTAGCTTGTATCGTCTTTCTTCTGTTTC
>OMSJ01000001.1 GCA_900313705.1 uncultured Prevotellaceae bacterium
GAAGGGGCGACAGAATATGTAACTTGTATAATAACAACTTGCTTATGTCTCTGTCGCCCCTTCGGGGCTTTCTCTGTTGTTGCAATATTACCGGGGGTTATCACCCCCGTCTGTGGTCTGTCGTCTCTTCGAGACTTTTGGCAAGCCGCCATGAGCTGCTATTCGTCAGAAAGACCGATAGAAAAGGACCTAGAAGGAAGAGAGAAAATTTTCCCCGGACAGCAATAATTTTTTTATCAGGACAAGAGAACAAACCTCTCGACCTACGGAACAAAATGTTCCGAGCCCTGCTTACAAATTATTTTCAAGGCTTGAAAATATATTTTCAAAGCTTGATTATATATTTTCAAGGCTTGGTTATATATTTTCAAGCCTTGAAAATAATTTTATATACTGCTAAGGTGACTTTGTAACAACAGCGCGAGGAAGTTCACAGCACAGGGGAAAAAGTTTCATCAACAAGTCTGGCCATTAGCGGAACACGCTTAAGGCGAAACACAAAGGAATGGGAGACGCTCAAGAGATGTTAACTGTTCACTATTCTGCTTATAGTTTCAATCAGTCGTCGAGCGGGTTCTATACGTTCTTTTAACTCATCGGGTTGTACCTCATACACACAATTGTAATCACTCTCCTCGCGCATAGTCTGCAATTGGTTATAAAGACGACCGTATTCTAATGGTAACAGTCCTGTCTTAATATAGTACAGACTGAAGAGAGCATGTGAACCATTGTGGGTATTTACTGAATGACCATCATGCAGAAGGAGAGCATTTATAGCATGAAAGACAGCATAATAAAGTCGATTGGCTGCGCCGCTCCATTTGCTTGCTGCCGTTAGAATAAAGATTTCCTCAAAAATCTCATGTGCTTTTTTAAGCTCTAATGCAACCAATGTTTGGCGTTCGTCGTTTGTCAAACTCATTGCAATACGTATTTGTCTCGTTCCACGTTCTTTCTAAAAGGGAGGAATGTCCACTCTTCCCATTGTTTCTGGGTATAGATGTGGGGACTTATTTCTTCGCCTATTTCCCATCCTAATTCGCGGAACGGATAGGTGACGTCATAATCACTGGCTTCCAGCTTAGGTTTATTCAGCAGTATAAGCAAATCCCAATCCGAACCCTCGTGGGCATTACCACGGGCTCGGGAGCCATAAAGCCACACTTTCCCATCTGACGGAACGACTTTATGGCCGGTCTCACGAATCATCTGAATGATTCTCTGCTCTTTTGGAGTCATAACCATTCCTCTGCTCTGCTGCTATTGGGCGTTCACTTACTTCACTGCTATCTTCTTGCCGTTCTGGATGTAGATGCCGCGGCGGTCAATGCGATAGACCTGCTTGCCTTCCATGTTGTAGATGACTTTGTTCTCCTGCTGACTGGCAGAGACATCGCGGATAGCATCGTCGTTGTCGGGGTCGAGGGTTCGGGTATAGACGTCTGCCTCCACCTCTGTGCCGTCGGGCTTGGCAAAGATTATCTTGTTGATGGTAATGCCTTTGATGTCGCCGTCGAGCTCGAAGCTGAACAACATGCCTTCCTGAGTCTTGAAGACTTCGTTAGACAAGCTGTAGCCCAGTACGCGGTAGTGTCCGTCGAGGCGGGTGAGCCTGATGTTGTGGTCCACCATCAGCCAGCGGCGAAGCATGTTGGTCTGCTTCATCTCGGCATCTTCGCTGTCGAGAGTGATGTCCAACTGGAAGGCGGTGAAGTCAATATCGTTGTTGGCCAGCTCTATGTCGAAATACCATTTCGTATTGCCTTCGATGCTGACGGTTGCAACGATGTCGTAGGCCTTGACAAAGAAGGCGCAGGCAAAGAGCGCAAATGCGGCTATTATCCTCTTCATATAAGTATCTGTTTTAATGTTTGCTCTGCAAAGTTACGGAAAAAAGGATGAAGAACAAAAGAAATGCATGTTTTTTTAACTTCATCGCATCAAAAGCTGCCATAGGCGGCAAAAATCTTCATTCGGGATTAAACTTTTCGTCGTTGGGGACGTCATATCTATGTCGATAGATAGAAGAAAGGTGACCGAATGAGAAGGATACTCCGACTTACAGCTTTGTTCATGCTGCTACTGCTGCTGCCTGCCTCCGCTCTGGCTCAGGCTCGCGCCCAGGGAGTTTCCTCTGCCACATACCTCCTCAACATACGCGGCACGGTCTTCGAGAACCAGTCGCTTCAGCCCATGGAAGGGGCTGCCGTGAAGCTATACAACGAGCGCGACTCGATGATAACCGGCGCTACGACGAAGCAGAACGGCCAGTTCCTGCTGCCCGGCATCCCGTCGGCCACATACACGCTGCAAGTGACGTTCATGGGCTTCAAGGCGCAGAAGTTCAAGCTGACGCTGCCCAAGAAGTCGGGCAACTTCAAGGTGGCCGACGTCATGATGCGCGAAGACGCGACGGTGATGGCGGAGGCCGTCGTGGAAGGCAAGCTGCCGGAGATGACGGTGGTCGATGATACGGTAGCCTACAATGCCGACGCCTTCAAGCTGCCCGAAGGGTCGATGGTGGAAGACCTCATCAAGAAGCTGCCCGGCATCGTGCAGGACGAGAACGGAGGCTTCACGTTCAACGGCAAGACCATCAGTCAGATACTCGTCGATGGAAAGGAGTTCTTCGGCAACAACCGCAACATGGTCCTGCAGAACGTGCCCGCTGAAATCGTCGATAAGGTGAAGGCCTACGACAGGAAGAGCGACATGGCCCGCATCACGGGCATCGACGACGGCAACGAGCGGACCGTCCTCGACCTCGCCATCAAGAAGGACAAGAAGAAAGGCTTCTTCGGAAGAGCAGACGGAGCCTACGGCACGCACGACCGCTATAACGGCAACCTCAACCTCAACAGCTTCCGAGGTGAGCAGAAGTACAGCTTCGTCGGTAACGCCAACAACACGAGGGGCAACGGTCTGACCGACAACCAGAACATCGGAGCAACGATGAACTGGGAGAACAAGAAGCTGGAGCTGAACGGCAGCATCAAGGGAGACTTCAGCCAGAGCAGCAGCGCCTCGCAGTCGAACTCCCAGAACTTCGAGCTCAAGAACTCAGCCTACTCCGCCAGCAGAAACCATAGCACGAACCGCAACGGCAACTTCAACTTCCAGTACAAGGTAGAGTGGAAGCCCGACTCGACCTGGAACATCCTCTTCCGTCCCGAGTTCAGCTACGGCAAGAGCCGAGGCACAGGCAGCAGCGAGTCCGCCGCCTGGAAAGACGACCCCTTCCAGTACTCCCCCACCCCGCTGGCTGACTATCGCGACTTGGCCACAAGAATCGGCGTGAACCACCGGCTGAGCGACAACTGGAACCGCTCGCACAACATCAACGCATCGGCATCCCTGCAGGTCAACAAACGCCTGAAGAAACCCGGACGGAACATCACGCTCAGCATCGGAGGCGGATACGGCGACTCGGACAACGACGGCAACAGCTACTCGCAGACCGACTACTACCTCCTGCAGGCACTCAGCGGCGGCGACTCCGTCTATCACAAAGTGCAGTACAACCGAGGCTCGAACTACAGCTACAACTTCAACGCCAGACTGAGCTACAGCGAACCCATCGCATACAAGACGTATCTGCAACTCGACTACAGCTATCGCTACACCTTCCGCGACAACGACCGCGACGTGCGCTCCATCTTCGACCCTTGGAACGACGTGCTCGGCGTCAACGTCTATAACTACGACCTCTTCTACGACAACCAATATGCCGTGCCGGACAAGCAGCAGTGCAGCTACACCAAGAACATCGGACAGAACCACAGCGTGCGGCTCCAACTCCGCATGAACCGCACGAAATACCGCCTGACCATCGGTGCAAACATACAGCCGCAGGTCAGCAAGGTGGATTACGAGAAAGGGCGCATCGACACGCTGCTGCGACGCACCGTCGTCAACGCATCGCCCGTCGTCAACTTCCAATACAAGTTCAGCCGACAGGAACAGATAGAGTTCCGATACAACGCAGATACCGGATGGCCTAACATCATCGACATGATTCCCGACACACTCTCCGACGCCAACCCCCTCAACATACGCATCGGTAACGCCGGACTCAAGCCAAGCTTCACGCAACACATCAACTTCGACTACCGCAAGACCATCATCGAGCGTCAACGCACCTTTGCCGTCAACCTCCAGTTCCATACCACGCACAACGGCACAGCAAACCGCACGGAATACAACGAAGTGACGGGCGGACGCGTCACTACACCCGTCAACGTCAACGGTAACTGGAGAGCATCGGCATCCTTCAACTTCAACACGGCACTCGACCAGGAAAAGCACTGGCGCATCAACACCGACACCTGGCTCAACGCCTCGAAGTCCGTAGGCTACCTCTACCGAAGCAAAGACAAGACTACCGTGGAGAACCAAACACACAGCGGCGACTTCAACGAGCGACTACGCTTCACCTTCCGACAAGACTGGGAGAGCGGATGGCAAGTGGAAGCTAATGTCAGCGGAAGATTCAGCTACAACCTCAACCGCAGCAACAACGCCACAGCCTCGAACCTCGACCATCACGGCTTCAGCTACGGCGGCAGCTTCCAAATTACCACACCCTGGGGAATGACCATCGGCAGCGACATCGAGCAGCAAAGCCGACGAGGATACTCCGACGCCGCTATGAACACAGACCACCTCATCTGGAACGGCAGCATCAGTCAACGTTTCCTGCCAGGCAAGCAGCTTACCGTCAGCCTGCGCGCAGTTGACATTCTGGACGAGCGCGACGACGTGAACCGCTCCGTCAGCGCCGTGAGCCGTACCGACACACAGAGCGAAATGGTGCGCAGCTACGTCCTGCTCTCTGCCTTCTGGCGCTTCGGTCGATTCGGCGGAAGAGGCATGGGCAGCAGAGCCGGACGCGGAGAAGGTCGTGGAGAAGGACGTGGAGAAGGACGTGGCGGAGGAGAATCCCGTCGGTCACACGACTTCTAATACCTGTAGCCACGCCGAAGGTGGCGTAGATGAATGAGCAAATCATGCATCGATGTCTCGGTACAAATGTATTGTTGTACCACATTATGAGCTCGCAAATGCTTTGAGTGCAAGTCAGAGCTTCGATGGCCTTATTGCTCCACTATCATGCGACGAATGACGACATCGGTGAGCGGACGGTCGTTCTTGTCGGTCTCTGTCTGCTGTATCTTTTTGACTACTTCCATCCCTTCGATGACTTCGCCAAAGACGGTGTATTGCCCGTCGAGGTGAGGTGTGCCGCCGCGCATGACGTAGTCGACGGCACGCACCTTGCGGATGTCGGCTGCTGCCTGCTTCTTGCCATAGACGATGTAGAACTGGCAGCCGCTGCTCCTCATCTCGGGATTGACATCGTCGGGCTCGCGTGCTGCAGCCAAGGCACCACGCCAGTGGTAGAGGTAAGGCAGACAGAACTCGGCAGGTATGGTGTAGTCCACATCGCCTTCGCCCAACAGCTTGCCTGGCTCTGCTCCACGGCTTTCGGGGTCGCCGCCCTGTATCATAAAGTCCTTGATGCACCGGTGGAAGAGCGTACCGTCATAGAAGCCTTCGCGGGCAAGCTTGAGGAAGTTCTTGCTGTGCAGCGGCGTATCGTCTGAAAGGGCTACACGGATATTGCCTAAGCTTGTCTCGATACGGACGATGTGGCGCTTCTCTTTCTTCTTGGCTGAAGCAGAAAGGGTGCAGAAGCAGAGCAGGGCTATCAGGACAGATGCGGTCTTGGTTTGTCTTTTCCCAAACAGATACAGTTGGAGGAAGGGGCTCACGCGAAGCAATTGGCTTGCCAACAGGCAGAAGGCAATCACGACGAGTGCGACGCTCACGGAAAGCACGATGGAGAGCAGGAAGTTGGGCTGATTGGCATTCAGCCATGCGCCCACCTGCGGCATCTTGGGCAGAAGGAGGAAGTGCAGGAGGTAGATGTCGAGTGTGCGTGTGCCGATGAAGCTGAGGAAACGGCCTGTCCGTTTTCCTTCTTCGAACCACGCTTGATAGTGTCTGAAGAACATCACGACTATCAGCAGGAGCGCATACATGGCGGTGGTTCGGGGCAGGTTGACCCAAACCTTCTTGAGGGTGTGCAACTGGAAGATGTCGGCACAGCAGACGACTGCCAACGTCACGACGAGCGGGAAGAACCACGAAGTGTCGAAGAGCCGTTCTGCCTGATGCCAATAGCGGCGAATAATGTTGCCCAGCAGGAAGAACTGCATGTAGCGGATGGTCTGGACGAGGCTGGAATAGGCGAAGAAGGTGTCCTCGTGATAAGTGAAGACCTTCGGCAGGTAGAGCGTCTCGTAGGCAAAGACACTTGCTGCCCAGCCTGCGAACAGCAACACTCCTTTCCTCGGAGAGAGACTTTTTCCTACATAGCAGCACACATAATATATAATGAACATCTGCAGCAGCACCCATGTGAACCAGTAGCCTCCCTTTGTCGGACTGGCAAGCAGGCGCATGAAGTTGTCGGCGATGTCGCCTTTCATCTTGAAGATGACGAAGAGTCCCATGAACACCAGCGTAGGGATGAGCTGCACCTTCAGCTTCTTCCATGTCAGTTTCAAGGCATTGGGGATGGTCCATGTGAAGCTGGCCTTGTATGCGAGGAAACCGCTCACGAAGAAGAAGAGCGGCATACGCATGAGCACCAGGAAGGGCAGGGCTGCACTCGTCTTCTCTGTCTCATGGAAGGAGACCTGTGCCACGTGATAGGCCACTACCAATATCATCGTAAAGCCCCGCAAGGCATCCAGCCATGAGAGGCGCTTCGTCGGTTCACAATTCATAATCTGCAATTCTTTATTATCTCTGCTACCTCTTTGCTGCATTGCCGTACATTATAATAATGTTCAGCCAGGGCACGTCCTCTCCTTCCCATAGCTTCGGCCTCTTCCGGATGGTCGGCAATGTAGCGAAGCTTGTCTTTCCATCCCTCTACGTCTCCCACCTCTATCCAGAAGCCACAACCTTCTGCTTCGATGTCCATCGGCATCTGCGGGTTGCGGGTGCAGAGGATGGGAAGGCCCAGGGCGAGTGCCTCGACCACTGTGGTCAGTCCCACTGTATAGTTGCTCTTCTGGCAGCAGATGCAGACGCAACGGCTCTTTGCCACCTGAAGCGCTATCTCATGGGGAATGGGACGGTCGCCATAATGCATCTCTACGTTCTCTCCCGGATGCAGGCTTTCGAAGTATGCCTGCCGCTTCTTCTCGGCATAAAGCGTCAGCGGCAAGCCTGTCTCATGGAATGCCTGGAGCAACGTCTCAAAGTCGCGAAGCTCTTTGCCAGAGGAGATGAAGAGAGACCCTCTTCCCAACTCTTCCCCCTCTATGGGGAAAGGCTTTCTCCCCCTAGAGGGGGTCTGTAAGCTGTCATAATAGTCGAGGTCTGCTCCCCAATGCACCACACTCATGCGGTTCCTGTCTGCTTTCTCGGAGAGCAGGCTGTCCTGCATGAGTTTCTCCGAAAAGAATATCATGTGGTCCATGCCTCGGTAGAAGAGACGGGCCAATGCTTCACGGAAAGGGTTCTTTGCCTTGACAATGGGCTGATGGTGCCAAACGACAATGGGATGTCGATAGAGCCCTAAAGCACGGAGCAGGATGACAGGCTCAATGCCAAGCGTGTGTGTGGCGTAAAGGACATCGTAAGGCTTGCGGCAGGAAAGGACTTTCCAAGTGGCGACAATCATGTCCCGCATCCGCTTGTAGGTATGCTTCTGGTGGTGCCACACCACATCAATGCCATACTCGCCCAGTTGCAGCGCTCCGTAGAGGAAGTGCGACGGGAAAGTTCCCTGTTTCCATTCACGGACGATGCGCTCCGTGTCCTGAGTATGGTAGAAGTATATGCCCACGCTTCACTTAATAAAATAATGTATAGTTTCCCTCATAATCTTAGCCCCGCTCAACCACATGATGCCAGCATAAAGGGCAGCTGCGATGAGGACGCGGCTGATGAGAAGCAGCCACAGGTTCGCAAAGCCGCAGGTCAACCACCAGGTCACACCAAGCACAGCCAGAGTGAAGACGAGGAACGGCATGATGTCCTTCAGTGCTTCCACGAAGGTGAGGCCCGTCAGGCGCCAGGCGAACCATTGCCAGATGACAAGCCAGGCGATGTTGAGCACAACGAAGTAGATGACCATCGGAATCATGCTGTCAGGATAAAGCCGATAGAGCAGGTAGAGTCCGCCCCAGACCGCAAGGCATTGTCCTACGGTGCAACCCATATTGACATCGCTACGGCCTCGACTGATGGTCAGGTTGCTGTAGAGCGTGGTAATGGGGACGAAAGCTCCGTGAATGCAGAGCAGGGAGAGAATCAACCCGCTCTCGCACCACTTCTCGCCACCGGCAAGCAGGATAAACTCCTGCGCCACCAGACCCAGGCCCAACATCGCCGGAAAGCTGACAAAGCAGATGAAGCGCAGCATCTTACGGAACACCTGCCGATAGCGCCCCAAGTCATCCGTCACCTGTGCTAAGGTTGGCTGGGCCACGCTCGTCACCATACCGTTGATGGTGCTCGTGGCCTTGTCGTTCCACCCTTTGGCCTGCGAAAAGACGCCAGCCGCATGTTCGTTGAAGCACTTGCCAAGCAGGACGGAGAAGGCGTGCAGGTTGCAGATGTTGACGATATTCGTCAGCATCAGCTTGACGCTGAAGCCAAACATCTTCCAAGCAGGAGCAAGGTTGAACCGGGCTGTCGGTCTCCAAGGCGAGAAGAACCACGCCATGATTTGGGTAATGAGAACGAAAGTGACGGCCTGCGTCACGATAGCCCAAGAAGCAAAGTCCTTGACCGCCATCACTACGCCAATGACGCTGGAGACAAGCATTGCCGTCAGCGAGCAGATACTTGTCTGCTTGACTTTCAGATGTCCGAAGAGATAAGCCCTTTGTACTGTCCCGAGGCCAGAAAAGAGGAAGCCGAGGAAGAGTACTCGGGCAAGTGGAATGAGGTCGTCATCGCCATAGAAGTCGGCAATGAGCGGAGCACAGAACCACAGGATGATATAGAGCGAGGCGCTGACCAGGAGGTTGAACCAGAAGACGGCATTGTACTCTTCATGCGTCGGCTCCTTCCGATTGCAGAGGGCAGCAATGAAGCCGCTCTCCTGCAAGGCACTGGCAAGGGCAGCGAAGATGTTCAGCATCGCCACCTTCCCGTAGTCTTCCGGAGTGAGGTAGCGAAGCAAAACCAATCCAAAGACAGCACCTATCAGCTGCATCAGCCCGTTGGACATTCCGCCCCAAAGCATCCCGCCAGCAGTTCGCTCCTTCAACGATTTCTCTTCCATTGCACTGCAAAGGTACGAATAAGTGGGCAAAAGTTCAAATAAATTTGGCTTTTTGCGTGCTTATTCGTACCTTTGCAGCCGAAAAGGACCTAAACAGTAAACCTTAAACAGCAAATACATACGATGAACTTTGTAGAAGAACTGAAATGGAGAGGCATGGTGCATCAGATGATGCCCGGCACAGAAGAACTATTACTGAAAGAACAGGTCTCTGCCTACGTCGGCATTGACCCGACGGCAGACAGCCTGCACATCGGACACCTCTGCGGTGTGATGATGCTGCGCCACCTGCAACGCTGCGGCCACAAGCCCATCGCCCTCGTGGGCGGAGCTACCGGCATGATTGGCGACCCCAGCGGAAAGAGTCAGGAACGCAACCTGCTGAACGAGGAGACGCTGCGCCACAACGTGGAATGCATCAAGAAGCAGTTGGCACACTTCCTCGACTTCGAGAGCGACGCACCCAACCGCGCTGAGCTCGTCAACAACTACGACTGGATGAAGGACTTCACCTTCCTCGACTTCGCACGCGAAATCGGCAAGTGCATCACCGTCAATTACATGATGGCGAAGGACAGCGTCAAGCGTCGCCTCAACGGTGAGTTCCAGGACGGCATGTCGTTCACCGAGTTCACCTACCAGCTTCTGCAAGGCTACGACTTCCTCCACCTCTACCAGACGAAGAACTGCAAGCTGCAGATGGGCGGCAGCGACCAGTGGGGCAACATCACCACCGGCACAGAGCTCATCCGCCGCAAGCTGGGTGGCGACAACGAAGCCTTCGCCCTCACCTGCCCCCTCATCACGAAGGCCGACGGCAAGAAGTTCGGCAAAACGGAGAAAGGCAACATCTGGCTCGACCGCAACCGCACCACGCCCTACGCCTTCTACCAGTTCTGGCTCAACGTGGCCGACGAGGATGCAGAACGCTACATCAAGATATTCACCTCGCTCGACAAGCCGACCATCGACGCCCTCATCGCAGAACATCGCCAAGACCCGGGTCTGCGCATCCTGCAGAAGAAGCTGGCCGAAGAACTGACCATCATGGTTCACAGCAAGGAGGACTACGAACAGGCTCTCGAGGCCAGCGGCATCCTCTTCGGCAAGAGCACGAAGGAAAGCCTCGTGAAGCTCGACGAGCAGACGCTTCTCGACGTCTTCAGCGGCGTGCCGCAGTTCGAGATAAGCCGCGACCTGCTCAAGGGCGAAGGCACGCAAGGGCGAGATGCGCAAGCTCACGCAGGGCGGCGGCGTCAGCCTCAACAAGGAGAAGCTCCAAAGCTTCGACCAGATGGTGACGGAAGCCGACCTCCTCGACGGCAAGTACCTCCTCGTGCAGCAAGGCAAGAAGAAATACTTCCTGCTAAAGGTGAAAAAGTGAAAAGGTAAAAAAGTAAAAGGGTGAAGAGGTGAAAAATAAAATGGTGAAAAAGTAAAGAGCTGAAGTTACAATACTCTGCACGATTAACAAAAAACCACAGGAAAGCCAATAATTTTTCACTTTTCACTTTTCACTTTTCACTTTTTGTTGTATCTTTGCAGCCGCAAACGCTAAAACGTTTGATTTGGATTGGACTATGGTGTAATGGTAGCACAACAGGTTTTGGTTCTGTTTGACTGGGTTCGAGTCCCGGTAGTCCAACCACAATTCCCATCCGAATTCCTCTGAGGAGCAAACCTCGGAGGAATTCTTTTTTATGCCTGTCGGCAAGCGTAGCACATGGCGCTCGCCGAAAAGGTACACGTAGTTAGCTCAATAAGTACACGTAGTTATTCCGATAAGTACACGTAGTTATTCCAATAAGTACACGTAGTTATTCCGATAAGTACACGTAGTTATTCCAATAAGTACACGTAGTTAGCCAAAGAGGTATGCTGCGTTGGACGTTGACATTATAATAGGAAGAGCCCCCTGCCGGCTGAAGCGGCAAGGGGCTCTCTCTGTTCTGTACCTTGTAAGTACAAGCGTTCTCAGGCAGTTAAGCTTCCTTCGGAGCCAAGATGTTTGCTGCCAGTTGCTCAAGCTGGGCTTCGTCGGCTGGCTTCATGCGGGAGCGGATGGTGACGAGGGGCTCTACTATCGTGCAGTCCTTCATCGCCTCAATCATCTCGCGCATGACGCGACCTGCGCTGGGTGCCCAGCTTCCGTTCTCGATGATGCCGAAGCGACGCTTCTGGTAGTTCTTTATCTGGAGGTGATAGAGGAAGTCGTGCATGACGGGGAAGACACCGCCGTCGTAGCTTGCGGCCATGACCACGATGTTCGGGTAGCGGAAAGCATCCTCGATGACCTCCGCCATATCGTCGCGGCTCAGGTCACTTACTACCACCTTCTTTGCACCTTTCTCGCGGAGCATCTCGCCCAGACGCTCGGCAGCCTTTGCCGTTCCGCCATGAATGCTGGCATAGGCAACAAGCACGCCTTCGCTCTCGGGTTCGTAGCGGCTCCAGATGTCGTAGAGCCTAATGGCTTCTTTCATAGCCTCGCCCGTGAGGACAGGACCATGCAGCGGGCAGATGGCCTGGATGTCGAGAGCAGCAGCCTTCTTCAGCACGTTCTGCACCTGGACGCCATACTTGCCACAGATGTTGAAGTAGTAGCGGCGTGCTTCGCAAGCCCAGTCACCAATTTCATTGAAGATTGAAGATTGAAGATTGAAGGCTTCGCGTCCCTTTTCAATTTTCAATTCTCCATTTTCAATTTTCAAAGCCCCGAACTTACCGAAGCCGTCAGCAGCAAAGAGCACCTTTTCTGTGCTTTCGTAGCTCATCATCACTTCGGGCCAGTGGACCATCGGGGCAGCGATGAACTGGAGCGTGTGACTGCCCAGAGAGAGTGTATCGCCTTCCTTGACGGTGATGACGCGACCGTCAGACCCCCCGTCCCCCTTTAGGGGAAGAGAAGGGAAGAAGTTGGGGAGCATCTTCAGGGCCTGTGCGCTGCAGACAAGCTTCAACTCGGGATAAGCCGTGAGCACGTCGGCAATGAGCGAAGCATGGTCGGGCTCCATGTGGTGCACCACTAGATAGTCAGGCTTACGGCCAGCAAGAGCTGCTGTGAGGTTTGCCTTCCACTCCTCACCCTTACGGCGGTCGGCAGTATCCATGATAGCTATCTTCTCGTCATCGATAAGATAGGAGTTATAGCTCATGCCTTCTGGCACAACGTATTGGCTCTCGAAAAGGTCGATGTCGAGGTCATCGACACCGATATACTTAATGTAATTCATAATTCATAATTATTAATTCATAATTATCGTTGCATAGTCTTTCCTTAATCCTCAATTCATAATTGTCTTTCTCGTAACGATGCAGGGCGTAGCCTTATTATGAATTATGAATTGAGAATTATGAATTATTCCAGGTATGTGTACCCGTACAGTCCTGCCCTGTAGTTGCTGATGAACTCCTTGCCTTCGCTCGGGGTTATCTTACCGTCCTTGATGGCCTTGCTGACCCATATCTCGAGGCGGCGAACCAGCTTCTTCGGGTCGTACTGCACATACTCGAGGACATCGGCCACCGTCTCACCGTCGATGAACTGCTCGATGCTGTAGTCATCCTTATCGACGCTGATGTGCACGGCGTTTGTGTCGCCGAAGAGGTTGTGCATGTTGCCCAGTATCTCCTGATAGGCACCCACGAGAAATACACCTATATAATAATGTTCGCCCTGGCGGACAGGATGCAGGGGGATGTAGTTCGTCTGCTGCCCGCCGTTGACGTAAGCCGAAATCTTGCCATCGCTGTCGCAGGTGATGTCCTGCAGCGTAGCGCTTCTGGTAGGCTGCTCCTCCAGACGGGCAATGGGCATGATGGGGAAGAGCTGGTCGATGCCCCACGAGTCAGGCATACTCTGGAAGAGCGAGAAGTTGCAGAAGTACTTGTCCGCCATCTGCTTGTCGAGCTTGCGCAGTTCATCGGGCACATGCTTCTGGTGGTGAGCCAGCTCTGCCACCTCATGGCTGATGGCCCAATAGAGAGACTCTATCTGTGCACGCGTCTTGAGGTCGATGATGCCGTGGCGGAAGAGGTCGAGCGCCTCCTCGCGAATGTCCTCGGCATCGTGCCAGTCCTCGAGAAGGGAACGCGAAGACAGCTTGTCCCAAATCTCTGTCAGGTCGTGCACCAGCTTGTGGTCGTCGGGGCCTGGCTCGAAGTCCTCAGGCATCTGAGGCGCCGAAACGCTCTCCAGCACATCGATGATGAGGACGCTATGGTGTGCCGTCAGCGAGCGTCCACCTTCCGTAATGATGTCCGGATGAGGGATGTTGTTCATGTTGGCAGCCTCTACAAACGTATAGACGCAGTCGTTGACGTACTCCTGTATGCTGTAGTTGACGCTGCTCTCGCTGTTGCTGCTCCGCGTACCGTCGTAATCGACACCCAAGCCGCCGCCACAATCGACGAACTTGATGTCGAAGCCCATGGCATGAAGCTGAACATAATACTGTGCAGCCTCGCGAAGGGCAGTACTGATGCGACGTATCTTATTGATCTGGCTGCCGATATGGAAGTGTATGAGGCGAAGGCAATCGCGCAGACCGAGCTCGTCAAGCATCTGCAAAGCCATCAAGAGCTCGGAGGAGTTCAGTCCGAACTTCGAGGCATCGCCACCACTCTCGCTCCATTTACCGCTGCCGTTGCTGGCCAGCTTGATGCGGATGCCGAGGTTGGGATGCACGCCGAGCTTCTTTGCTGTCTCAGCAATGACAGCCAGCTCGGGAAGCTTCTCGATGACGAGGAAGACGCGCTTGCCCATCTTCTGTGCCAGAAGAGCCAGCTCGATGAAGTTCTGGTCCTTGTGTCCGTTGCAGATGATGAGGCTGTCGCTGTCCATGTTGGTAGCAAGGACAGCATGGAGCTCTGGCTTCGAGCCAGCTTCCAGTCCCAAGTTATAGCGCTTGCCGTGGCTGATGATTTCCTCCACGACGGGGCGCATCTGATTCACCTTGATGGGGAAGATGATGAAGTGCTCGCCCTTGTACTCGTACTCCTTGCCAGCCTTGCGGAAGCACTCGTCGGTCTTCTCGATGCGGTTGTCCAGAATGTCGGGGAAGCGAAGCAGCACAGGAGCCGTCACATGACGTGTGGCAAGCTGGTCCACCACCTCCTTGAGGTCAACCTGCACGCTGTTCTTCTTGGGCGTGACATAGACGTGTCCCTTCTCATTGATGCCAAAGTAATTGACTCCCCATCCCTTGATGTTGTAGAGTTCCTCGGAGTCCTCGATACGCCACTTCTTCATTTACGATTTAATGATTTACGATTTACTATTTATGTTCCCCCTCAAGGGGGTTAGGGGGTCTCTATAGTCCCAGCTCCTTGCGGATGAGCTCTACGCTAATCTGCAGCTTGTCATAGTTGTCGAGCAGGGTCACATCGACCACATGCTCTGCCTTGAGGTAGTATGGCTCTCGCTCCTTGAGCGACGTGCGGATATAGTCCAACAGTTCCTCCTCGGTCTTTCCCTTGAGGAGCGGCCGCTCCACCTTTCGCATCTTCAGGTGCTGGGCAAGCACTTCCGGTGTGGCTTTCAGATAGATGCTCTCGCCAACGCTGCGGATGTAGTCCATATTGTCGAAGAAGCAAGGTGTACCTCCGCCGCAACTGAGGACAATATCCTCAAACTCCGCTGCTTCGTGCAGCATGTTGCGCTCTATCTCGCGGAAGCCGTCCTCACCTCTCTCGGCAAAAAGCTGTGCCACAGTGCGGTGGTAACGCATCTCTATGTACCAATCGAGGTCGTAGAACGTGCGTCCCAATGCCATGGCAAGCTGACGGCCTACAGTCGTCTTGCCTGAGCCCATGTAGCCTATGAGGATGATACTCTTCATTTACGTGGGAAGCGACGTTTGGTTGGCTTTGCCGCAGGCTTTTCACCTTGACCATTGATAATCTGCATACACTCTTCGTAGGTCAGGTCTCTGGCGTGTTCATGCATTGCCTTCGGCAGACGATAGTTCGTGCCCTGATAAGCGATATATGGACCGTAACGGCCATTCAGCACTTCCAGCTCTGCATCCTCGCTGAAGCTCTTGAGGTGGCGCTCTGCCTCCTCGACGTGCTTGCGGTGCATCATGATAACAGCCTGCTCAAAGGTTATCCCCATCGGATCGGTATCCTTGGGAATAGAGACATAAGAACCTCTGTGGGAGACATAGGGGCCGAACTTGCCGGCACCGATGACGATGGGCTCGCCCTCGTACATACCAAGCTTACGCGGCAACCGGAAGAGCTCAAGGGCTTCCTCCAGGGTTATGGTCTCGAGCTTCTGACCTGCTGAGAGCTGTGCAAAGCGAGGCTTCTGACCAGTAGATGTTCCGCCCATCTGTACCACAGGACCGAACCGACCAATCTTCACCGTTACCGGTGCACCGGTCTCAGGGTCGGTGCCAAGCATACGCTCGCCCACCTTGTGCTCCGTGCGAGTGTTGACAGACTTCTCTACCAAAGGCTCGAAGCCTTCATAGAACTTACGCACGACTCCCTCCCATTCGATTCTTCCTTCTGCTATTTCATCGAACTCCTTCTCTATGTCAGCAGTGAAGTTGTAGTCCATGATTTCGGGGAAGTTCTCTTTGAGGAAATCGTTCACGACGATGCCCGTGTCCGTAGGCAGCAACTTGCCTCGCTCCTGACCCACAATTGTCGTATGTGACTCTTTGACCACTTCATCGCCCGTGAGCGTAAGGGTCTGGAAGACGCGCTCTTCTCCGGGCTTATCTCCCTTCTCTACATATTCGCGCTGCTGAATGGTGGTGATGGTGGTGGCATAAGTGCTTGGACGACCGATGCCGAGTTCTTCAAGCTTGCGCACCAGGCTGGCCTCGTTGTATCGGATGGGACGCTGAGAGAAGCGCTGAGTAGCCACAATCTGTTCGCGGCTGAGCTGCTCGCCCACCGTCATAGCAGGCAGAGTGGTCAGGTTCTCGTTGTCACCCTCGCCTTCATTATAGCCGTCACTGTTCATGTCACTATAGACACGCAGGAAGCCATCGAACTTGATGACCTCGCCATCTGCCTCGAAGGTCTCCTCTTTGCCGTTGATGCTGATGGTTACTTGCGTACGCTCCAGTTCAGCATCTGCCATTTGGCAAGCAATGGTTCGCTTCCAGATGAGGTCATAGAGACGACGCTCCTGCTGAGTGCCCTCAATCTGCTGCTGATTCATATAGGTGGGACGGATGGCTTCGTGAGCCTCCTGTGCGCCCTTTGAACTCGTATGATACTGACGCGTCTTCACGTATTCCTCGCCCATCTGTTCGGCAATGACACTCCTGCTTGCATTCAGACAGAGTTTGCTCAGGTTGACGCTGTCGGTACGCATGTAAGTGATGCGACCGTTTTCGTAGAGATGCTGAGCTACCATCATAGTCTGAGCTACGGTAAAGCCTAACTTGTGGGCCGCTTCTTGCTGCAGCGTACTGGTCGTGAAGGGGGGAGCCGGGGTACGCTTCACTGGCTTTGTCGTGATGTCCTGGACCGTAAAGTTGCAACCTTTGCAACTCTCCAGGAAAGCCTGTGCCTCCTCTATGGTGGGAAAACGACGGCTGAGCTCTGCCTTCACTTCGCTGCCATCGGCATTGCGGAAGACGGCTGTGACACGGTAATTCTCTTCGGGACAGAAATCCTCTATCTCGCGCTCACGCTCCACGATGAGGCGCACGGCAACGCTCTGGACACGACCTGCTGAAAGGCTCGGCTTGACCTTGCGCCAAAGCACAGGACTGAGCTTGAAGCCAACGATGCGGTCCAGTACGCGACGTGCCTGCTGAGCATTCACCAGATTGAGGTCTATCTGCCTCGGATGCTCTATGGCCTCCAAGATGGCAGGCTTCGTGATTTCGTGAAAAACGATACGACGCGTGTTTTCAGGCTTGAGGCCGAGCACTTCGTAAAGGTGCCAGCTGATGGCTTCTCCTTCGCGGTCTTCATCGGATGCAAGCCATACCATACTCGCCTGCTGTGCCTGTCCCTTCAGCAACGCAACCACTTTAGCCTTGTCGGCAGGGACTTCATATTGAGGGGCAAAGGTCTTTTCATCTACACTGAACGATTTCTTCTTCAGGTCGCGTATATGCCCATAGCTTGACAGGACCTTATACTTGTCGCCCAAGAACTTCTCGATAGTCTTAGCCTTTGCAGGACTCTCCACGATTACAAGATTTTCCTTCATTGTCTATTCGTTTTGTCATTTAGTCATTGAGTCGCCTGGCAAAGACATCGAGCTCGGCAGGGAATCGAAGCCCATGCGACCAAGCGACTTATTGCCAAACGGCCAATTGCGGCTGCAAAGGTAATGTATTTTTTTCAATCTACACATTATTTATTAAGAAAATGACCCCTTAGGCATAAAAATATCTGTCCTTTGTTCTCATGTCTGAAGTTTTTTCGCTATTTTTGCAGGCAACGAAGCATAAATCTTAAACCATACTATTATGAAACTGACTGGAAGAAGAGAAAGTACCAACGTTGACGACCGCCGCGGAATGTCTGCTGCCAAGATGGGTGGCATCGGCGGCATCGGTGGCATCATCATTGCCCTATTGCTAACATTTCTGTCCAAGGGCAACCTTGACCTGACCGACATCGTCAGCAATGTCGGGATGATGGGCAACGTCACGGAACAGGCTGAGGGAGGCCGCGAGTTTACTGCCGAAGAGCAAGAGCTCGCCAAGTTCTCAAAGCAGATTCTTGCCGGGACGGAAGACGTCTGGGCAGAAGAGTTCAAGAAACTGGGACGCACCTACGAGCCTCCGAAGATGGTGCTTTACACGGGAAGCGTACAGACTGGCTGCGGCAACGGGCAGTCGAGCATGGGTCCCTTCTATTGTTCTGCTGACCAATGCCTCTACATCGACCTCTCGTTCTTTACGTCGATGAAGCAGCAACTGGGTGCCGACGGCGACTTTGCCTATGCCTATGTCATTGCTCACGAAGTGGGACACCACGTGGAATACCTGCTTGGTACGCTTGGCAAGGTGCACCAGCAGATGTCGAGACTCAGCGAGACGGAGGCCAACAAGCTGAGTGTCCGCCTGGAACTTCTTGCCGACTTCTATGCAGGCGTCTGGGCTTATCACGACAACGAGATGTTCGGCAGCTTGGAGGACGGCGACCTGGAGGAAGCCATCCGCTGTGCACAGGTCATCGGCGACAACTACCTTCAGGAGAAAGCCCGTGGCTATTCGCAGCCTGAGACCTTCACCCACGGCACCAGCAAGCAGCGCATGAAATGGCTGAAGCTCGGCCTCAGCACTGGCGACATCCGCAAAGGCACCACTTTCCAGTGCAGCGATGCTGAGCTCTAAGTCCAGCCGTCCTGACATCAATATCGAATCTAATACTGCGCGATGATGAAACACGGAATAACGCTCATTGCCTTACTGCTGCTCTCATGCCTGACGATTTGTTCGCAGGACAATACGATGACCTTACGGTTAATGACCTACAACATTCGTCATGGAGCAGGAATGGATGACGTCATTGACTTGGACCGTCAGGCGAATGTCATTCGGGATGCCGCCCCGGACGTCGTAGGACTGCAGGAAGTGGATAGCTGCGTGAAACGCTCCGGGTACATCCCCGAGGCGGCAGTCTTAGGCAACAAGCTTGGCATGTACAGCACGTTCGGCCCTGCCATTCCCCTGACGGGCGGCAAGTATGGCGTTGCCATCTTGAGCAAGGAGCGTCCGCTGTCCGTCCGCAACATCCCTTTGCCCGGAACAGAGAAAAGGACCCTGCTGGTGTGTGAGTTCGAAGAATATGTGTTCGCCACCACCCATCTCGACCTTACAGAGGAGAACCGTCTTGCATCCCTGCCCATCATCATCGAGGAAGCAACGCGGTGGGACAAGCCCTTCTTCATCTGCGGCGACTGGAACGACACGCCTTCTTCCACCCTCATCAAGACCATGAAGAAATCCTTCTTCTTCATAAACAATACCACAGACAACTCTGCCAACTACACCTTCCCGGCACGCACACCGAAAAGCATCATCGACTACATAGCCAGCTACGGCAAGGCCTTCACGTCGATAAGGAGTCGCAAAGTCATCAACGAACCCGAAGCCTCTGACCATAGGCCCGTAATCGTGGAAATCAAGCTCGAACGCTACTCGACCGGCATCCAAGCACCGGATGAGAGCACCGGACTCACTAAGGACGAGAAGATCTACGACCTTAGCGGCAAGCAGATAGTAAAGCGTGACAGACTTCCTAAAGGCATCTATATCCTGAAGAACAAGAAGATAAAGATACAAAAGAATTAAAGCGAAACGATGAAGATAGGCGACCAGGTGCGCTTCCTCTCCGAGGTGGGAGGAGGCAGAGTGAGTGGCTTCCAGGGGAAGAACATTGTCCTTGTCGAGGATGAGGACGGGTTTGAAATTCCGATGCTGGTGCAGGATGTCGTGGTTGTCGGCAACGAGGAATACGACAGCAGCAAGGTGAATACGATAGAGAGGGAAAAGCCTCTCTCCAAGACTCCCATCAAAGCGAGGGAACAAGAAGACCATGAAGAGAAGCCGATTACTTTCAAGCCAAAGCCTCTCGAAAGGCGTGAGGGGGAACGGCTCAACCTTTACCTGTCTTTCCTGCCAGACGACATCAAGGAAATCTCCAGCACGGGCTTCGAGTCGTACCTTGTGAACGACAGCAACTACTACATGCAGGTATCGTTGCTCAGCGCGGAAGGTGCGAGCTGGCATCTGCGCTTCTGCGGTGTCCTGGAGCCCAACAGCAAGCTCTTTGTAGAGGCTTTCGACCGCATGCAGGTCAACGACTTGGAACATCTATGCGTACAGGCCATCGCCTGGAAGCAGGACAAGCCGTTCCAACTGAAGCCTGCCATAACAACAGAACTTCGCCTCAACCTGACGAAGTTCTATAAACTGCATGTCTTCCACCCAAATGAGTTCTTTGGTGAACCCAACTGGACGGAAGACATTATCCGTGACGACAAGCCTGTGCGCAGTGCCTGGTCGATACAGGAGTCTTAGAGGTGGTTAGAGGTAAGAGGTTAGAGGTTAGGGGTTAGAGGTTAGAGGTTAGGGGTTAGAGGTTAGGGGTTAGAGGAATGTTTCGGGCTTTGATAACAGCCCCAAAGTATTCTCTAACCCCTAACCTCTTACCTCTTACCACTAAAATTAGCTTTTCGGGTCGCCGAACTTAGTGTCCGTATGCATACGTCGCATTGCAGCGACATCTTCACGCGGGCAAATCATTAGAATTTCACCTTCTTCTGCCACGACATAGTCATGCAGGTCCTTGATGACTGCCGTACGTCCCTTCGGCAGGCGAATGACGTTACCGGAGCATTCATAGAGAAGGGCTTCGGAGTCGAGCATGACGTTGCCTTTGTCGTCAGCAGGAACATCCTTGCCAATGCTGGCCCACGTACCGATGTCCGCCCAACCGAAGTGTCCACGCTGCACATAGACTTGGCTGCTACGCTCCAGGATGCTGATGTCCATGTTGTAATTGGGCAACATGCTGAAGCACTCGGGCACGAGCTTCGGGTCGTTGTTCTCGGCCTCAGCCATCATGCGTGGAATCTCCACTCTGTACTCGGGCACGAGCATGAAGAGGTTGTCGAGCATGACGTGGGAGCTGAAGCAGAGCAGACCGGTGTTCCACAGGAAGTTGCCTTCCTGCATGAAGATGTTGGCAAACTCGTGATTGGGCTTTTCGGTAAACGACTTGACGGGGAAGATGTCACCTGAGAGCGGCTTTTCGTCGTCCATCTGGATGTAGCCGTATCCCGTTTCGGGTCGTGAGGGTGTAATGCCCATGACGAGCAGCCCTTCGTTCTTGCCGACAAACTCCAGTCCTGCGAGTACGTCCTGCCTGTAGGTTTCCTCTTTGAGGATAATCTGGTCGGAAGGGGTGACGAACAGTGTTGCCTGCGGGTCCTGCTTTGCTACGAAGACCGAGCCCCAGGCTACAGCGGCCAGGGTTCCTCTGCGCAGCGGCTCTTCCAGGATGTGCATATCGTCCACCTCAGGCAACTGCTCATAGACGAGTGGCAGGTAAGCCACATTCGTGCTGACGTAGATGTGGGAAGGGTCGATGAATTGTGCGACGCGGTCGTAGGTCTGCTGCAGCAGGGTGCGGCCCGTGCCGAAGAGGTCGAGGAACTGCTTGGGTTTCACAGTTCTGCTGATAGGCCAGAGTCGGCTTCCGTTGCCGCCTGCCAGGATGATACAGTATTTGTTGTCGGCCATGAGTTTAGCGCAGTTTCTTGATGACGGGCAGCAGGAGGTTCTCCATGACGGCATAGCCAGCGGCATTGGGGTGTACGCCGGGATTGTCGTTAGCCAGTTCAGCCTTCATGGCAGTACCTTCGGCATTGACCATAGCGCTGAAGTAATCGACGTAGGGAATCTTGTTGGCCTGTGCGTAAGCCTTGACGCGTTCATTGAGCTTGCGTATCTTGTCCATGCTGTCGGTGATGGACGGACGCCAACTGAAGCCGCCTGCGGGAAGGCAACTGGTGAGGATGACCTTGCACTTGTGGTAGCGTGCCAGCTCGACCATCGAGAGGACGTTGCCGTAGGTGAGGTCTTCGTCGTATGCACCGGTGTTCTCAGCGATGTCGTTGGTGCCGTAGTTGATGACAACGACCTTTGGCTGCAGGTTGATGACGTCTTCGCGGAAGCGGAGGAGGAACTGGTAGCTGGTCTGTCCGCCGATGCCTCGACCGATGAGGTTGTTGTCCTTGAAGAACTCTGGCCTTGTGCGTGGCCATCCGTCGGTGATGGAGTTGCCCATGAGGACGACGCGCTTCTCGCCTTTGGCAGGAGCGCCGAGTTCTTTATTGGCGCCGGCATAGCGCTTCCAGTTGGCAAAATCATGTTTCTGTGCCTGTGTGCCGAGTGCGATGCAGAGCAAAGCGACGGCGGTGATGAGTCTAGTTTTCATGATGCTTTATTATTGAGGTCTTTGGTTATGACGTTATAACATTATTTCGTTATGACGACGGTTAGTTTCATCAAAAGGCTTTGCGGATGCTTTCTGCTATCTGCTGGAATTCCTCGGGCGTGAGCTGGAGGTGTGGGTTGGTGAACCGCATGTCGGCTTCGGACTGCATGGGTACGAGATGGATGTGGGCGTGTGGCACTTCGAGTCCGAGCACGCACTGTCCGACCTTGACGCAGGGTATGGCCTTCTTGATGGCACGGGCCACCTTCTTGGCAAAGACTTGGAGTCCGGCCAGCTCATCGTCTTCGAGGTCGAAGATGTAATCGACTTCGCGTTTGGGTATCACAAGGGTATGTCCCTTTTGCAGGGGGCTGATGTCGAGGAAGGCATAGTAACGGTCGTCCTCTGCTATCTTGTAGCTGGGTATCTCGCCTGCTACGATACGGGAAAAGATGCTTGCCATAATGATATTAGGAGTTATAAGTGAAGTTAAAAGGGGAGTCAACTCGCTTCGCTCGTGGAAGTTAATTCACTATGTTCATGGACGATAGTTTCTTTTTTGCCATGTTGTTTTGTCCGGCACGAAGTGCTTAACTTCCTATATTACTTCCATGAGCAACGCGGATTTACTTCTTTTAGTCGAAATTGATGCTTACGACTTCGAGCTGGATGGTGCCTTGCGGTACTTTGATTTCAGCAATGTCGCCTACCTTCTTGCCGAGCAATCCTTTGGCGATAGGTGTTTCCACGCTGATCTTGCCGCTCTTGAGGTCGGCTTCTGTAGCGCTGACGATGGTGTATTTCATCGTCATCTTGTTCTTCACGTTGCGCAGCTCTACGGTAGAGAGGATCTGGACGGTGCTGGTGTCGAGGTGTGTGGTGTCGATGATTTTAGCCTCGATGATGGTTTTCTTCAGCATGGCAATCTCGGTCTCGAGCTTGCCCTGATGCTCTTTAGCAGCGTCGTACTCTGCATTTTCCGATAGGTCTCCTTTGTCGCGAGCCTCTGCGATGGCAGCACTGGCGGCAGGTCGGTCCACGCTCTCCATGTGCTGCAGTTTGGCCACGAGCTCGTCGTAGCCCTTTTGTGTCATGTAAGCCATTTATAGTTTGTTTTAGTTATACATTATCTATATTATAGAGCCTTCCACTTTTTGGCGAGGCGCGAAAAAAATAAGAATCCCGACTGCCTAAGTCGGAACCCTTCATCTTTTCCCTGTTTTTTGTTTTACCGAATGCAAAGTTAGGAACTTTTTCTTAATCTGCAAACATTTTACAAGAAAATTTCACTCCTGTGCATGTTTTTCCCTCCTTTTGAGGGAGTCGGAAAGGGGTTCACACCGTAAAAACCGACGGAAAGTTGCCTTTACCGTTTCAGTTTGTACTTGCCACCGACGAGCATCTGGACAGCCCCCTTCATTTCGAGTGTAAAAAGTAGGCTTGATAGCTGACTTACAGGGACATCCGTCTCGACGGAAAGGACGTTTATCTGTACGCCGTCGCTCTGGGACAAAGCCTTCAGGATGCGTTGCTCCTCAGGTGTGTAGTCCACGAAGAGTTCCTGCTGGATGCCTTCCTCTGCCAGCATTTGCCTGTGCTGCATGTCGTCGGTCCATCCCATGGCGAGGCAGAAGTCTTTGGCATCTGTGAGCAGCGAGGCTTTGTTCGAGAAGATGAGCTGGTTGCAGCCTGAGGAGTAGGTATCGTAGATGCGTCCGGGGAAGGCCCACACCTGCCGGTTGTAGCTCAGGGCGATGTCGGCTGTGATGAGCGAACCGCCTTTTGCTGCGCTCTCTACGACGACGACGGCGTCTGCCATACCTGCCACGATGCGGTTGCGCTGCACGAAGTTCCGCTTGTCGATGGCCGTGCCGGACATGTATTCCGTGAGCAGTCCGCCCTGCCCGACCATTTGCTTTGCCGTCTCGCGGTGCATCCTGGGATATATCTGGTCCAGGCCGTGAGCCAGGACGCCCACCGTCGGGAGTCCGTCCTCCAAGGCTGCCCTGTGGCAATGTACATCGACGCCATAGGCCAGACCGCTTACCACGAGTGCATCGGGGCAGAGGCTCTTCAGGTCGGCGACGAAGGAGCGGCAGAGGTCCTTGCCGTAGCTGGTGATCTGTCGGGTGCCGACCATGCTGACGACGTGGCGGGCATTGAGGTCGGCTGTGCCCATGCTGTAGAGCAGGACGGGCGCATCGGGGCAGTCCCTCAGGCGTTGGGGATAGTCCTCATCGGTCAAGCCAAGGCAACGGATGCCACTTTTCCGACAGAAGTCCAGCTCCTGCGCAGCACGCTGCAGATAGCTGTCCATCGCGGCGATGGCTGCGCAAGTGTTTTGCGAAGCGGCAGGCAGCAGGTCTTTTGCCGCATGGCGGTTCTCATAGACAGCCGTAGCTGAGCCTATCTCCTCGACGAGCAGATGCAGGTTCGTCAGGCTGAGCGAAGACACCTGCGTCAGCGCCATCATGTATAGGGTTTCCTGGTCGGTCATTTAATTTCAGCATTGAGATTCAGCTTCTTTTCCAGTTCTGGGCAGCGGCTGAGCTTGCCGTGAACGAGGCAGACGACATCGACCGTCCCCCTTGCCGCCAGCTTCATGTCAGAGAGACGGTATATGTCCTGACTGAAGATATAGCGGAGCCCTTCCTGCTTGACATTGAGGCAGGATAGAAACTCGTCGCGACTGCGGAGCGGTGTCTTGTAGCGAATTGTGATACTCGACACGACTGATATGATGTCCTGTGCAGTCATCTCGGCAAAGCTGATGCCCGCCGAGAGCAGGAACTCATGGCGCGTGTGCTCCATATAATGCTGATAATTAGCATTGTTGACAATCCCTTCGAGGTCGCACTCATAGTCGCGTACCTTCATCTTCAGTTCGTAAGCGTATTCCTTCATTCGTCGTATTGGTTGGTTCATGCGGTCGAAATGCCCAGCTACACAAGGCTGATTGCCTGACATACCCTGTGAGGGAGTTTGATTGTTCATGTACTTGCAATTGCATGTTCATGTATATGCAATTGCAAGTACATGAACAATCAAACTATGCAACGTGGGTAGTTGAGCAAGCAGGCTTGCGATGTTGGCTTTTTCTTCACGTCTGTTTTTAGTTGTTTCCCTTTAGATATTCGTATCCGAACCTGCATCGGAGGCAGTCGATTCGGTCGCAGTATTGTCGTTTGAGCTGTATGAGGGCCTGGCTGTCGGCAGCCGAAGCGACACGCAGCCCGCAGTCTTGCCATTGCCGCAGGATGTAGTTGTTCTCGGCTGGAAGCTCCTCCAGAAGCCGGACCGCTCGCTGGCAGATGGTCTCGTCGCTGATGTGGCGGCCATAGGCAAAGAGGAGGGGCACCACGGTATTGATGATGAGCAGGCGTCGGCTCGCAGCCGTCATGCCCTTCACGGCGAGGCATCCGTGCAGTTCCTCTATGTTCCTGGCATCCAGGAGCCTGCTCATCTGAGCCCGTCCGCTGTGGTAGAGCTCCGCGATTTGCAGGATGCGGACGAAGGGGAAGTTCTTGGGGCGGGTGCGGAGGAAGCGCCAATCGGAGCGCTGCATCGGTTCGTCGAGGCTGAACTTGTGCCTGAGGAAGGCGAACTCCTGCTGGAGGAGCTGGACTTCCCTACTGCTCCTGACGGCTTCGGACTCTTCGATGAGACCGGCCATTCCGAGGAAGAGAGCCTCGATCTGGAACAGGTCGTCGCGATGTTTGCCAGCGGCAGAGAGGGGAATGCGCATGGCCCATCGCTCGAAGCAGTCGCCGTTCAGCCCAAAGCCAAAGCTACGACTCAAGGTGACGAAAGTGGCGCGTTCCCAGTCGCCGCCAGTCCGCTCGGCCCGCTCTGCCACCTTCTCCGAGCGCTCCTTCAGCCTCTCCACGAGCAGAGCGTCCATCCATTGATGCGCCTTCATGGGCGGTATGGAAGGGATGATGCGGTGGCAGCGCGGATAGTCCTCTGTCCTGCAAAGCTCATCGTAACTCCTGCGGATGCTCTCGGGTATGTCGAGCCGGACCTGGGCCGGTGTCTTTCCGTCCTGCGTCGTGACCTCTCCGTCTATCTCACCCACGACGTGGAGGATGACGCTGTTGTAGGCAGGGTCCGTTTCGTGCCCGTGTCGGTACCAGTCCGACGAGCGCAAGTGCACTTCGACATTGCCCGCCCAGACGGTTCCGCCCAGCCGGATCTTGGCGTTGAAGAAGTCGGGGCCCTGGTCGTGGTTGTGCAGGCCGGGGTCGATGACCTCCAGCTCCTGACCGTCATCCGTGGTGAGCGGTTTCAGGGGCAATATCTTGTGCTTCCAGACGTAGTGCAGCAGTCTTTCCATCCCTATTTTGGCTCCGTTAACTTATTTTGTGAAACAAAAGTACGGAAAATTGGTCGAAAAGCAGTACTTTTGCACGAAAATTATTATATAAGGTATGAAAATAGCACTCATAGGGTACGGCAAGATGGGCCGCATGATAGAGGAAATAGCCCTTTCGCGTGGTCACGAAATCGTCAGCATCATCGACATCGACAATCAGGAAGAGTTCCAGTCGGCAGCCTTCGCAAGTGCCGACGTCGCCATCGAGTTCACCACCCCCTGGACAGCCTACGACAACTACCTCAAGGCATGGGCAGCAGGCGTGAAGGTGGTCAGCGGAAGCACAGGCTGGAAAAAGGAACACGGCGACGACGTCCGCAAGGCATGTACCGACGAGGGCAAGACACTCTTCTGGGCCTCCAACTTCAGCGTCGGCGTTGCCATCTTCTCGGCCGTCAACACCTACTTGGCTAAGATAATGAACCGCTTTGAGCAGTACGACGTGAACCTCGTCGAGACGCACCACGTCCACAAGCTCGATGCCCCATCCGGCACAGCCATCACCCTGGCGGAGCAAATCGTCGAGAACCTCGACCGCAAGGAGCGCTGGGGACTGCACGAGACGAAGCCCGGCGTCCTCCGCATCGACGACATCCGACGAAGCGAAGTGCCAGGCATCCACACCATTACCTACGACTCGCCCGAAGACATGATCACCATCACGCACGATGCCCACAGTCGCCGTGGCTTCGCCCTTGGCGCAGTCCTCGCCGCAGAGTACACAAAAGACCACACAGGCCTGCTCACCATGGAGGACCTGTTCCACTTCTGAGCCCCATGAGTCCCATGAGTCCCATGAGCCCCATGAGTCCCATGAGCCCCATGAGCCCTATTAGTCCCATTAGCCCCATTAGCCCCATTAAACTATGAAAAAGAAAAGATATCAAGCTACCAAGAAAGACTGGGCAAAGGCCATCATTGCCATCGCCCTCTACATCGCTTTCCTCTACTGGGTGGATGCCTGGTGGGGACTCATCGTCGTACCGTTCATCTTCGATGCCTACATCACCCGCCGCATCCCCTGGACGTGGTGGAAGAACGCAGAGAACCCCGTTGTCCGCACCTTGATGAGCTGGGTCGATGCCATCGTCTTCGCGCTCGTCGCCGTCTATTTCGTCAACATCTACTTCTTCCAGAACTACACCATCCCATCAAGCTCGCTCGAGAAAAGCCTGCTCGTAGGCGACTACCTCCTTGTGAGCAAGATGAGCTACGGACCGCGCGTGCCGCAGACTCCCCTGCACATGCCACTCTGCCAGCACACCCTGCCCTTCGGCGGCAAGAGCTACCTCGAATGGCCTCAATGGAAGTACAAGCGCGTCACACCAAAGCCCGTCCAACTCAACGACATCGTCGTCTTCAACTATCCCGCAGGCGACTCCGTGGTCAGCAACCCTAAATACCAGACCGAGTACTATGCTATGTGCTACGGATTTGGCACAGCACTCTACCAGCAGCAGACAGGCACGCTGCCTCAGACGAAAGACTTGTCTCCATTGCAGCAACGGCAACTCTACAGCACCATCTACAACCTGGGACAACAGTACATCCGCCTCGCTTCGCAAGAGTACGGGGAAGTCTCCTGGCGACCCGTTGACCGTAGGGAGAACTACGTGAAGCGCTGCATCGGACTGCCTGGGCAGACACTTGAGATACGCGACAAGGTGGTCTATCTCGACGGCAAGGAGAACCCTGCACCAAAGAACGTGCAGTTCAACTACCACGTAGAGCTCAACTCGAACTATCTGCCGGATGCCCTCATCTATGAGCTCGGCCTGAGCGTCAAGGACGTCAAGGACATGTACAAGACAGGCGAGATTCCCCTGACTGCCGAGGCAAAGAAAGCCCTGGAGCAGCATACAGAATACGTGGCAAGCGTGACGCCCATCGACAACAACGACACCGAAAACCTCTATCCGCAGAATGCCTATACAGGCTGGACATGCGACAACTACGGTCCCATCTGGATACCAAAGAAGGGCGAAAGCATCAAGCTCACTATCGACAACATCGCCATCTACGAGCGTCCCATTCGCAACTACGAAGGCAACGACCTCAAGGTGACGCCCGAAGGCGACATCATCATCAACGGAGAGAAGGCTACGGAATATACCTTCAAGATGGACTACTACTGGATGCAAGGCGACAACCGCCATTGCTCTGCCGACTCGCGTTACTGGGGCTTTGTGCCCGAAGACCACATCGTGGGCAAGCCCATCTTCATCTGGCTCAGCACAGATGCCGACCGGCCCTGGTTCAGCGGCCACCACATCCGCTGGAGCCGACTCTTCTCGCTGGTCGATAACATTAAGTAAATGAAGACCCTCTCTAACTCTCCCTTAAAGGGAGAGGACTCTGGTTCGCAAGTCTCCCCTTTAAGGGGCAATTGCCCGTTAGAAGCGGAGCAATTGGGGAGCGTCAGCGACGGAGGCCCGAAGGGTTTAGAAGGGTCTTTGCCTTGCTGCTACCTCGCACCTGTCTCCCACTATAGCGCTTACTATCGTGCCGATGAGGTGCGCCTTGAGGTCTGCGACAACTTTACGAAGCAGACGCTTCGCAACCGCTGCTACATCGACAGCCCGAATGGAGCGCTTGCCCTCACCATCCCTGTCGTCAAGACAGAAGGCAAGACGATGATGAAGGACATACGCATCAGCGACCACGGCAACTGGCGCCACCAGCATTGGGTGGCTCTCGAGAGCAGCTACAGGCAATCGCCTTTCTTCGAATACTATGCCGATGACTTCGCTCCTTTCTACGAGAAGAAGTGGGAGTTCCTTGCCGACTTCAACGAGGAGCTCATGATGTTGGTTGCTTCGTTGCTCGATATTGAGAAGCCCATCAAAAGGACTCAAGCCTTCAGCCCCCTCCCCGCTCCCCCTTTGGGGGAGTGCCACAATCCCACTGGACAAGGAAGTTTTGGCGGCAACGGAGCACTCCCCCAAAGGGGGAGCGGGGAGGGGGCTCCCTACTACCAAGTCTTCGCCTCGCGTCACGGCTTCCTGCCCGACCTCAGCATCGTCGATTTGCTCTTTAACCAAGGACCGGAGGGCGTGCTATGGCTGTAACTGTTCATCCCCTCCCCGCCGATGTGCAAGGCGTATCTCCGCCTTGCCAGTTCACCTATCCTTTCTGCTACGAGCCACACCCTCTCTGCATCGCAGCAGCAGACGGGGTGCGCCGTTACCTCGACCAGCATCCCGAATGGCACGACGAGCTCCAACGCGGCAAGATGTTCGGGGTGCTGATAGTGGAGGGGGCTTTCCTCGCTGCCTTCTCCGGCACACTCGATGGCAAGACGCAGCATGAATACTTCGTGCCGCCAGTCTTCGACCTCATGGCGCCTGGCTGTCATTTCCAAGAGGAAGAGGCTGCCATTAGCATCATCAACCATAAGATAGCCTTTCTCGAAGCCTCGCTTAAGCCAAGCCCTTTGCGTCAGCAGATGCAGGAAGAGCTTGCCGCCTACAAGGTGTTCATGCAGCAAAGCAAGGCCAAGCGAGATGCCCTGCGCCAAAGCTCCTCCCTAAAGGGGGAGGACGGAAGGGGGCTGTTCCTCATCAAGGAGAGCCAGCACCAGAAGGCAGAGTTCCGTCGGCTGAAGCAAGTTTGGGAACAACGCATATCGAAAGAGGAGGCACCACTTCGGGAACAAGAAGCACAGATAGCGCAACTGCAAGAGGAGCGGCAAGAGCGCAGCCAGGCCTTGCAGCAATGGCTCTTCCAGCAGTTCAGGTTCCTCAACGCCTTAGGCGAGACCCGTACCTTGCCTGAACTCTTCTCGCCTGCCGTGCCGCCATCCGGTGCTGGGGAATGCTGTGCGCCACGGCTTCTGCAAGCTGCCTATCGGGAAGGACTAAAGCCGCTCTGCATGGCTGAGTTCTGGGTGGGTGCTTCGCCTAAAGACGAGTTGCGCATCGACGGACATTACTATCCTGCCTGCAACAGCAAGTGCCGTCCGATTCTCCGGCACATGCTGAAAGGTCTTGACGTCGAGCCTAACCCTTTGCTTGCGAATCAGGAGACGTTGCTCTCCCAACTACACATTATATATAATAATAAGGAGCTGGCCGTGGTGAGCAAGCCTGCCGGGATGCTCTCCGTGCCAGGCAAGGAGGAGCTGCCCAACGTGCAGGATGCCATGCGACAGATGTTCCCTTGGGCCACCGGACCGCTCATCGTCCATCGTCTCGATATGGACACCAGCGGCCTCATGCTCGTCGCTCTCACCGAAGAGAAGTACCATGAACTGCAGGACCTCTTCCTCCGCCGCCGCATCCATAAGGTCTATCATGCCCTGCTCGAGCGGGAGATGCCCGTCGGACAGGAAGGTGACATCTGTCTGCCCCTTCGTCCCGACATCGACGACCGCCCGAGGCAGATGGTTGACCCGAAGCACGGCAAGCCGGCACAGACGCATTATCGTGTGCTGGCAAACAAGGATGGACATGCCCTGCTCGAGCTCAGGCCGATAACAGGCCGCACACATCAGCTCCGCGTCCATTGTGCCCATCCCCTCGGCCTTGGCAACCCCATCGTAGGGGATAGGCTTTATGGCAAGCCTGCAGAAAGACTTATGCTCCATGCTTACAGCATAACCATAGAGACCCCAAACTCCCCTTTAGGGGGAGTAATGTTCAACGATCAATGTTCAATGTTCAATGATAAAGCTTGACGTCCACACCCACACCGTCATGAGCGGCCATGCCTACAGCACCATGCAGGAGATGGTGACTGCCGCCCAGCAGAAACATCTCGACATCCTCGGCATTACGGAACATGCCCCAGGCATCCCCGGCACATGCCATCCCATTTACTTCCGCAACCTCCACGTCGTGCCCCGACAGTACGACGGCCTCCGTCTGCTGCTTGGCGCAGAACTCAACATCCTCGACACGAAAGGTACGCTCGACCTCGACGAGTACTACTACCGGAAGCTTGACCTGCGCATCGCCGGCATCCATCTGCTTTGCTGGGAAGGCGGCACCATCGAAGAGAACACGCAGGGCATGATAAACGCCATACGCAATCCCTGGACACAAATCATCTCCCACCCGGGCGACGGCACAGCAGACCTCCTCTTCGAGCCCATCGTCCTCGCTGCCAAAGAGACTAAGACCTTACTCGAAATCAACAACAGCAGCCTCAACCCTGTGCGTAAGAAGGAAACGGCCCTGAAGAACAACCTCGAAATTCTGCGCCTCTGCAAACGGTACGAGGTGCCCGTCATCCTGAGCAGCGACGCACACATCAGCTACGCCATTGCCGACTACAGCTTCATCTGGCCTCTGCTCCAAGAGACAGACTTCCCCGACCAGCTCATCATGAACTACGACACCGAAAGGTTCTTGGAGTACATCTCACGGAAAGGAGGCACACAATGAAGAAGATGCTATTTGCCTTGGCAGCCCTGATGTCGATGGCATGTCACTTGGAGTCGGCCGAACCGGTCTTGGACTCCCTGAAGATACAAGGTCAGATGCGCCGCTTCTGGATTTACAAGCCCGATGGCATCCAGAAGGATGCGCCGCTGGTGTTTGTGCTCCACGGCTACAGTAATCCTGGCAAGAAGGAGACATGGATGAACACAGCAGCAGAGAAGCACAAGTTTGCCATCTGCATACCGCATGGATGGAAGGACCCCAAGGGAAAGCCTTCATGGAACGTCGGCTATCCCTTTCAGGAAGGATGGCAGGTGGATGAAGTAGCAGGCATGGAGAAGCTGGCCAGGTTTGTCCAGAAGAAGTATGACCTGAGCCGGGAGAACACCTTCATGACAGGCATGTCAAACGGTGGCGAGATGTGCTATCTGACAGCATTCAGCAAGCAGAAAACCTTTAAAGCGGTTGCGCCCGTATCGGGTCTGACCATGGAATGGATCTACCGAACGATGGATGCGCCGAGGCCCATGCCGCTGTTCGAGATACACGGCACAGCCGACCATGTCTCTGAGTGGAACGGCGACCTTGAGAACAAAGGCGGTTGGGGAGCCTACATGTCGGTTCCCATTGCCATCGGTTATTGGGTTGCCAAGAACAAGAACGAGCGCGAGCAAGTGGAACAAGTTGAGAGTCTGGACAAAGAGAGCGGACGGACCATCATCAAGCATAAGTACACAGGTGGGCCGACAGGCTGCGAGGTCTGGCTCTACGAAGTGACGAGCGGCTCACACAGTTGGTTCGTCGATGACTTCGACACAGGCGAGGAAATCTGGACTTTCTTCAGCAAGTATCTGAAATAAGCACGAGGGGCTTCGGGAATAATTCTACGAACTAAGCCAGCGCTCAATGTTGCGCATCAAGCCGTCGTACTTGGCACGCTTGACGGCAGAACCCTTGAAAAGCATTCGGTACTGCTCCACCGTGAGCGTTTTCCAGCCGTCGGGCGTCATCTGCAGAAGCGCTTCGGAAGGTTGGAAGGCAGGCTCATCTGTGGGCTTGGCCTCGAGGAACTGCGGCGTGGCGCGCAGGCAGCGGTCGCATCCGTAGAAAGTAGGGCCGAGACGTAAATCCTCGGGAAGTGGACCGCGATGCTCGATGGTCTGATAGCTGATGCAGCGACGCGCATCGAGTCCTTCAGATGTGAGGGCAGGACAGATAGTCCCCCCAGAAGCCCCCTCCCCGCTCCCCCTTTGGGGGAGTGCCTCAATCTCGCTGGACAGGGAAGCTTTGGCGGCAATGGAGCACTCCCCCAAAGGGGGAGCGGGGAGGGGGCTTTGGAGGGGGCTTTGGAGAGGGCTGTCGTAGTGGTCGGCCTTGGCAGTCAGGAAAAGCTCTCCGAGGAAGACCGTCGGTCCGTAGCCGGGCACGCTGAGGAAGCCGCCTTTGGGGGTGATGATGCCGATGCCACTCCGCCATGCCCAGTAGCGCTCGAGGACAGGTGCTGTATCGACAAAGCAACGCCCTTCGAGGTGGAGCTCCTGCATGAGCTGGTTCATTCTCTGCCGCATGACGTCGTGATAGTCCAGCCCTTGTGCATAAAGGCTGATGGCTGGCTGTTGGTGCCGAGGCATGAAGTTCATGGCAAGGCTGACAATCGTCTGCACCCCCGGCACAAGGCGGTCGGGATGAAGGCGCATATCGACGTTGCGGCGCATGTAGTCCATCCCTGCACAATAGTCGAGCTCAAGCCAATGGCGGAAACGGGCAGCATAGTCCTCTGCCACGGCTTCTGCCTTAGCAAGGCCACATGCAACAAAGCCCAAGCGCAAGGCCTGGGCTTTGATGTCGTTGCTATTCAATAATGCCGAACTCATATCCTTCCTTCTTCAGCCACGACAGGATTTCTGGCAAGGCGTGCTTGAGCTTGTCGATGCTCTTGAGCGAATCGTGGAGGGTGATGATGCTGCCGTTGCGAGTGTAGCGCTTGACGTTGTTGACCACGTCGTCGGCTGTAAGCAGGCGGCTATAATCGCGTGTCACGACGTCCCACATCACGATCTTGACGCCTATGTAGCGCAGCACTCGGTATTGCACCATTCCTATCCATCCATGTGGGGGACGGAAGAGTTTGGTGTGGAGTACATCGTCGGCTTTCTTGATGTTGGCCAAGTAGGTCCAGGGCCTGTGGCGTGCTCCGGACATGTGGTTGTAGGTGTGGTTGCCTATACCATGCCCGCGCAGCCGCACTTCCTGGAGCAGATGCGGATACTTCACGGCATTGTCTCCCACCATGAAGAAGGTGGCCTTTGCTCCGAAGCGGTCCAGCACATCGAGGATGAAGGGCGTAGCTTCGGGGATAGGTCCGTCGTCGAAGGTCAGATAGACCACCTTCCTGTCCTGGTTAATCCGCCATAATGCATGGGGATAGAACCAGCGGAAGATTCTTGGAGGTTGCTCTATGAACACGACTCAGCTTGACTATTTGAGGATTTGACGATGCTGCGTCATCACGTTATAACGTCATAACGATATGGCGACACAACGTAACTCCGGCTTCTCGCCTTTACATCTCATCGGTTCATACAGTATCATCCTCGTCGCTATACTCCTCCTCTGCCTCGTCTTCAGCATCCATGCCGACGCTTCCATAGAGACGGCTCTGCAGGAGTCTGTTGTAGGTATCGAGCTGTCTGACCAGTCCTGGTGTCTTGTCGCAGCCGGCACTTTCCAGCACGGTCAAGGCGCTGTGCAACTGATAGAGGTAGTACATGCACTCCCTTTCGCTGATGAGGAGTATCTTGGCTGGCAGGTTCAAGTACCACTCCAGATACTCTGCGGCCTGGAGAGCCAAAGGATAAGCGATGTCGATAGCTTCCTTCTTCTTGCCCAAGGTGTTCCATACACGCGAGAGCTCAAGCGAGCCGCTACTGTAGCTATGGGGAACCGTGCTGGCCGGGATGACCTTTTCTGCTTTCGCTACCACACGGGCTGCCTTGTCGAGCTTGCCTTCCTGGACGAGGCGCGAGGCCAGCATCGAGAAGACGCGACGGTGGGTGCCGCACATGCGCATGACGGTCTCGTCGAGGTAGATACCGGGCTTGTCGATGCCGCCAAAGGCAAAGCGCGTCATCAGGTTCTCGTACATCTTCTCTGTGTCGATGTCCTTGCCGCTCTTCTTAGTATTGAAGGGCGTGATGCGATAGACGAGACCTTCCTGCACGAAGAAGTCCTGCACGGTGGCCTTATTCTCGGGGCCGACGGTCATTGCCATGTAGATAGGACGCTCCCAGTTGCACCTGTCAATCATCTCATACATCATCAGTTCGCTCTTATAGACTGCCCTTTTGCCCCTGAGCCTGATGACCATGTGGTCGGGGATGCTGTCGCCTGCTATCATCATGCCGCTTCTGCGGACGGCCTCCTTGTCGATGGTGAGGACGATACTGTCGGTGGGAATGAAGCGCAGGTCGGGATTGTCGTTGAGCACCCAGTTGTCTATGATGCTCCTGAGCTCGAATGGATTGTCACCAAGAAGGTTCTTTAGCGTTTCGGGGTCATCTTTGTACGAATCGACGAGGCGTTCCAAAGTGCCCGGACGGACGCTGATGCCTTCGCGAGTACCTGCCACGTACTGCAGGCGGCTCCAGTGGATGGGAACAGCCGGAGAGTCGTAAGCCGGACGCTTCATCTGGTCGATGTACCAGTCGGTCTGCAGATAGGAGAGGTTGCAGACGCGGGCATCGGTGCGGAACTCTTCGGTCTCCTGTGCATACCAGAGTGGGAAGGTGTCGTTGTCGCCGTTGGTATAGATGATGGGATAGTTGCCCTTCGAGAGCGACTCGAGGTAGTTGCGGCCAAAGTCGCGGCAGGCATAGCGTCCGCTACGGTCGTGGTCGTCCCACGTCTGACCTGCCATCTGAATGGGCACAAGGATGCAGAGGCAAGAGAGGAGCGCACATGCGGTCTCGTTCTTGAGCAGCTTCTGCAGGTAGTAGGCGAGGCCGGCAACGCCGAGACCTACCCATATTGCAAAGGCATAGAAGGAGCCGGCATAAGCATAGTCACGTTCACGCGGCTGCATAGGTGTCTGGTTGAGGTAGAGCACGATGGCAAGGCCGGTCATAAAGAAGAGGAAGAAGACGATGCCGAACTGCTTCTCTCCTTCGCCCAGGTTCTTCTCGTCGTTCTTGAAGAGCTGCCAGAGGATGCCGATGAGTCCAAGCAGGAGCGGCAGGCAGTAGAAGACGTTGTGGCCCTTGTTCTCTTTGAGTTCGGTGGGCAGCTTGCTTTGATCGCCCAGTCGCATGTTGTCGAGGAAGGGGATACCTGTTATCCAGTTGCCGTGCTCCCATTCTCCGTTGCCCTGTATATCGTTCTGTCGGCCTGCAAAGTTCCACATGAAGTAGCGCCAGTACATGAAGTTAACCTGGTAGCTGAGGAAGAAGCGGAGGTTCTCGAGCTGTGTCGGCATCTTTATCTGCACCATTTCTCCGCAGCGCTCGTAGCTTTTGACGGTTCCCTTCACGCCGCCCATCCAGCTCTCGTAGGCTGAGGGATGCGGGTCGGAGGAGCTGTACATGCGGGGGAAGAACATGTTCTGCTGATAGACATAGTCCGTCTTGTAGCGCTGTATCTCGTAGCGGTCGGGCTCGTCGGGCGTCTGCTTTTCCTTGCGCTGATAGACGGGTGCTCCCTGCTTGCTGACTGGCACGCAGTAGTTGCCTTCGGGCTTGAGCAGCACCTGACTCGTGTAGGCCGGTCCGTAGAGGAGCGGACGGTCGCCGTACTGTTCGCGGCTCAGGTAGGTGCCCAGCGTGAAGATGTCCTCGGGCGAGTTCTGGTCCATAGGCGTATTGGCTGCGCTACGGATGACGATGACTGCGTAGGAACTGTAGCCTATCATAATCATCAGCATACAGAGCAACGAGGTGTTCATCAGTCGAGCCGATACGAGGTCCTTGCCTTCCTTCTTCCATCGGAGGGCGAGGAAGAGCAGTCCCAGCACGATGACGCCGCAGACGATGCTCGTCCAGCCATAGCCGTAGAACGGAATGCCCAGCATACCGACGCTCAGCAGGTAGGAGATAATCATGCGGAGACGGCTCTTCTGCTTGATGGTCTCCCAGATGCTCCAGAGCACGATGCCGACAAGCAGGGCGATATAGATGATGACACCCGTATTGAAAGGCATGTTGAGCGTATTGACGAAGAGCAGTTCGAACCATCCGCCGACCTTCACGATGCCCGGCACGATGCCGTAGAGCACGGCTGCGATGAGCAGACCGCTGCCCACGAGGGAGAGCATAGCGCCCTTCATCGTAGCGTTCTTCACCTTCCTGTAATAGAAGATGAGCACCAGGGCAGGCAGGCAGAGCAGGTTGAGCAGGTGGACGCCGATGCTCAGGCCCGTCAGGTAGGCGATGAGGATGAGCCAGCGGTCGCTGCCAGGTTCGTCAGCATGGTCCTCCCACTTGAGCATGAGCCAGAAGACAACGGCCGTGAAGAGGCTGCTGTAGGCATACACCTCGCCCTCGACGGCGCTGAACCAGAACGTGTCGCTGAAGGTATAGACCAGAGCGCCGGTCAGGGCGCTGGCTTCCACGATGATGAGCTGAGCCAGCGTCTGCACCCGTCCGTTCTCGCCCACCAGCTTGCGTGCCAGATGGCTGATACTCCAGAAGAGGAACATGATACAGGCAGCGCTGAAGAGGGCGCTCATGATGTTAACCATCAAAGCCACCAGCGTTGGGTCGCTCACGAACTGAGTGAAGAGATTGGCCGTAAGCATGAAGAAAGGTGCCCCAGGCGGGTGACCGACTTCCAGCTTATAGGCTGTGGTGATGAACTCTGGGCAGTCCCAGAAACTGCACGTTGGCTCTACCGTGCTGCAATAGACGTAGGCAGCGATGGCAAAGGTGAGCCAACCCATCAGGTTATCGACAAGTCTGAAATGTCTCATTCTCGTTCCTTATATTATATAGATATGTGTAAAATTCCGCGCAAAGGTACGACAATTTTGCAATAAAAGCAACCTTGAGGCACGAAAACTCAACATTATTGAAATCTTTTAGCTTTTCAGGCGGCAAACAGGGCACAGACGGATGCCTGACTAAGCAGGCTCTTGTCACAAAGTAAGCGTACCTACTTCATCAATTAGGTGTACCTACTTCGTCAATTAGCTGTACCTACTTCGTCAATTAGCTGTACCTTCATTTCAGGCTGGGTTTGCCGCGCGTAGCGACCAGGATGGGGTCACAAGCCCGCCATTTGCGGCTGGATGCGGACGCGCCTGAAGGTAATTATGCCGATTGACGTTAAAAAAATTCGTCTTTCGCTTTGACGTTTAGCTAAAAAAGTGTAACTTTGCACACGCTTAAATTGCGCTTGTGGTGGAATTGGTAGACACGCCAGACTTAGGATCTGGTGCCGAAAGGCGTGTAAGTTCGAGTCTTATCAGGCGTACAAAACAACAAAACAAGACTGAAGGATTGACTTTTCAGGATTTAGCTTTACAGGTAACAGTATTCTATGGTAAATGGTAAATTGATTAGCAACTTGAAGCACGCGCTGTTTAGCTGTGCTTCCGTCATTTGTATTGCAGGCGCCATGCTGACTGCCGCCTGCACGGAGGACATCGACACCTCTTCACGATATGTCTTCACGGAACGCACCATAGCCAGCTATCTCGAGGACCATCCGCAATTCAGCGAATACGTGCGGCTGCTGAAGGAGCAGAAAGTAAGCGACGTCAGCGAGACCACCGTCTATCAGCTCCTCACCGCATACGGCTACTACACCTGCTTCGCGCCCACCAACGACGCCATTCAGCTCTACCTGGACTCGCTTGCCATCAAGGGCATCATCCCCGAAGCCAGTTGGGACGCCTTTGCCCGCGAGAGAGACCGCGACAGCATCCGGGCCGTCATCGTGCTCAACAGTATTCTCGACGGCACCAATTCCGAGATGAAATTCTATTCGGCTGAATTCCCCAAGACCAACGAGGAGTTTGAAATCAACACAATGGCCGACCGCAAGATAAGCGCCTCCTATCCCAACAAGAACGACATGGACAGCGTCTGCATCGACGGTATCTGCCCCGTATCGAAGAAGAACCGCGACATCGAGACCATCAACGGATGCATCCACCAAATAGGCTATGTCATCAATCCCAGCAACGAAACGCTCGGCAGCACGATGCACAAGTTCTCCCGCGACTTCAAGTCGGGACTCAGCGTGATGGGAAAACTGATAGAGGCTTGCGGACTGACGGACACTCTCAGCGCCGTGAGGGACGAACGCTATGAGAAGCTTTACAAGACGGGAGCCTTCCCAAGCTTCAACTGGCAGTTGCGCTCCTGGCCTATACCTGCCCCTGAGCATCGCAAGTATGGATACACCCTCTTTGCCGAAACCGACGAGTTCTGGGAGGAACAACTCGGCAAGGAACGTCAGGACATCTCCGTCAAGGACGTCGTGACATGGCTTGAGAACCAGGGCTACTACCCCGAGGCTGTCAACGACGAAAACTATCAGGACAATAACAATTTGCTCAACCAGTTCGTCACATACCACCTGCTGCCCGAGCGAGTTCCCGTTGACAAACTTGTCCTGCACTACAACGAAAAGGGCTTCAACTACAGGAACAAAACCGCAAAACCCACGGTTCCCGTCTGGACTCACTACATCACAATGGGCAAACGTCGCCTGCTTCGTGCATGGGAAAGTAGTGAAAGCCAAGGCATTTACCTCAACCGTTTCCCAAAACTCTACAATGGCCGTCGGGAAGACTACCACGAGATGGAGTGCAGCGAGGAGAACAAAGGTGTGGAAATCAAAACGGACGATGCATCCGGCATCATCAAGCTCATCAACGGCATGATATACCCCATCCACGAACCCATCGCTTATACAGAGCATGTTCGCAATCAGCTTGCCAAGGAGCGACTGCGCTACGATGCATGGGAACTGCAGCCGGAAGCCATGAACAACGACATGCGACTCGTCAGCCGTACAGACGCATGCTGGTACTTCTCCAGCGACCCCGACAAACAATACTTCGACAACCTTGTCGTCAACAGCAAGCAAACCAGGTTCATGTTGCTGTCCGGTCGCGACCAGAGCTGGCCGAACTATCAGGGCGACGAAGTGCTGGCAGAGGGTGTCTATGACATAACCATCACTTGCCCGCCTGTCCCCAAGACCGGAGTCTATGAGATACGCATGGGCGTATCAACGTATAGTGGCACGCGAGGCATCTGTCAGGTCTACTGGGGCTCACACAGAGACAAGCTCGTCGCTCAAGGCATCCCCGTCAACATGCAGTTGGGTGGTAACAGCGAAGACAACCTGCTGGGTTGGGAACGCGATACCGACGACGACGACTACAACGCCGAAGTGGACAAGAAGATGCGTAACAACGGCTTCATGAAAGGACCTGAATACATCGTGGCCAGCGCCGGCGGAACCGAGACAAACCGCATGAATGCAGGCTCGACAAGGCGTATCGTCGTACGCGAACAGATGCAGGCCGACGTCGTTTACTACATGCGCTTCAAGACCGTGCAGTCCAACTACACGACAAAACAACTATTCGTCGATTACCTCGAATGGTGTCCCAAGGAAGTTTACGACAACCCCGAACATCCAGAAGACATTTGGTAAAGCATGACCCAGTACAGGGCCTGAATCATCAATGAAAAGACATATATTATTCTTAATCCTTCTCCTTTGCGCTTGCATCCCTGCCAGCTCACAGCAGAAGAACGACCAACTGTGGCAACGCGCCGAGAGTGAGGCTGCCGCAGGGAAGTACAAGGAAGCCTTCGAACATCTGCGCGACTTCGAACACGCCATTTCTGCCAACCCCAACCTCAGCGACAACGCCAAGGCTGCCGCGCGCTACAAGGCCATGCGGACACGCATGAACATGTACATCAGGATGCACAGGCCGCAAAACGCGCTGGAGCAAATAGAGAAGATGGAGCAACTGGCCAAAGCTTCTGCCGACGTCTCAGTACAGAACGACCTGCTCTACAACAAGGCCATCTTCTATTATACCGTCGGGCAGACGGACAAAGGCAACGCCGTCTTCAAGGAGATGACCACCAAACTCACCGCATCGAAAGACTACGGCAAGGTTGACGAAGTCTATAAGACGCTCATAGAGAATGGCCGGAAGTCCGGTAGTGCCAGCATGGTAGCACAGGCCTACAGCGGATACATCGCATGGAAAGACTCCGCCAACGCCATGAAAGTTGCCGACGAGACCAACGCCCTGAAGCAGCAAATCCAGGCGGGCGAACAGTCCATAGCAGAGAAGGACAGCTCCCTGGCTTCGCGACTGCACATCATCTATGCACTCTGCACCCTGCTTGCCATCCTGGTGGCAGCACTCGTTGCCTGTGCGCTCCTGCTCATCCGCTTTGTCTATCTCACCCGGAAGCAAAAGAAGACCATCCGAGTCCTCAACGAGAACATCGCCCTGAAAGCCAAGTTCACAAGCAACATCTCAGCACAGTTGACACCAGCCTTGCAGAAGCTCTCAGGCAACCAGCCGGAGGTAAAAGCCCTGCTCGACTTTTCCAACCACATCCAGACCCTCTCCCAACTGGAGACAAGCACGGGCGAGACGCTGGAGAAGGAAGAGATTGCCCTGCACGACTTCTCAGAGAAACTCATGGACAAGATCAAGGACAAAGTCCGGAGCGGCGTAGTCCTGAGCACAGAAGTGCCCAAGATGACCGCCACCTTCAACAAGGACATGGTCACACACATCCTGAACCATCTGCTCATGGGCGCTGCCGAGCATACCCCCGAGGGCGGCCACATCCGCCTGGAGTTCAAGAAGCGGAGCGTACACAAGTTCCAGTTCATCGTCTCCAACACAGGCCCCGTCATCCCGGAGGAAATGCGCGAGAACATCTTCAAGCCCTTTGTCGAAGTCAAGGACCTTACCACAGGCGATGGCCTTGGACTGCCCATCTGCCAACAGATGGCCATGAAGATGGACGGCGAGCTCCACATCGACCCCGAGTTCACCAAAGGCACACGCTTCGTCCTCAGCATCAACGCCTGACGGCACCATCATTCCCCCTATCAACTCTTTACATCTCCTTCATGCCCTCCAAACGGTCAGTTATAGAGGAGAAAGCACAGAGTATCGCAAAACGCAGTACCCCCATGGAAAGAAGTACGTGTACTTGTTGCCATAAGTACGTGTACTTATCCGAATAACTACGTGTACTTATCCCCATAAGTACGTGTACTTATCTGACCACTTCCCGAGAGGGGAGCAAGGAGGGGCTTTTGCAGAATATCAAAAGACGGATTACACGAATCCCACGGACTAACCTGCTACTGACTATCAGTATTGGTTAAACCCGTGGGATTCGTGTAATCCGCTTTTTATATATCATCTGTAATACGAGACGCGCTCTCCTTACATTATTATATATAATATGTATATCGTCTGCCACTAAATGCCGAGCTTCTGACGGATGTCAGCAGGGATGGCATTCTTGTTGATGACGATGTTCATGGTCTTGTAGGCTGCATAAGCCTGGCTGACGTACCAGAAGCCCTTGAAGGGACCGCTCTCGCCCCAAGAGTTCTTCATCATGAAGTACTCCTTGCCGTACTGATCCTTAGCGAGACCATAGATCTGCATACCGTGGTCGTCGGTCGTCTCCCAGTTGTCATAAGCCTCTTGACGCATCTCAGGCGTAATGGTCTTCTCAGCATTGGCGCTGACAATCTCGACCTTCTCTGAGGCCTTCTCGCCTGTCCAGCGTGCCTGGTCGCTGCCCACACCTGCCTTGAACTTCGTGTCGGGCACCATAGCTACGCTCTTGTTCTTGCCGCTGCGACGGCTGAAACCGTCCTCGCTGACGTCGGCACCCCAAGCGAATGTCCAGCCATTCTTGACCGATTCGTACATCACACGCATCAGGTCGTCGAGGGGCAGGTTGTAGCTGCTTGCCCAGCGCCAGTTGTCTTCAATCTCCAGGATGAAGCTGCTCCAGTAGGGATGGTGCGTGTAGCTGGTCAGGCTGACATAGTCATTGGGGTCGAGGGTCAGATAATCCTTGACGAAGGACTGCGGCGTATAGCGCTTGCCTTTGTACTCGAACTCGGTGGGGCACTGGCCGAAGTAGCTGTCGAGCATAGCCTGCAGCGCGGACTTCCAAGCCTTCGGATAGATCTTCTTGGCGCCGCTCTTGCTGATGCTCTGCAGATAAGCCGTCATCGGGGGGAAGAGCTGGCCGAAGTTGAAGAGGGAGTCGCCGTACTCGGTGATGGGATAAGGCATGATGCCCTCGGGGATGAGTCCGTAGTGCTCCATGCAGTAGAGGGCATCCTCGAAGCTACCGCCCTGGCTGAAGCTGGCGTCGCCGTGAGTGCGGACATGCTTGTCGGCACGATCGACGTAAGTCTTGCTGATAAGGAATGACTCGCAGAGGTCGAGGTCACCCTTCATCTCGGGGTGCTTCTTGATGACCTCACTCTCCAGGAAAGCCAGCGAAGAATAAGCCCAGCAAGTACCGCTGCTGTTCTGGTTCTTGATGCTTGTTACGGGTTGCTCCACGATGGTAGTGAAGATGAGGCTGTCCTTGTCTGCCTTCTTCTCCTTGTCCTTTGCAGCTGCAGGAATGACGAACAAAGCGGCTGCAGCAAGTGCGATGAGTTTTTTCATTTGGTTTATAATTATTTATTATTGTTTTTATGCTATTTTGTCCTCCCCCTTTGGGGGTCGGGAGGTACTTCCTCCCCCTAAAGGGGGCTGGGGGGTCTAGTATGGTATCCTGTCCTTGCCGAGGTATCGGCAACCGTCTTTCGTGATGAGGATGTCGTCTTCGATGCGGATGCCGCCGAAGTCTTTGTATGTCTCCAACTTGTCGAAGTTGAGGAACTCCGCGCAATGTCCCGTCGAGCGCCACTCGTCGATGAGGGCAGGGATGAAGTAGATGCCCGGTTCGTCCGTCATAACAAAGCCTTCCTGCAAGCGGCGACCGCAGCGCAGGCAATTGGTGCCGAACTGCTCGAGGTTGGGGCGCACCTCATCGTCGAAGCCGACATAGGTCTGCCCGAGGCCTTCCATGTCGTGAACGTCCATGCCCATCATGTGGCCGAGGCCGTGAGGCATGAACATGGCATGTGCTCCGGCACGGACGGCTTCCTCTGTGTCGCCCTTCATCAGACCAAGCTCCTTGAGGCGCTCCGTCATCAGTCGGCAAACGCCGAAGTGCACGTCCCACCACTTCACGCCAGGCGCGGCAAGCGTCAGAGCATAGTCATGGCAGTCCTTGACGATGTCGTAAATCTCCTTCTGACGTTGTGTAAAGGTGCCGCTTATGGGCGTCGTGCGGGTATTGTCGCTGCAATAGTTCTCGTTGGTCTCAGCTCCGGCATCGCAGAGAAGGAGTCGTCCTGCTTCAAGAGGGCGAGGGCTGGGATAGCCATGCATGATTTCGCCGTGCATCGTGACGATGCTGGGGAAGCTGACCATGCAGCCATGACTGCTGGCGATACCGCTGATGCGACCCGCTATCTCCTGCTCCGTCACACCTTCACGGCACATTTGAATGGCCGTGGTGTGCATCTCGTAGCCAATGGCACAGGCACGCTCTATCTCGGCAATCTCGCCTGGACTCTTCACGGCACGCTGGTCGATGACGGCCTTGATGAGCTCCACGCTGGCTGCCACTCTTTGCTGAGAGGGATGAATGCCCAGCATGTCCATGAGCTGGATCATGTGGTCGTGGCGATAAGGCGGCAGGAAATGGATGCGTTGACCGCTGGCTTTTGCCTTCTTTATGAAGTCCGAAAGACCTTTCATCGGCAAGGTCCTGGCCACGCCACACTCGGCAGCCATGTCCGCCACGCTGTTGACTGAGCCGAACCAGACGATGTCGTCGATGTCGATATCATCGCCGACGAGGTATTCCTGATTGTTATCTACATCAATGATGCCGGCAAGCCCTTCGCGATGCTGTCCGTAGAAATAGAGGAACGAGCTGTCCTGACGGAAGCGATAGACGTTGCTCGGATAGTTGGCAGGCGAGTCGTTGTTGCCCATTAGCAAGATGATGCCTGAGCCGATGCGCTCTTTGAGCAGCCTGCGCCGCTCCATATAAGTCTGCTTATCAAATAACACCTTATTATATATATAATGATTTGATGATTTACGGTTTCCTGTTTTTCACCGTTTGACGTACACCGATGGGTTGTTGATGGCAGGATTTAATTTTCGGAGTTGAGGTGTTCTGCAGCGGTGCGGATAAGGTTGATGGTTGTCGTGTCGCAAGCGAAGACGCAGTTGAGACCTTGTTCCTCTTGTGCAGGGTCACCTACATAGTCGTCCCATCGCTGCCAGCGCCGGTGCTGAGGCTGTGCATAGCCACCCCATGCCCAGAAGCAGCAGCCGGAGAGCTTCCCGCTGTCGCGTAGCAAATTGAAGACGTGAGCATAGTAGCCGTCGCGACCCAGAGTGGGCGAGCCCGGCTCGATGAGATAGCCGTCACGAGGATAGCCAAACTCCTCCAACACCATCGGCTTGTTCAAGTCCTTCACGGCTTCCCAGCAAGCATCGAGGTAGGCATTGGTGTTCTGGCAAGCACTCATAAGGCTGTCTATCATAGAGGTGGCGCCGTTCTTTGCCAAGCCATTCTCCAGCGGACCACTGGCCGGACCGAGCCAATGCCAGTTGTAGGGCCAGATGTGGATGCAGATGTAGTCCATCTCAGGGAAGGCATGAACTTGGCGGAAGAGGTCAGGGTCGTATTCGCAACCTTCAAGTCCCTCGCTGCCAGTGGTAACGAGATGGTTGCTGTCCAGGCTCTTGATGAGTTTGGCCTGTGCCTGTACCCACTCAGCAAAGCAAGCCTTCGTCACAGAGTCCCTTGCAAAAGCGCGAGGCTCATTGGCAAGTTCCCAGGCCATGATGGCGGGCGACTCGCTGTAAGGCTTGCCTGTGACGGTATTGGTGCGCGACACCATGAAGCGGACATGCTGCTCAGCCATCTCCTTCGCCTTGTCGTTCTTCACGAACTGGCAATGGTAGTTCTGGGCAATAGTCCAGTCCGACCAGTCGGGTACAGGACCGCATCCTGCCCACTCAAGGTAAGCGCCGTATCCCCCACTCCATTCCCATGAGTTATTGAGGAAGAGGACAGCCGTCATATCGCGTTTCTCAAGTTCTGCCAAGAGGTAGTCCAGTCCACGGAGGATTGTGTCGTTATAGACGCCGGGCTCTGGTTGCAAGACTGGTACGACATGCGAAGCCACCGTATCGGGCCCTTCGCCAGAAGCAAGGACACGAACATTCGTGATGCCCACTTCCTGCATCAGGTCGAGCTCCTTCTGGAGGCGTTCACGGTCACCGCCCTGACCTTCGCTAGCCAGCACAGCACCGAACCAGAAGTTCGCACCGATAAACTTGTACTCTTTGTCGCCACGATAGAACTTGCCATCGTGGGTTGTCACATAACTCGGAGTTGCGGCTGGCTTATCACTCTGGCAAGCAAGGAAACCTGCCAAGCACGTCGCACACAATAGATACAGAATGCGTCTCATAACTATTAACTATGAAGCATGAACTATGGACTAGATGATGATTTTGCTCTTGTGGTAGTTGTCGCGGAAGGCTGTCGGCGAACAGCCCTTCTTCTTCTTGAAGATGCGGTTGAAGTTGCTGATGTTGTTGAAGCCGCAGCTGTAGCAAATCTCCGACACGCTGGTGTGTGTATCGACAAGCAGGCGGGATGCATAGCCCAGGCGAATGTCGATGATATAGTCGGACACGGTCTTGCCGGTGCGAGTGCGGAAGAAGCGGCTGAAAGCTGCTGGGGTCATTCCTGCGATGTCGGCAAGTGTCTTGAGACGAATCTCTTTCTTGAAGTTCTGGTCGATATGCTCTTCAACGGCCCTGACACGACGGCTCTCGGGCTGGTTCTTGACGTTGGCAAATGATTTGCTTGCCAGCAGATGATAGTTTTCCTGCAAGGAGAGTTCATAGAGAATCTCAAGCAGGGACAGCATACGATAGAACCCTGGCTGTGCCGAGGTGATGCCCGTTATCTTTCCGTAGAGCCCCATGATTGCCGGCAGCTCAAAGGCGATGCCACGCTTGGCATTGTCGAAGAGGGTGCGCAGACTGCTCAACTGGTTCTTCTGCAGGAACTGTTCGCCGAGCAGGTCTGGTGGGAACTGGATTGTTATCTCGTGGATGGAGTGGCTTGTGCAGTCGTACTGGTCCCATGTGTGTTCCAGTCCGCTGCCTACAAGCACCAGGTCGTACTTGCCCAGCACCTCGATGCTGTCACCGACTATGCGACGTGCGCCATCGCAATTCTCCACGAAGTTAAGCTCCATCTCATCGTGCTTGTGCAAGGGATAAGTGAAGGCATCCTTGTCACGGTCCACCATCAGGAAGCAATCCTTCTCGCCCAATGGGGTGACTTCTGTAATAACTTTATTCGTCATGGTATTAAAATAAGGTTTTTATAATAACTATACATGCTTTTTGTTCTTTTTTCCTTTTTTCGGGCGTAAAATTACACTTTTTTCTTGAAAGGCACAAGTATTGCCCGAAAAAAATTGACAAGAATGCCGCTTCCTTGTGCTTTTTACAGCCCTAAGCGTTGCTTCGTGTCCTAAAGAAGGCTGTCAGAAGAGCTTCATTACGCCGCTTGCTGGTCTGCCGGCAAGCAGTTCCTGTCGCATGTAGTCCATATAGGGTGCGACATGGTGGAAGAATATCTGATAACCTGCGCAAAGATAGTTAAGCCCTGGTTCGCCATCGGCTGTCCTGAGGAAGCGCAGACGGGGACATTCTCCGTGACAGGCCTTGAGCCAAGGACATTCGCGGCACTGACGAGGGAGAGCCTCCTTCTTCAGTCGGCTGAAGCGGTTCTGCTTGGTGCCATAGAGCATCTGCGGCAGGCCATTCGTGCGTATGTTACCTAATTTATATTGTGGGAAGACGAAGTGGTCGCAGGAATAGACATCGCCGTTGTGCTCCATGACTGCGGCATGTCCACACTCTTCGGCATAGACGCAGACGCCGGGCTCTGCGCCCATCCAGCCTGCGAGGGTGGCATCAAAGAGCTGCACAAAGACTTCGCCTACATCATGGCGCACCCATTCGTCGAAGATGGCACACATAAAATGTCCCCATTCTTCGGGTCGGATACTGAAGGGGGCTATGGGACAATCTTCATCGAAAAGCTGTGCCAAGTGTCGGCCATCGCTATGCTGCTTGATGCGTTCTACGACGGGACTTATCTGGAGGAACTTACATTGCAGTTCATCGCGAAAGAAGTGGTAAAAGGCAAGGGGGTCTTGTGCATTATGATGATTGGCTGTCGCCATTGCGTTCCACTCCACGCCATAGTCGTTCAAGAGCTTGATGCCGTCCATCACCTTCTGCCATGTTCCCCGACCCTGAACATCGAGTCGGTAGGCATCGTGCTGCTCCTGGGTGCCGTCGATGCTGATGCCCACGAGCCATCCTTCGTCGTGGAGGAACTGGCACCACTCTGGGGTGAGCAAGGTGCCGTTTGTCTGTATGCTGTTGCTGATGCGCTTGCCTCGTCCATAATAGCGTTGCAGCCGGACTGCCTGTTTGTAGAAGCTGAGGGGCCTGAGCATGGGCTCGCCTCCGTGCCAGGTGAAGAGTACATCGGGCATCTGCTGCACCTGGATATAGTCGCGGATGTATTGCTCCCAGACCCTCTCTAACTCCCCCTTAAATGGGGAGGACTCTCTTCCTTTAAGGGAGGGTTGGGGAGGGTCTAAATGCTGCTTCTCCAAATAGTAGCAATACTCGCATCGCAGATTACACGTTGGTCCTGCAGGCTTGGCCATAACATAAAGCGGGCGGGCGAAAGGATAGGCAGTTTGCATGTTATTAATGTATTAAGGATTAAGGATTAAAGATTAAGGATTAAGGTTTTGTTGATTTGGGAAGTAGGACAGCATTGCATCGGGCTTATTTCTTAATATATTACTTGGTATTTAGGAACCAAAGCAAACAGCTTTAATCATTAATCTTTAATCCTTAATCCTTAATCTCTAATTCAATATCTTGCCTGCAAGATACTTCACCGGATACCATATTGCGAGCCAGCCGACGGCGAGGACGGTGACGAGGACAAGGAGGATGTCGGTGAGATAGACGCTGACGGGATAGGTCTCGATGATGAAGCTGCCTTCGCTGTCGCCCATCGTTACGATGCCATACTCTTGCTGAATCCAGCAGAGGACAGTGCCGAGCACCAGTCCGAGCAAGGCTCCGGCAAGGCTGATGATGTGGCCTTCCAAACGGAAGATGGTACAGATCTGCGAGTCGTTGGCACCAAGGCTGCGGAGTGTCTGGATGTCCTGTCGCTTGTCTATCATCAGCATCGAGAGGGAGCCGATGATGTTGAAGCAGGCAACGAGCAGGATGAAGGAGAGGAAGAAGTAGGAGATGAGCTTCTCGATGCGCATCACGCGGAAGACATCGTTCTGCTGTTCATAGCGATCCTCCACCTTGAAGCGCTCGCCGAGCTGTGCCTTTAGCTGTGCCTTCACCTTGTCTGCCTTGAGGCCGTCCTTGAGCTTCAGCTCGACGGACGACACTCTGCCCTGTCGGTCGAAGAGGCGCTGGGCAAAGCCGAGACTGGTGAGGATGTAGTTGGCATCGTACTTGGCCTGTCTGACCATGAAGACGACGCCCGGGCTTTGCAGCTCGTCGTGATTGAAGGAGGACAGTGGATTGCCGATGTTGACGCGCTCACCTGGCTTGGGAGCATAGATCTGTAGAGGGTCTTCGAAAAAGGCAGAGAGGCCCAGTTGCTGAGCCAGTTGTATGCCGAGGACGCCGTACTCCAGGATGTCGGCATGTAGGCAGAAGGAGCCGTCGCCATAGAGGATTTCCTCGATGCGTGTCTGTTTCGTGAAGTTGTCGGCAACGCCTTTGATGGTCACGACCTGCTGCCGTCCGTTCTGCACCACGAGTGCCTGTCCTTCGAGGACTGGCGTATAGACTTCCACGGCATCGCTCTTCTTGAGCTCCAGCAGGGCGGCGTCCTTGATGCTGACGGTCTGCCCGTCTGCCGGTGTGACGCGCAGTTCGGCATCGAATGCCGTGAAGAGGTCGGCCACGAGGTCCTGGAAGCCGTTGAAGACGCTCAGCGTGACCACCATTGCCATCGTTGCCACAGCCACTCCGAGCACAGAGATGCCGCTGATGATGTTGATGGCATGGTGGCTCTTCTTGGCGAAGAGGTAGCGGCGAGCTATGAACAATTCATAATTCATGGTTGAAAATCAGAAATGTAGAAATGTAGATAATAAGATAGGGGATATTCACATTTTCTTATTTTCACATTTTCTTATTTTCACATTTTCTTATTTTCCTAAGAGCTCGTCGATGTGTTCGACGTAATCTAATGAGTCATCCACAAAGAACTTGAGCTCTGGGATGATGCGGAGCTGTTTACCTACGCGGGTGCCGAGCTCATAGCGCACCTGTCGCTGGTTCGTACTGATGTTCTTCACTATCTCCTCTGCCTTCTCGCTTGGGAAGACGCTGAGATAGACGCGGCAGACGCTCAGGTCGGGACTGATGCGGCAAGCGCTGACGCTCACCAGCACGCCTCTCATCGCGCTTGTCTGCTTCTGGAAGATGTCGCTCAGCTCCTTCTGTATGAGGCGAGCTATCTTGTTTTGTCGGGTTGTTTCCATAACTTTTTTATTTAAGAAGATAGAAGAAGATAAATGGAGATAGAAGAAGATAGAAGACGTTAGTTTTTGCAGCCGATAAAGGTATCGTCCTCTATCTTCGCCGCTGGAAGCGGCATATCTTCCTCTAACTTCCTCTATCTACTTCATCTTTAATCTTCCTCGCTGAACATCGGATCCCACGCTGGCAGGCGGATGGGCTTCTGCTTGAGCAGGTCGAGGACAGAGGCGGGACAGTACCTGCGGTTGGCGACGATGCGGAACATGTACTCGCGGAACCATTCGTCGGTCATGATGATGTAGCCGTTTGCGCCGCTGGCCGAGCCCCAACTGTTCTCCACCTTCCACTTCGTTGGCTTGCCCTCGCCGTCGAGGTCCACGGCCATGAGGGTCATGGCGTGCGTGCTGCCGCTGTCGAAGGTCTGGATGCGCTGTTTCTTGTTCATGCCGAAGGTGGTGCCCAGCAGACTGTCGTAGTCGAAGTTCTTGAGGTCGGCGATGCCCGTGTTGCGGTCGAGGCACTTGCCCACGTCGCAACTGAAGTATATCTGGCTACTGTCCTTGAGCGAAGCGATGGCGATGCTCTCCAGCTCCTCGATGGGCAGGTTGACGTAGAGCCAGTTGTGCCCGTCATAGACGTGGCGGTCGTAGTCTATCTCATAGACCTTGCCAAAGGGTCGGCTGGGGTCGTTCATCAGCATGACGTAGTCCTTGTTGAGGTCCTCGCCCTCGCTGATGCAATAGGTCTTGAAGAAATCGAGGGGAGAAAAGACCCTCTCTAACTCCCCCTTAAAGGGGGAGGACTGGGGTAGGTCTTTCCAAGTGAATGTTTTTGGCGGTACGCCATAGGCCATGACGAGCATCTTATAGACGGTCTGGAGCTGCTCCACCTTCAGGGCTTCGAGCTGCTTCTCGCTCATGCCTGCCTCGCTCTTCTCGCGGAGGGTGATGCCGAACTCGCGGAGCTTGCGTTTCAGGTGACCGCAGAACTCGCTGGTACTGTTGCTGACGTAGGTCTCGGGCATGATGTCGGCAGGCACGACGCCGTATTTCGTGGCGAGGTCGGCCACGCCTGTGTAGGTGCCGCCGTCGGAGAGTGGGTGCTGGAAGAGCCAGCGCACCATCTCGCTGTCGATGGCTTCCTTGCGGGTGTCGATGATGCCTTGCAGGAAGAGGTTGCTCTTCTCCAGTTGGTCGTAGAAGAAGAGGTAGCCCTGGCTGAGCACGAAGTTCTTTGTGCCGAGCTTCTTCATGGCGCGTCCTCTCAGGATATTCAGCCCTGTGAAGAGCCAGCACCGCCCGCTACTCTTCTGGTCAGTGATTCCAGTATTCTTCACCTCGATGCTGAAGTCCAGATTCTTCGCTCCGGCGTTCTCCTGATTGATGGCCATCTTCTGCAGGCCGACATTGCTGATGGCGTTGCGGAGGGCCTTCTCGGCGGGTGTAGCGGTGTAGCTGCCTTCGAGCTTCTTCAGCACATCGGGCGTGATGTTCGTCTGGGCGCAGGCAGTAGAAAGTTGGACATCGAACATTGAACATTGAACTCCTGCTACAGCAAGGAGCAGGGCGCATAGAGTCGTTCTTTTCATATCATTATATGGTTTTATTTGTCGTATTTGCCTGCAAATGTACGAAAAAGAATTAAGAGTTAAGAATTATGGGTGAATAAAAATAGATTATAATGAGGAAAACAACTCTTTTACTGAAGTTCCCAAGGGTTTGTTTATCTCTAAGGAGTTGAGGAGTTATAGGAGATTTTCCCTGAGGCGCTGACGCAGTCCTCCTTTGACTCCTTGACTCCTTAGAATTATTATTGCCTAAGGAGTGAAGGAGGAAGGGAGTACCACAGCGTCTCATGGTACTGCCTTCCAGGCAGCAGGGAGAAAGTTACACGCTGACTCCGAGGGCTTCGCCCCCGGTTACTAAAAGTAAAGCCCTACAGGCTTTTTTGCCCATCATGGCATTTCCAAGCCCCAAGCAATCTCATCTTGCTCTAAATGCTGATATTATCGAGGGTGCAGACTATGATGAAAACTTTTAGCGGACAGCAATAAAACTATTTCTCCTTTGACTCCTTGACTCCTTAGAATTGATTATTGCCTAAGGAGTGAAGGAGGAAGGGAGTTGTTTCGCCAGCGAAACGTTTTCTCCTTTGACTCCTTCGCCAATGGGGTGTTTCTCTCTAAGGAGTTGAGGAGTTATAGGAGATTTTCCCTAAAGCGCTGACGCAGTCCTCCTTTGACTCCTTGACTCCTTAGAATTGATTATTGCCCAAGGAGTGAAAAAAAGTACGTGTACTTGTCGCCATAAGTACGTGTACTTATCCGACTAACTACGTGTACTTATTGCCATAAGTACGCGTACTTATCACATATAATAATAGAGGGTATGTCCGTTCATGTTGGACATACCCTCTATTCCTTACCATTCTTCGTCCCAGACGCTTCGGGATTCCCTGGTGCGGGCGTCACCGTCTCCAGCGCCGCCGTAGTTTATATCGGCATTGCTACTGAGAGTATGCACACTATCCACCAGCAAATGCTGTTTGTGTTGCAGTTGCACCATAATCATTCCTGGCGCCAAATAGGTCTTTTTCATATTGCAGTCCTCCTATTTATTTAATGATGAGTTTATGTCCGTTGTTGATATAGATGCCCTTCTGGGTTGGCTTGCTGCCGAGGCGACGTCCATTCAGGTCGTACCACTCTGCATCGTTGCCGTTTGTCTGCTTTTCGCTCTCGATGGAGATGATGCCCGTCGCATCGTCGTCCTCGCCGAAGTTCAGCACGAAGGACTTGACGCTAGCGCCTCCGAGCACAACCTGGAAGTAGGCGCGGAAGGCCTTGATGCTGGTCGGAGCGGTACCACTGGGATAATAGAGCGTGTTGCCTGTGCCCAGGAAGAGGACGCTCTTGTTCTCTGTTTCATAGCTGACGCGATCGTAAGTGCCCTGGAATGTCACATCGTTCAAGCCTGCATTATGGGCAACAACAGCTTCGGGATCTGTAGCATTGATGGTAACGCCTGTGAACACAGGATTGGTGATATTAGAACCCGTAGGCCACTTCACGAGGTAAGGCACACCAGCCTTCATGCCCTCGCCAAGGTTATTTTCGTCGGTGGGATCATCGTCGAAGGCAACGTCTGTGAAGTTGAGGAAGAGCGTACTCGTGGTAGCATCAAAGCCGGTCTGATGACGGCCTTCACCAGCTTCATCGTAATGATTACCCTCGGCATCGTAGTAACCATCCACATCGAGTTCCTTGATGGAAACGGCACTCGAGAAGGGTGATGCCAGGAAGACGCTGCCATTCAGGTCGAAGGGCAGGCAGACGGTGTTCCAGTCGCCATCCTTGTAGAAGGTGCGGCCTTTGAGTGTGACTGTCATGCCAGAGATGTGGTCATTCGTACTGAGGACAGAAGAGTTGTTGTCATTGTCCTGAAGGGCGAGCGACTTTTTCCAAGTGAAGTAGCCCGTCATGGGGTTGGCCATTGCAGAGTTTATCTTGAACGGGGTGTACTTCACGCCACCTGTTAAGCTCTTGCAGAACGCGAACATGTCTTCTGAAGTTTCAATGTTCCAGGTGTTTTCACAATAGATGGTAGTCAACGAGGGGCAGTTACTGAACATGGTGGTGGTGTTGGTCACCTTGCTTACGTCAAAGCCGTTGACATCTATTGTCACCAATTTTTCGCAACTGGCGAATGTGGCGTTCATAACTGTCACCTCGCTGGTATTCAGATTATCGATTCCAACTATCATGGTCAAATCTTTGAAGTCGTAGAACCACATGTAGAGGCTGTTGGGCTTCACGTCCTTGAAGCTCGAGTCGAAGACGACTCTGGTGGCAGTTTTGGCGACTTCCAACCACTTCGGCATGCCCCAGCCAGTCTTGGTGACATCGTTGCCTTTCCAAGAGTTTCCGCTGGTAACGGCCACGCCATTCCAGTGACCATCTGTTATATTTATTTCAGTCGTGACGAAGTAGAGCGTCGTGTTCTCACTGTCCCAGATGGCATATGGGGTGACTTCAGAAGAAAGTGTCACACCCTCGGCGGGCATGGTGAAGTAGTAGTAAGGTGCTCCATCAGTAGTACTGTCTTCACTAAGGTCAACATTAGCTTCGCCCTCTGTCGTCTTGGCAGTAGTAATTACCGAGCTGGTGAATATCACTGTCTGGCCGCTGGCACCATAATACTTGAATTCTTCACCGGTGAACATCATGAGCATATTGCCGCCGACGAACATGCTGCTGGCACTATAGAAGTTATTCATGTATGGCATCACAGCACCTGTCTCGTCTTTTATCTCATAGACCAGATTGCCTTGGGCTTCACCAAAAGTTGTGGTGTAATAACAGTTCTGCACTTCCGCAAATTGAGAAGCAGCCTGTGTTCCTCCCCAGCGGACGAAAGTCTTGCTGTTCGATGTTCCGAAAGTCCTCTCCGCAGGAGCGAACAGGCCGTTTTTGATAGTCAAAGACATACCAGTGATGTTTGTCCAACCTACGAAGCCACCGCAGTGTGTTGTGCTTGAGCCAAGCAGTTTGCCAGCGAAGACGCATCCTTCAATGGTGCACTTGCTGGTATATAAATTGCTGTAGGGATTCTGGAGAATACCTACCAGACCACCGATAGTGCCGTCGCCACTTACTGAACTGGTAATGGCAACATCGCTGTAGCAGTTCGTCAATTTAAGATACATGCCGCGTCCCACGATACTGCCGGCAAACTTACCCGAGGTAGAGATGGTTCCCGTTACCTTGAGGTTGTATATATTGCCGTCCACGTTTCTGAAGGGAGCTACAGCGAGCTCTCCGCTTTCACCCGCGAGAGCCATTGTGATGGTGTGGCCGTTACCGTCAAAGTAGCCCTTGAATGCATTTCCTCCGGTTATGTTGTTGCCATCGGCTTCAATGGTTCCCACCATGGTGTTGCCGATGTTGATGTCAGCTGTGAGCTTCACATATTGTCCTTCATGGGTCCAGCCATCATTTACCTTTGCAGCAAATGCTTGCCATTGTCTGGCTGTACCGATGAGGAATGGGTCGTTATCCGTGCCACGACCTTGAATGGTGGAAGCACCATCTGTCTCGGTGAAGTAGCCTGTGTCGGGGTTAGCCATATTGCCATGAACCTTTGAACCATTGTAAGCCACGCTCTTAGGCGTATTTCTCAAAGCACCGCATCCATCGAACATGAAAACGGCCGTTTCTATATCCCACGCATTATCACAGGTAATCGTCGTCAGATGAGTACATTGGCCGAACATTGCAGAGGCATTGGTCACCTTGCTGACATCGAATTTGTTGACATTGATGGATGTAAGACCATAACACTTAAAGAACATCGAGTTCATGTTTGTGCACTCACTGGTGTTCAAGTTCTCGATTCCAGTTATTGTGGTCAAATACTGGAATTCCATGAACCACCAGTACATGCTGCGGGGCTTCACATCAGCAAAGCTATCGTCGAAGACTACGGTGGTGATATTGGCTTTGTTTGTTGAATTTACCCATCCTGGACTAAGCCAACCTATATCATCTACAGCCTTACCGCTCCAAAGTTCTTCGATGGTTCCTACTTCTCTCCATGTGTCACCGACTTTATATTTCCCCTTCGAATAGGCAAAGACAAGTTTATTGGTTCCAATCCTGAAGACATAGGCACTACCCTCGTTAGCAGATACCATGACAGACTTGGCAGGCATAGTGAAAGAATAGGGGTCAGGGCCAGTGTATGAAACAGTTTTGCCATCTTCATCCGTTATACCGTATAAGGTTCCTGCTCCTTTAAGGTTGAAGTAGAAAACATCGCCTTCTGCTGCGAACGCCAAAAGGTCGTCATCTTCTCCGGGTTCGGAAAGGTAACTCATGGCACCACCATTATAGACTTTGATGCTACTGGTATAGTATTGATTGTGAAGCCGTGCGGGTTCCAGGACATCATCGTCGTCCAACTCTATTTCGAGAGCCTGCTTGCCTGCGCTCCACTTGTGGAAGTTATAGTTGCTCGAGTTGCCAAAAGCCTGAGTACTACCGCTATTGTAGCAATAGTTGAGGTTTGTGTTTGTGAAGTTCGTGTAGGTGCCTTTCTCCACACAGTCGTTAACTGAGATGTAGGCCTTGGTGTCGCACCAGCCTACAATGGCACCGGCATATAAGCCACCGCTACTTTCACGTTTGATGGTACCTTCGAACAGACAGCCTTCAATAGGAGTGCCTACATTGGGAGAATGACCATGGCCGACGACACCTCCAGCATACCGGTCTGTAGTGATAACAGTCGTTGCAACGCGACAGTCGCGGATGGTGGCTTGGTTTCGAATACTGCCTACGAGTCCGGCCGCGTGGCGGTCACCCTTTACAGTTCCCTTCACATAGACATTCTGAATGGTTGCGTGGGAGACGCAGGCAAAAGGAGCAACGAACTCTTTAGAGCCTTCATCGATATCCACGGTAAGCACATATTGATTAACATTATCTTTACCGATGAAAGTTCCACTGAAAGGCTTTCTATTAGCTTCATTGTCATCTTCTACACCGATGCAAGTCTTCACGGAAATGCTGTCTCCCAATTGGAAGAAAAGTGTAGAGCAGTTGTTGCCGGCTGCCACATAGCTACTCAGAGCATCCCACTGTGCAGCGTATTTGATAACGAAGGGATCATTCTCCGCTCCTGTACCTGTCATTGCAGGCTTGGTGGTGAAATAGCCGGTAAAGGGATTGGCCATGCTGATGTCATCAGGAGAAGAATCTTTCACATATCCCTTCAACTTGGTATTATAGAACATGTCGTTCGAACTGGCGATGCCCGACCAAGTCTTGTTACAATAAATGGTCCTCAAATTTTTACAAGCATAGAACATACCATTGACATCTGTAACCTTGCTCATGTCGAAAGTGGAGACATCAATTGATGTAAGACTAGTGCAAAGGCTGAACATGGACGCCATGGTCGTTACCTCAGAAGTATTGAGGTTTTCTATGCCTATAATGCTATTTAAGCTTCCCAAGCCACTAAACCATTTCTGAAGGCTCTTAGGCTGCACGTCCTTGAAACTGCTGTCGAACTTGACAGTTGTTGCATCCATAGCCCGCGAATACCATTGAGATGTCGAAGGTGAGTTTGTCACATCTGGACCGCTCCACACTGCTGACACTGTCTGTCCGTCGAAAGTGTCATCTTTTGAAACCTGCTCCAGATTCACGAAATAGAGCGTGCGGTTACCTGCACACCAGACAGCCTGAGCCACTGGATCTGCCTGGGCAATACCTGTCCCAGACAACAAGACCGAGAGAAGGATAAGCATCCTCTTCATGGGCCTCAATAAAAATCTTTTTGCCATAAGAATAAATGATATAATAATAAATAATGTATTTAGTATGATTTGAGCGTGCAAATGTACGAATAAGTTAGTTTAGTACAAAATAATATCACTATTTTTTTTATAAATATCAATAACTTTTCATCCTAATTGTACCTTTATAGTGCCTATTCACAGAGTAGTACAAGTAATAATCGCTCTGTTCTTCCCTTCGGTCAGGCGCAGACGGAACTCCCCTCCAGGAAAAAAAAGTGTCTGTCAGTCAGCTTACCCTATTGAACAGATTTCGACAAACTCACGTTATGTTAATTTTGTATTTTATCCACGATGATTTTGCTTTTTTGAATTATATGTTGTATCTTTGCAAAAGAAATATCATGTTTTATGAGAAAAAGCAACTACGACAAGCAACCCAGCACCCACATCGACGGCAAGGCTGTCATTGGCTGGGACAATATCGTTCAGACACTCAGCAAAGCTTGGGCTGACGAGCCCGTCTGGGCCATCGACCTCTATCCGGGCACCTACGAGGAGGACTTCATCAACGCCTTTGCCAAGACCGGCCGAAAGATTATCAATACCCGCGACCTCATGCGGCCTGAAGAGGAAATCCGACAACTGACGGAACGCTTTATGACCGATGACGTGCTCTTCGGATACATGTCGAACATTCGCTTACACGAATATTTCGACAATTCAAAATTAATAAATTCAAAATTCAAAATTGAAGAGCCCATTGCCATCATTGGCACAGGCGCAGCCTTCGTCGCCGAGAAATGGTCAATGGTCAATGGTCAATGGTCAATAGTTTACGCCGACATGGCCCGCTGGGAGATTCAGCAACGCTTCCGCCGACACGAAGTGAAGGCGCTCGGCATCGACAACCACGAGGACAGTCCCTCGGTGCAATATAAAAGAGGTTACTTCAACGACTGGAACATCATCGACCGCTACAAGGACGAGCTGATGCAGAGCGGACGCATCGAGTTCTGGATTGACTCGAACCGTCGCGACGAGCCGAAGATGATTACCGACGCGCAGATGCGGCAAGGACTGGAGCGCACGGCTCACAAACCTTTCCGCGTCGTTCCCTTCTTCGACCCGGCTCCTTGGGGAGGCCAGTGGATGAAGGAAGTCTGCGACCTGCCTCGCGAGGAGGTGAACTACGGCTGGTGCTTCGACTGCGTGCCCGAGGAGAACAGCCTCTATCTGGAGGCCGACGGCATGCTCTTCGAACTGCCTTCGCAGGACGTCGTGCTGGCTCACACTCGCGAGCTGCTCGGACAGCAGGTGTGGCATCGCTTCGGCAAGAGTTTCCCCATCCGCTTCGACTTCCTCGACACCATGCAGGGCGGCAACCTCAGCCTGCAGGTGCATCCCACCAACGAGTTCGCACAGAAGGAGTTCGGTCTGCCCTACACGCAGGACGAGAGCTACTATCTGCTTGATGCTGGCGAGGATGCGGTGGTCTATCTCGGCCTGAAAGAAGGCATCGACAAGGTGCAGATGATAGAGGACCTGCGGGCTGCCCAGCGGGGCGAGATTCTGTTCGACGCCGAGAAGTACGTCAACAAATTGCCTGCCAAGAAGCACGACCACTACCTCATCCCCGCCGGCACCATCCATTGCTCCGGCCACGACAGCATGGTGCTCGAGATAAGCTCTACGCCCAGCATCTTCACCTTCAAGCTATGGGACTGGGCACGCCTCGGACTGGACGGCAAGCCAAGGCCCATCAACGTGGAGCGCGGCAAGTTCGTCATCCAATGGGAGCGCACCACATCCTTCGTCAAGTCGCAAATAGCCAACCACTTCGAGGTATTGAGCGAGGAAGAAGGCATCAAGGAAGAGCGGACCGGACTGCATCCCAACGAGTTCATCGAGACGCGGAGGCACACCTTCACTCGTCCCGTAGAGCACGACACGCGTGGCGGCGTCAACGTCCTCAACCTCGTTGATGGCGAAGCAGCACTCATCGAGAGTCCCGAAGGCAAGTTCGAGCCCTTTGAGGTGCACTATGCCGAGACCTTCATCATCCCCGCTTGCGTAGGGCGCTACACCATCAAGCCCCTCGACAAGGAGTGCATGACAATCAAGGCATACGTGAGAGCCTGAGCCCCCTGCGAACTGTCGTCATAACGAAATAACGATAAAACGTCATAACGAAAAACTAAAACCCACTATTATGAGTAAAGACAAGAAAATCGTGCTGACCCTCGATGCGGGCGGCACCAACTTCGTTTTCTCCGCCATTTGCAACAATGAGGAGATTGTGGAACCTGTTCGCCTGAAGGCTGTCACCACCGACACCGAGGGCTGCCTGGCTACCCTTGTGCAAGGCTTCACCACCGTCAAGGAGAAACTCGGCACAGAACCCGTTGCCATCAGCTTCGCCTTCCCCGGCCCTGCAGACTACGAGCGTGGCGTCATCGGCGACTTGCCCAACTTCCCCTCCTTCCGAGGCGGCGTAGCGCTCGGTCCGTACCTGGAGAGCGTCTTCAAGATTCCTGTGTATGTAAACAACGACGGCAACCTCTTTGCCTACGGCGAAGCTCTGGCAGGTGCCCTGCCCAGAGTGAACAAAGCTCTGGAGGAGGCTGGCTGCAAGCGTCGCTACAAGAACATGGTGGGCATCACCCTCGGCACAGGTTTCGGCTGCGGCGTGGTGATAGACAAGGTGCTGCTGACGGGCGACAACGGTTGCGGCGGCGACGTCTGGTGTATGCGCAACGGCATGTATCCCTTCGTCATCGCAGAGGAAAGCGTCAGCATCCGTGCCGTCCGCAGGGTATATGCTGAGATGTCGCACGAAGAGATAGGCGACCTCACGCCCAAGGACATCGGCGACATTGCCAATGGCACACGTCCCGGCAACCAGAAGGCCGCACAGGAGAGTTTCCGCCAGTTAGGTCAGGTCACGGCAGCCGCTCTGGTAAATGTGCTGAACATCGTCGATGGCATCGTCGTCATCGGTGGCGGTCTCTCGCACAACTCGAAGTGGATTCTGCCCGGCATGATGGAGGAGTTCGCACGTCCGGCAGGCACCTTCACCGGCAACCTGCTTCCCACGCTCCAGTCGGAGGTCTATAACTTCGAAGACGAAGAGCAGCGAGCAGCCTTCCTCGAGGACAAGGATGTCTATGTCGATGTGCCTCATTCGGACCAGAAGGTGCTCTACCAAGCCCAGCGCAAGGTGGCCGTTCTGGTGTCGGAACTGGGTGCCAGCAAAGCCATCAACCTGGGCGCCTACAACTTCGCACTTAATCAGTTGGGACAATGACCCCCCAACCCCCTTTAGGGGGAGGGAAAGAAACATTAGTATAACCCTTAACAAAAATCCCTCCGACCGTAATCTCCCCCCTAAAGGGGGTCGGGGGGTGTGAATTATGAATAAGAAGTTAATCCCCGTCATGCTATGCTTCTTCGCCATGGGCTTCGTCGATATGGTAGGCATAGCAAGCAACTATGTAAAAGAGGACTTGAACCTCACCGACTCGATGGCCAACACGCTGCCATCGCTTGTGTTCCTCTGGTTCCTCATCTTCAGCATTCCCACGAGTCTGCTGATGAACAAGATAGGCCGCAAGAATACCGTCCTGCTGAGCCTTGTTATGACCCTTGTGGCAATGGCGATTCCGGTATTCACCCTCGATTTCACCATGCTGCTGCTCTCCTTCTCCCTTTTGGGAATAGGCAACGCCATCCTTCAGACCTCGCTCAACCCGTTGGTTGATAGCGTGATGAAAGGCGGAGCATCAGCCAGCACCCTGACCTTTGGGCAGTTCATCAAGAGCATCGCCTCGTTCCTGGCTCCCATCATTGCCTCTTGGGGAGCTACGACGAATGCTTTCGGCTTGGGTTGGCAGGCACTCTATCCTATATATTTATGTGTAGGAGTTGTGGCAACGCTGCTGCTCTTCGGAACGAAGATAACAGACCCCTCTAAATCTCCCCTTAAAGGGGAGACTTCCTGCGCAGGCTCCTCCCCTTTAAGGGGAGGTTGGGTAGGGTCTTTTGCCTTGCTGGGCAATCCCTTCATCCTGCTTTGCTTCCTCGCCATCATCTGCCATGTAGGCATTGATGTCGGCACCAGCATCACAGCCCCGAAGATCCTGATGGAGCGCACCGGCATGAGCCTCAACGATGCCGCCTTCGTCTGCACCATCTACTTTGTGGCCAAGGCTGCAGGCAGCTTCAGCGGTAGCTTCATCATGGGTTTCCTCAAGGACTGGACCTTCCTACTCCTGAGTGTCCTGTTGATGGTGGCAGCCGCCTTCGGCCTCATCTACGGAGAGAGCACCGCCGTCATCTATGCCAGCGTTGCCTTGATGGGCTTCGGCAATGGCAATCCCTTCAGCATCATCTTTGCCCGTGCCATGCAAGCCGTACCGGAGAAGAAGAACGAAGTCAGCGGCCTGCTCATCATGGGCATCTTCGGCGGCACCATCTTCCCGCTTCTGATGGGCTTTGCCAGCGATGCGATGGGACAGGTGGGTGCCGTCCTCGTCATGAGTGTCGGCATTCTCTACCTGCTTGGCTTCTGGCTACAAGGCAGGAAAGCATAGCCGTCAAGCTCCAGAGCAACGCGCTATCTGGTTATAAGGAAAGGGGCAGCCTCACGGTTGCCCCTTTCCTGTCGTTAGTCATGGTTTTTTAGAGAAAACTTCCGCTTCTCTGTACAATTGATTGTTTTATTAAGCAATTATCCTAAGAACATGAAATGATTATCTCGTCAATGTGTTGAGCGTATCCTTTACGGGCTTGGCAAGCTCGGCAGATTGTTGTTCGGGCTTGGAAGCAATGGAGTCGTTGCCCATGGACCATTGAGCATCGACCACGACTTCTCCCTTCTTCGCAGCGGGACTGGGGTCGTCGGTGAAGCTTTGCTGTGCTGCATTGCCGATGGTAAGAAGGATGGCGATGAGTCCTGCTGCCCTGTAGAAAGGACGAAGGCGACGCACAAAGGTTAGGCGGCGAGCCTTGCAAATGTTCCCTTCCTGCCTTCCTCCGTTGTGGGAAGTGTCTTCCCCAACCATCTGAAGCATCTTGTCGGCAAAGTCTTTGCTCAAGTGCTCGCTTGCCATCTCGTCTTGCTCTTTGAAGAACTGACGATAGGGAAGCAGACTGGCCGGTACATCTTCCTGACGGAAGAAATTGCGCAGGATAGTCTCCTCTTCAAGCGTCGTCTGGCACTCCCAGTAGCGCTCAAGCAGTTGCTCTATGTATTTATAGTCCATTGTCTTACCAAATTAAGAATTAAGAGATAGGAATTAAGAATTTGCTATTGTTCAAAGATCTTTAATCTTTAATCCTTAATCTTTAATCCTTAATCTTTAATCCTTAATCTTTAATCTTTAATCTTTATTCCCTCTTTTATCTTCGTCCTGGCCCTGTGGAGATAGACCTTGACTTGTGTCTCGCTGATGTCGAGGGTCTGTGCTATCTCCTGATAGGTCTTGCCTTCGATGTCGCGCAGCAGCATGATGGTGCGTTGCAGTTCCGGCAAGCTATCCATGAGGCGGCGCACGAGAGAGAGTTGTTCGCGGGCTTCCATCGAAGACTGCACGTTGGGCATTGCGGAATGCACATCGTCAACCTCGTCGAGGGACTTGGTGTTGCGGCCCGCCCGTTTCAGCACATCGAGCGCTCTGTTCCTGCAAATGGCGATTGCGAAGGCTTCGAGGCTGTTTATCTGCTCCCACTGGCTGCGCTGCTCCCACACTTTCAGGAGTGTGTCCTGCACCACATCTTCGGCCTCTGCCCTGTTCATCGTGATGCGCAGAGCAAGGCGGAAGAGCCTGTCGCTCAGCGGCAAAACGGTGGTTCGGAAGCTGATGTTTTCCATCTCTCTACTTATGAAGACGATTGAAGAGGGCAAAAGTTACACATGAAAAGGGAAAAAGTTGAAAAGGTAAAAAATTGAAAAGGGGTTACGACATAAGATGATACAAGTTCTCCTCCTTTTTTTACCTTTTCAATTTTTTACCTTTTCACCTTTTATCGTTGTTCCCTTCGTGCCGTCGATGTTCTCGGAATGTGTGATGATGACCTGCTTTACGCCCTGATGGATGGCGCTGAAGGCGTTCTCTATCTTCGGTATCATGCCGCCCGAAATGATGCCGTCTTCTATCAAAACCGCTGCCTGCTCTTCGGTGATGAGCGGGATGACGCTGCTGTCATCGTCGGCATCGCGGAGCACACCGGCCTTCTCGAAGCAGAAGGTCAGCGTGACATCGTAGTGCCCGGCCAACGCACAGGCCACCGACGAAGCGATGGTGTCGGCATTGGTGTTGAGGATGTGCCCCTCGCCGTCATGCGTGAGCGGAGCCACTACGGGCACGTTTCCGCTTTCGATAAGCGAGGCGAGCAAGCGGGCATCGACTTTATCGACATCGCCCACAAAGCCGAAATCGACCATTTGCTCCGTGCCGTCGTCCATCTTGACGCGCTTCAGCGGACGCCGGTGACTGCGGATGACATCGCCGTCGGCACCAGTCAGGCCGATGGCCTTGACGCCCTTTGCCTGCAGGCCAGCCACGATGTTTTTGTTCACCAGACCGCCATAGACCATCGTCACCACGCGGAGCATCTCCTCGTCCGTAATGCGACGACCGCCCACCATGCGGCTCTCTATGCCAAGACGCGTAGCCATCGACGTTGCCAGTCGCCCGCCGCCATGCACCAGCACCTTGCGGCCTTCCATCCGCGCAAACTGGCTCAGCAGCGAGGCAAGCGAGGCGGCATTCTCAACTACGCCGCCTCCTACCTTTATTATATTAAGCTTTTCTTTCATCCTTATAACTTTATAATGTCCGACTTCACATGTCAACTTCGTTGCACCGTCGCGACAATTCAATTGCATCGTCGCGACGATGCAATTGCAGCATCGCGACGCTGCAACGGATGTCTGCTGTCAGAAGGCCGCACGATACTTGCCTTCATCCTTGTCGTCGAGCATCGAGAGATAGCTCATATAGCGGCTCTCGGCAATGCTCCCTTCGGCTACGGCCTGCAAGACGGCGCAGCCCGGTTCGTGGGTATGCGTGCAGTTGCCGAAGCGACAGCCGTCGGAGGTGCGGAAGATCTCGCGGAAGTAGTGGGACACCTCCTCGCGCTCCATGTCAAAAGTGCCGAAGCCTTTGATGCCCGGCGTGTCGATGAGCGCCCCGCCTTCCGGCAGGAAGAACATCTGCGAGAAAGTCGTGGTGTGCATCCCTGAGTCGTGTACCGCGCTGATTTCTGCGGTCTTGGCATCGGCATCGGGCACGAGCAGGTTGAGCAACGTGCTCTTCCCCACCCCGCTGTTGCCGCTGAGAAGGGTCGTCCGGCCTTGAAGTTCCTTTCGAAGTTCTTCGATGCCCGTCCTTTCCTCTGCAGAGCAAGTCAGGCAGGAATAGCCGATGCCACGATACAGGGCAACGATTTCCTCGAGTTGCTTCTGCTCCGCTTCATCATAGAGATCCGTCTTGTTGAAGACAATCAAGACAGGTACACGATACGCCTCGGCGCTTGCCAGGAAGCGGTCGATGAAGGTGGTGCTCGTCTCGGGGTGGGCAATGGTGACAATCAGCGCAGCCATATCAACGTTGGCTGCGATGATGTGATCCTCGATGTCCTCTATCAGAGCAGTCGGACATTGAACATTGACCATTGACCATTGACCATTGACCGTTGGGGCGTTGGGGCTTTGCGAGGGGGGCTGGCCGTTGGGCATCGGTTGGGGTATGATGCTGACCACATCTCCTACGGCCACGGGGCTGGTGCTACGGATGCCTTTGAGGCGAAAGTTGCCTTTCACCTTGCATTCGTAGAGCCGGCCGTCGTCCGCCTGAACGGTGTACCAACTGCCGGTGTTCCTTATGACGAGACCCTTCATGTAAATTAAGGTTTAAGAGGTTAGAGGTTAGAGGTTAGGGGTTAGAGGATACCTCTGGAAGCTGACATGCTGCCAAGACAATTCTCTAACCCCTAACCTCTTACCTCTTACCACTATCAGCCCACTAAACTGTCATGATTTCCTTCTCCTTGGCAGCAAGCAGTTCTTCCACCTTCTTGATGTACTTGTCGTGCATCTTCTGCATGTCGCCCTCAGCATCCTTCTCCACGTCCTCGGAGAGACCGTCCTTGATGCTCTTCTTGAGCTTCTCGATGACGTCACGACGTGTGTTGCGGATGCTCATCTTGGCCTGCTCGCCCTCCTTGCCGCACTGCTTCGCAAGCTGCTTACGACGCTCCTCCGTCAAAGGGGGAATGCCCAGGCGGATAATCTCGCCATTGTTCTCGGGCGTGATGCCCACGTTGCTGTCCATGATGGCCTTCTCGATGGGACGGAACATGCTCTTGTCCCAAGGCTTGATGGTGATGGTGCGCGGGTCGGGAGCATTGACTGCTGCCACCTGGTTCAAGGGCACCAGACTACCGTAACTATCTACGCGAATACCATCCAGGATCTTCACGTTGGCCTTGCCTGCACGGATGTGGGCCAGAGTCTCCTCAAGATACATTACAGCTTCTTCCATTTTCTCCTCGGCCTTGCCAAGGGTTTCTTTTACATCAATCATATTCTTTTGCGTTTTATGGTTTATAACTCGTCTTTTTACGTTATTCTTTAGCAAAAGTAGTGATTTTTTGTTAAAAACATAACGCCACACTCCATTATTTGTGCAAAAAGTGCTATATTTGTCGCGCAGAACATAAAAAAAGGATGGATATTGATGCCCGCATAGACGATTTACTGACAAATCTGAAGCCTATCACGCTGGACGAGATGAAGGAGATTCGTCTGATGAACCGCACCGACACGAAATTCGTGACGAACAAGGAAACCCTGGCACGCCTGCTGGAGCTGGCGCAGGGCAAGTACTATGCGCAATTCCACAACGGCAGCAAGATAGCCAACTACATGACAACCTACTGGGACACCGACACCCACAAGTTCTACATGGAGCACCACAATGGTCGCGCACCACGGCAGAAAGTACGCGTCAGGACCTACATGGACAGCGACGACACCTTCCTCGAGATAAAGACAAAGAACAACCACGGACGGACGAAGAAGAAGCGCGTCGCAGTCCCCAGCCAGCAGATAACAGGCGAGAACGGCAACGAGGAGTTCCTGCAGGAGCGCGTCCACCTCAGCCTGGCAGACATACACCCCACCGTACGCAACCAGTTCCACCGCATCACACTCGTCAACTACGGCAAGACGGAACGCCTCACCATCGACTACGACGTACACTTCCATAACATGGAGACCGGCAGGGACGCCAACGTCGGGCCACTCGTCATCGTAGAGCTCAAACGCGACGGCAACGTCTTCAGCCCCGTGCTCGACATCCTCCGCAGGCTGCGCATCAAGCCAAGCGGATTCAGCAAGTACTGCATCGGCTCCGTCATGACAAACAAAAGCCTGAAGCAAAACAACTTCATGGAACGCATGGTCCTCTTTGACAAACTGGCAGGACAAAAACTACAAACCAACTAAACAACACACCAGAGAACAAAAAAACTTATATATGGATTTCATTAACAACCTAAACTACGAGCTGGGCAACCTGATCGGTTTGACGCTCTTCGACCCCCAGCACTCCATCTCACTGGTAATTCGCTTCGTCATCAACCTGATAGTAGTGAGCGTCATCGCCCGTTACCTTTACTATCCCCGCAGCCATCGCCGCGACTACATGTTCATCTTTATCCTGATGTCCATGAGCATCTTCCTGCTGGTCAGCCTGATGGAAGGCGACGGCATGAACCTCGGAGCAGCAATGGGCCTCTTTGCCATCTTCGGCATCATGCGCTTCCGGACGGAAGCTGTGCCCATTCGCGAAATGACATACCTCTTCATGCTCATTGCCGTAAGTGTCGTAAATGCCCTCGGTCGTGCTGAATACCACCCCAAGGCAGACTATTGGGACGGCTTCGGACTGGTGACCATCATATTCGTCAACCTAATCTTCCTGGGTATGGCATGGCTCTTCGAGAGCAGCAGACTGGTCAGCTCCAACTGTAGTAAGTACATCAAGTACGACAATATCGCCCTCATCGCTCCCGACAAGCGCGAAGAACTGAAGGCAGACCTCGAGAAGCGTACAGGACTGAAGATTGAGCGTCTGGAAATTGGCCTCGTCGATTTCCTCAAGGACGCCTGCCTCATCCGCATCTTCTACAACGAACCGGCAGACCGCGGCAACAGCATAGAGGAAATGACTAAGATGCCACGCCTATAACAACATGAAACTGCGCCATTCCATACTTGCACTCCTGCTCTTTACCCAGTGGTCAATGGTCAATAATCAATGGTCAATGATTCGGGCACAAGAGAACGACGAGGTCGGCATCTGGTCGGAGATAGGAGTAGAGAAGTCCATCACGAAGAAATGGAACGTGGGCCTGGACTTGGAGTATCGTGCCCAGAACAGGTCGCGCTTCTCCGCAGGACTCAGCACAAGCTACAAGCCGTGGAAATGGCTAAAGTTCGGCATCGGCTATAACTACCTCCACTCCTACCGCCCGGACAGGTACAAGGAGAAAAACACCAAAGAGGAAGATCCCGACAACTATTCCATCGGCTACAACCTCACTCCCGAGTACTGGTTCCCCCGACATCGCTTCAGCGTAGAAGCGATTGGCAGCGTCAAACTCTGGGGATGGCTCAAGGTTTCACTCAGAGAGCGCTATCAGTTGACATACTGCAAAGAAAGAAACGTCGCCAAATACAAGTACCGTCAGGACTATACGACACAAATGGACCTGGTATATCCTCCAGGCAATCCCGACGACCCATGGGATCCCATCAACTGGGCTGACCCGACGCCCGTCTATACCTACGACGTCCCCGACGGAGAACCGACAGGAACATGGGAGACAGAAGTCAAACCATCCTCTACCGACCAGGTGCTGCGCTCGCGACTGAAACTTGAATTTGACAAGAAGCGCAACCCATTCTCGCCATTCATCTCGGCAGAGCTACACAACAGCGTCAAGCCAGGCGACAAGATGCTTCTGCAGAAGATACGAACCGCTGCAGGCCTAAGCTATAAATTCCGCAAGCACCACGAGGTGACCTTTGCATACCTGCTGACCTTCGACATTCACGACGTCGAAGAAGATGTTGTGGTCAGCGTACACAACAGGATGCACGCCATCAACTTCGGATACAACTACAGCTTCTGATAGACCATCATTCAACCCGAACCAATAACAGCATAACTATATAGCAAATCACAAACCATTAAACAATACAAAAGATGAAGACAAAGAACATTCTGGCAGCCCTGCTGCTCATGGCCAGCTCCACCGCTATGGCCGACAACTCCAAGTTCCTCACCATTACCTACAGCGGTACCGAACAGAACATCTCCCTGCCCATCGTGCAGAGAATCACCTTCGAGGAAGGCTATGTCGTTGTCACCACAACAGAAGGCAAGCACTCCTACCCCATCTCTGTCCTGGACAAGATGACCTTCACCGAAAAGGACGAAGCTACCGCCATCCAGGCACTGCCCGAACAGGCAGAGAACATCACCTGCAAGGACGGCACACTCGCCATCAAGGGCAACGGCATGTTGCGCATCTACAACACAGCCGGCGCACTCGTCAGCATTGCCAACGTCAAGGAAGGTGCCAACATCAGCCTCGACAACCTGCCTGCCGGTGTCTATGTTGTGCGCATGGGTGACAAGGCCATCAAGATAAGGAAATAACACACAATGAAACGTACTCTTATCACAAGTGTACTCTTGTGCTGTGCGTTCATGTTGCAAGCCCAGGAGCAGATACGCATCTGGCAAGCTGGCAACGACACACGCGTGACGACCACTGAGATGCCGTTCTCCGACGGAGGAACAAGCTTCACCATAGGAGACAAGACGTTCAGCACAAGCAGCGTGGACAGCATCACGGTGGTACACACCATCTACGTCACGTTTGCCGGAAGCACGGCCACCGTCGATCTGGGACATGCTCCAGAGGTTACGGCAACTACTGACGGCGCGCATGTCTCCATCGTCAGCACAAACACCAGGAGCGAACTGGAGCTTGTGCTGCAAGGCGAGAGCACACAAGGGTCACTGACCTACGAAGGTCCGCTCAAGTGTAAGTTCTACCTGAACGGCCTCAATCTCACGAGCGACCGTGGCGCTGCCATCGACATCCAGTGCGGCAAGCGCGTTGACCTCATCCTCAACCCTGGCACGCAGAACTTCCTTACCGATGCTGCCGGTGGAACCCAGAAGGCAGCCTTGTACTGCAAGGGACACCTCGAAGTGGAAGGCAGCGGCTCACTCACCGTTGCCGGAAACGCCAAGCACGCCATCGCCTCCAAGGAGTATATGCAGCTGAAGAAGGATGTCGGCAGCATCACCGTCACCAAGGCAGCATCTGACGCCATGCACGTCGGCCAATACTTCCTTATGAGCGGCGGAACACTGACGCTCACCGGACAGGCTGGCGACGGACTGCAGGTCGAAGTGATGACACTCGACGATGACGTCACGCCCAACCCCGAGAAGGAGAACAACGGAAAGATGTTCATCCGTGGAGGCAAGCTGAACATTGAGGCTGCGAACAACGATGTCAAGGGCATCAAGGTTCCAGGCGACCTGACCGTCAGTGGCGGAACATTCCAAATCATCGCCTCCGGCAACGGAAGCAAAGGCATCTCTGTCTCAGGCAACATGCTGGTCAACGAAGATGACAACACTACCCTCATGCAGATACGTGCCACAGGCAACATCTATGAGAACGAGGAAACGGAGGAAGAATCACGCTGCATGGGCATCAAGGTGGACGGCAACCTGACCGTCAATGCCGGCACCATACGCGTCTCCAACACCGGTAGGGACTCACGCGGCATCAGGGTACATGGCACATACACAAAGTCTGCCAACGCCACAGTTCAAGCCAACATCAAGCAAGGCTAAATACAGAATAGGCCTACATACACAAAGAGGCTGTGTCACAAAACACAGCCTCTTTTGTTTTTATTCACACAACTTGCTTAGAAGTCGTCGCTGGCAGTGCCAAAGCGCTTCACATCTTCAATCACCTTGAGCAGGTACTGCCCGTACTGGTTCTTGAGCATGGGCTTTGCCAGTTGGCGCATCCTTTCCTCGTCTATCCAACCTTTGCGGTAGGCAATGCCTTCCAAGCAACCCACCTTGAGTCCCTGGCGCTTCTCGAGCACCTCGATGTAGGTGGAAGCCTCAGAGAGGGAATCGAAAGTGCCTGTGTCGAGCCAGGCAAAGCCGCGGCCAAGGGTCTGTACCTTCAGTTCACCATCGGCGAGGAAGCACTGGTTGACCGTCGTTATCTCATACTCACCTCTTGCGCTGGGCTTGATGTTCTTTGCCACATCCACCACCTTGTTGGGGTAGAAGTACAGACCAACCACGGCATAATTACTCTTGGGCTTTGTCGGCTTCTCCTCGATGGAGAGGCAGTTGCCCTGCTTGTCGAACTCGGCCACGCCGTAGCGCTCAGGGTCGTTCACCCAGTAGCCGAAGACCGTTGCCTTCTTCTCAACCTCTGCCGTACGTACCGCTTCGCGGAGCATGGCACTGAAACCGTTGCCTTGGAAGATATTATCGCCCAGGACGAGGCAGGCGCAATCGTCGCCGACGAAGTCAGCCCCAATGGTGAAAGCCTGTGCCAATCCGTCGGGCGAAGGCTGTTCAGCATACTCGAAGTGCACGCCGTAGTCGCTGCCGTCGCCCAGCAAGCGCTTGAAGCCTGGCAAGTCGAAGGGTGTAGAGATGATGAGGATGTCACGTATGCCCGCCAGCATGAGGACGCTGATGGGATAGTATATCATCGGCTTGTCGTAGATGGGCATGAGCTGTTTGCTGATACCCTTCGTGATGGGATAGAGCCGGGTGCCTGAGCCGCCGGCCAGTACAATTCCTTTCATAGTTCTTCTTATTTTTGTCGTTATGACGTTATAACGTTATTCCGTTATGACGCGATGGTTTTGCTTACTTTATCTCATAGTCGAGGCATGTGCGCAGACAAGTATAGGGGCGGACCTTGCCGTCTGCGACTGCCACATGTTCGGGATGCACGGCGTAGGCCTTGAGTGCTGCCTCGTCGATAAATGTACTGTCGAGCATGACGTCAGCATTCGACGAGTCCAGACGTCCATCCACGTTGACGGTGATATCCACCATTCCGGGTATGCGTCCTGCCAGCCCTTCCAGTCCAGACTTGATGCCTTGCTTCACGCTTTCCTTTTCCTCAGCAGTGAGGTCTTCCCTCAGCCGCCACAATATGATATGCTTTACCATAATATATATTATATAATGTGTTATTGTGCTACAAAGATAACATGAATTATGGACATATACAAATTTAAGAGTGGAAATATCCTGCTGTAGGAGACTTTAGGAAGAGCCAGACAGCCCCTGCAAGCATCATGAAGATACCACAATAGACGAATGGCAGCCATGGGTCGTGCACCAGTTCAAGGACGCTGATGTCGCTCATGCTGCCCTTAGCCTCATCGTAGCTGTACTGGTAAATCTTCCATCCGTTGATGCTTAGAGGCTTGTTGACACGGATGGTGTCACGCACAGCAGCGCCATCCTTCGTATAGGCTGTCACGTCGGACGAGAAGCTGAGCTTCGGGGACTCCTCAATGGCGAAATCGTGAAGTTCAATGGCGATGGGCAACTGGTGCACTCTGTGCTTTGCATCAATGGCACGCCACTCAGTCTTACCCTCTTGCACGACCATACGCAGACGCTGCATGTCGGCATTGCCGAGCGTGCCAGCGACGAGGGCGAGAAGCAGCCCGGCGTGGTTGAGCAGGAAGGGAACACTGCGCCAGGACGGACGGGAGAGTTTGGTCATGCAGACCATGCCAAGCAGCAAGGCAAGCCACACATAAGTGAGTACGAAAGGCCAGAAGGAAAGCATGTCGGTGATGCCGATGGGGTCAGCCGCCATGTGTCCGGGAGGAACCTGTCGCGTGACGCCCATGAGCATCGTCAGCATGACGCAAGCCAGCAGAGCCGGTATGCCTGCCTGCAACGTTGACATCCAACGGAAGAGGCCGACACGCTTGCGGCACAGATGCATCGTGATGACTGCGCACGACAGCACTGCCAGCACAACGGCATTGACGGGCCACGCCAGCATGTCCCATCGGACAGGACCTGCCACCAGTTGCAACAACATCCCCACGGCAACAAGTCCGCTGCAGAACAGTCCGCCTGCAGCCATTCCCTTTGTCTTATTCATCTGCTTAACCTATAGCACATGCAAAGATACAAACTTTTTTTGGATTGGAGGTTAGAGATTAGAGATTATTTCGTAACTTTGCACTCAACAATAAACTCACATGCTATGAAATACGTCAGTTGGAACGTCAACGGGCTGCGGGCTGTCGTTGGCAAGAACTTTGGAGAAACCTTCGCGCAGCTTGACGCGGACTTCTTTTGCCTACAGGAGACAAAGATGCAAGCTGGTCAGCTCGACCTCTGCTTCCCAGGTTATACCTCGTACTGGAACTACGCCGAAAAGAAGGGCTACTCAGGCACCGCTGTCTTCACGCGGCAGACTCCCCTGAATGTCACCTACGGCATGGGCATCGATGAGCACGACCACGAGGGACGCATCATAACACTGGAGATGGAGGACCACTATCTGGTCTGCGTCTATACGCCCAACAGTCAGGATGGTCTGCGCCGCCTCAGCTATCGTATGCAGTGGGAGGATGACTTCCGCCAGTATCTGCTTTCGCTCGACAAGAAGAAGCCTGTCATTGTGTGCGGCGACATGAACGTGGCTCACCAAGAAATCGACCTGAAGAATCCGAAGACGAATCACATGAATGCGGGCTTCACAGACGAGGAGCGGGAGAAGATGACCACGCTGCTGGACAGCGGCTTCATCGACACCTTCCGACACTTCTACCCCGATGCCACCGACCGCTATAGCTGGTGGAGCTATCGCTTCCGGGCCAGGGAGAAGAACGTGGGCTGGCGCATCGACTACTTCCTCGTCTCTGAGCGCCTGGCATCGCGTCTGCAATCAGCCGACATCCACGACAGCATCATGGGCAGCGACCACTGCCCTGTCTCTCTGGTGCTGCAATAGTCAGCAGGGACGCACCTTGGGCAGGTTGAAGACGTCCTGCACTTCCTTCATGGCCTCGTCCGTCATCCCTTCCGGCTCGCTGCCCATCGAGCGGGCACACATATATATATTGGCTGCCTTGCAAAGGACATCCGTCTGGTCGAAAGCATCCATGATATCCGTGCCGACGGACACCGTGCCGTGCTTTTCCCAGAGGACGACATCGTAGTCCTTGATGAGCTTGAGCGTGGCGTCGGCCAGTTGGACAGACCCCGGCAAGGTGTAGGGGACGATGCCTATGCCAAGCGGAGCAAAGGCAAGGGTCTCGGGAATCATGGACCAAAGCACATGCGTCATCTCGCCTGGCTGCAGGAAGCATTTGATATGGCTCATTGCCACCAGTTCGATGGGATGTGTGTGAAGCGTCGCCTTGTAGCAGGAGCCTGAGCCGATGAGGTAGTCCTGAAGAGCCAGATGGCTGGGCAATTCGCTGGTAGGCGCCACGGGAGCATCGGCGATGATTTCATAGCTTTGGCAATCGTCGCAGATGCGGATGATGGCACCATTCTCCATCGGCTTACGCGCCAGGTCACGCATACGCTTCCCTGTTCCTTTTGCATAGAAATACTTCCCCCGCAGGTTCGGCAGCACCTTGCCTATCTGCCTTGGCGAAGCGATGGCTGGCATAGTGCGGCATTCCTCGTCCATGAACTCTGTGACGTTCACGGTGATATTGCCACCGTTGCGCTCGGCCCATCCCTTCTGCCAGAGGTAGCCCGCCACCTCAGCCACTTGTTCTATCACTGCTGCCAGCTCAGGCCGGCCTTTCAATACTGATTCCTTCATTACACACTATTTATGTTATACCTTTGCAAAGATGCGAATAAGCGAAGACGACCCAGGTCGTATCAATTCACCTCGTCGGGCTGCTGCCCGTCGTGAGCCTTCCACGCACACTCCGTAATCTTCATGTCTGAGAAGACCGCCGTGAAGGACGATTCCTCGGGCGAGCAGGCATAAACGCCAAAGCTGATTTCCTCGGCAGCAGCATACATGTGGCAGATGCGCATCTGGCTGAAGTCGATGCCATTGGTGGAGCACTCGATGCAGTAGTCGTCCTCGCGGCGCGAGAAGCGATACCACATGGTCTTGACGTCAGCAGGAATGGCTGTCGTTGCCCAGTCGGAATAGCCATTGTTCGTTGCCACACTGCCCAGGTGCTGGAACTCGTCGTTCTCATACTCCACGGAACCTTTCAGCCAGTTCTCGCTATCCAGGTACATGACGATGCCGCACTGGTCGAAGCGTTGATGGCTCTGTGTGAAGTCGGTCTTTACGACAAAGCTGAAGAACTTCTCCCGCGTCTTCATCTGAAGGACAGGGGCATTGTCGTTCTGGAAGTGATAGTAGGTGCGTTGCCAGAGGTCGGTGTGAGGAGCCGTCGTAATGACTATCGTATCGCCTTTCACCTCATAGCCTGCCGGTTTTCTTGTCCATTGCAAGCTGTTGAGGTCGATGCTACCACCTGCCGAAAGAGCAACAGCCACATCATCGGTAAAAGGTTCACTTGTCTCTTTCTGACTCTGCTCGCCACAAGCCGTTAGCAGCAGTCCAAGACTCATCAATGCAAATAGACTTTTCTTCATAAGCTCTTTATTTCTTAGTGCATTTAGTTATATTCCATCGTAGTGATGCGGATAACCACAGCGGACGGAGGAGGTGATTTACTTCACCACCTTCCGTCCGTTGTAGATATAGATACCGCTCTGGAGGATATTGCTCGACGACTTGCCGTTCACTCTCTGACGGCCCTGCAGGTCGTACCAGATGCCGTCGTCATGTGACTTGGACTCAGAGTTCCTGATGCAACCTATTCCTGTGCCGCTGTCAAAGCCAATGCGGAAGTCACCCACGATAGGCATGTGGTCAGAGGTGACCTTGTCGTTGACCACTTCGTAGCTGAGTTTCTCTACACCGCCTATCGGGTCATAGCTGATGATGTTGTCGATGACGTACGTGCCGTCGCTCCAAGTCGGAGTGGTGAGGTCAGAGTGGAAGGTGAAGCCGTTCTCCTGCAAGTACTTGGTGAGCACGCCGCGTGCTCCCTGCATCTCGTCGTCGGTGCCATCGTCGTTGAAGTCGCCGGCTATGATGAGCGGTTTGCCTGTCTCAACCCATTCCTCAGCAGCAGCCTTAATGATAGGACCTGTACCACGCCTTGCGTTAGCCGAGAGACCGACGTGGAGACTTGCGAAGACATAGTTGTCGAACTCAGCTATGAGCATACGGCGAGGCTCGAAGTCGGGCGTCAGGGACACGACCTTGACGGAGAGCGGCAGTTCCTTACAGAGGATGCCTACGCCATAGCCGGTCAGGGCGCTGCAGAAGATGCCGTACATGCCTGTGGCCTCAGCCAGTTCCTTTATCTGATACTTGTTGTCGGAACGTGTGGAGAAGACGCTATCAACCTCTTGCAGAGCCACCACGTCGGCCTGCTGTGCGGCGATGACACTTGCTGTCCTCGCTAAGTTCAGCCCGTCCTTGTTGCCGGCACAATGCTTCACGTTGTAGCTCAGCACACGCAGGTTCTGCTTCTTGTACTTGTCGTAAACGGGTGCGACGTACTTGCCTTGTGCAGCAGCATCGAGGTCGGCAATCAGACGCTCGAGGATGATGTCGTAGGCACCGTTGGTGACGGCTTCGTCAGCTTTGCTCCAGATATTGCGGAAGTCCTGAAGCTGTGTCTGGCTAAGGCCGGTTTGGTCGCAGAAGTCGGGGTTTCCCACCTCGTCCATCTTCTTGGCGAGAGCGAGTCGGAGCTTGGCGGAAGGGCTGTCCAGCGAGGCGGCATCCACCTTCTGCGTCTTCCAGTTTTCCACCACGGCTGCGTCCGTTGTGCCGATATGGGTGTAGGGAGTTCCGCTGACGGGAGCAAACATCTCGCTGTTGGCGTTGTAGATGGAGAACTCTCTGTTGTTGGTCAGCACGCGGAAGAACGTGAGCGGTTCCTCTTCCGTGTCGGACATGAAGACCAGTCCGTCTTCGGTCATCGTGCCGCTGACGTACCTGCCCGACGCATAGTTGCGAATTCGGTACTGCCCTTTCTCCCTATCTACAGCCTCGATGCGGAAGATGTTGCGCGGATCACCGCTGTGCTGTGTGTCGAGGATGAGACTTGCGCCTTGCTCGTAGGCCTGTGCGTCGGCCTTCTTGTCGCTCCAGCATTTCTTCTCCGTGCCGTTGGGGTAGAGGATGTTGTAGTAGCCGTTGGCCAGGTTGAAGTAGTCCGACTGTTCCTCGCTGCCCGGGTTGACCTTCATCAGTTTCCAGCGTCCGGGATAGCCGGCGGTTGCTGCGTCGCTGGAGTAGTCATCGTCGCCTACGTTCTGCTTGGCCAGGCTGTTGTTGGGGCGGTCGCTGCGCAGGTAGCCCTGGACGTGCGGCGAATGCTCCGACTCGCTGTTGGTCATAAAGAAGCGTCCTGCGCCTTCGGTGAGGTCGGTGAGCGTGTAGCCCACGGGAGCGTCGGAGAAGATGATGTCGGCCTCGGCAGGCATGTTCATGTTGCCAAGGAATCGGCCGTTCTCCTTATTGAGGAAAGCCCACTGCCCCTCTTCGCCGGCCTTCAGTGCGGTCCAGATGAAGCCGTCGGACTCCTTGTCGAGGTCGGCCCAATAGACATACTGGTTGCCCCAGTTAATCTTGAAGTTATCCTGCAGACATGCCATTGCCTTTGGCAGTCCGGTGCTGTTGCCTGCGAACTTCGTGCGGTCGCTGACGATATAGTACTGCTCGCCTTCCTTGATTTCGCTCACGTCCGTTATCCAGACGTTCTGCAAGGAGCCCTCAGCTTCGTAAATCTGCCAGCGGCCCGGATAGCCGTTGGTCTGGCCGTCGCCAGGATAGTCGTCGTCGCCCACGCCCTGCTTGGCAAGGCTGTTGTTGGGACGGTCGCTACGCAGGTAGCCCTGTACGTGTGGTGAGTGCGAGTTGTCGCTGCTGACCATGTAGAAACGTCCTGCACCTTCGTCCAGGTCGGTGAGGGTATAGCCCACGGGAGTGGCGGAGAAGAGCACGTCATCGTCGTAGCTGTTCTTCACGCCGAGGTACTCGTCCTTCACCTTGTTCTTGAAAGCCCACTGGTCTTCGCCTACCTTTTCTGCTATCCATTGGAAGCCTTCCTCCTCCTCATTGAAGTCGCCCCAATAGACGAAGTAGATGCCGTCGGAGGGCTTGTCCCAACTGATTGTATAGCTATCCAGCTTGTTGGACATGCCTTTGGGCTTGCCTGTGTTGTTGCCCGCAAACTTTGTGCGGTCGCTAATGATGAAATACGTCTTTCCTTCCTCGATGTCGTCGGCATAGAGCACGCGCTTGTAGCCTTCGATGAGGTCTTGTGCACTTACGCTCATGCTGCCCATGAACAGCAGAGCGCCTACAAAAAGCTGTAATAATAAATAAATCTTTTTCATGACAACGATTATTATAAGGTTTAGTAATAAATATATGTCTCTTGGGTATCGTTTCTTTTTTACATCCCTGCAAAGTTACTATTTTTTTCTGAAAGGGCACACATCTTGAAGACTTTTTCAGTAAGAATTGAGTCTATTGCTTGCTCTATATGCTGAAAGGCATAATATCGGGGATGAAAAAGGACCGGCACGAGAAAAAAGAGGCGAAATAATTTGTACGGATGAAGAATTTGTCCTACATTTGCAGCCGCTAAAGCGAGAAACAGCATGACCGGATAGGTAAAATCGACTGCATGACAGTGTAACAGACTGGGGGACTTGCCCCTACAGACATCCTTCGCAGGAGAGGGGTGCTCTGTGCGTTCTTTTATTTATTGTTACACTTAATCATGTAGTTATGAGAAAACGATTTAATCATTGCTGTGTGTGTACGTGCTCTCCCGAAAGAGGAGTAGCGTTTATGGATGTCGAGATGCTGAAGGGCATCGTGAATCGCGGAATACATGCCATCCGTTGTGCTTCCACCTGCGCTCACAAAGCCCATCGGGGATTACTGCTCGGCGACCTCTGTGCTGAGGCGCACCACCCCTTGTGGGCTCTGAAGATATGGAAGTTCACGCTGAGGCAAATTCACATCAAGGACTACAACGACTGGATTGACGTATGGTTCCACACGGAGTACGTCAGGCTGCAGGATGTCATCTCGGAAGGCATCTGCGAAGTCATTGGCCGACGCATCGATGACCTCGAGCGACGCGTGGGACTGTCCGATGCCAAAGGGCGCAACAGTTGGGAATACTGGGCCGGAGAGGGCTGGTACGACGGACTGCGCTTCGAGAAGTACGACTACTGCTGGGAGGACATGCGCGAGGACTTCATCCAGGAACGCAACGCGGCTCTCCAGCAACAGGAAACAGAGCGTATCTTCCGCGAGGGACAGAACGAACATGCACGCGAACCGCAGGACTTCTTCGAATACTGGAACGACAGCGGACCTTCGGAACAGGAGGACCTCTACTTCAAGATAGACGACTGGGATTAATTCTCAGCCGTCTTTTTTTATTGCTGTCCGGGGAAAATCAAGAGAACCTCTACTTATGTACCTATAATTCGGCTTTCTTGACAAAAGCAGCTCATGGGGGCTTACTCTAAAGTC
>OMSJ01000044.1 GCA_900313705.1 uncultured Prevotellaceae bacterium
CACACCATCACCATCAACACATTCTCAAGTGGTGCCGACGGCACCGCAATCTTCCGCAATGTCGGCTACAATGCCCTCATCCAGAACCTGAAGGTTCAGGGCACCATCACCACCGACAAGAAGGAGGCCTGCGGTATCGTGGCATGGAACAACGGTACGATCCGTGGCTGCTACGTCGACGTTAACGTGGTCAGCGCCGTAGCAGGCGATGGCACTCACGCCGGCATTGCTGGCGTATGCTATCAGGGTGCCATGATTGAGAACTGTCTCGCCAAGTTCACCATCAAGGGCGCAACCACCACCAACTGCGGCGGTATCGCAGGCTGGTGCGACGGACGTACCAACATCATCAACTGCCTCGTCATCAACGACGGCAGCGAATTCAAGGTGGACGGCAACAGCGGCACCATCGGACGTAACGATGGCCAGCTCCAGACTGTCAACATGGAGACCTACCAGCAGGACATCTATGGCAAACGTCCCGGCGGTGCCAGCACCAACAACTATGCCACCAATGCATGGGGCAACACCAAGTGCGTCACCATCGTCCCCTACGACCAGCTGGCTGACGGTCGCATCTGCTATCAGCTGAACAACGACCAGAGCCACATCGCTTGGACACAGGAGATTGGCGTCGATCCCTTCCCCGTTCCCGCAGCCTTCGGCGGCAAGCAGGTATTTGCTTCTGCCCCCACAGCCTGCGACGGCAAGAGCGAATTTGAACTCACCTTCTCCAACGAAGGCACAGCGCAGGCAACAGCTCACCAGTACGACAAGTTCGGTATCTGTCAAGCATGCGGATGCTTCAACATCTACGCCCTCGAACGCGACATGAAGGACGGTTACTACCTCCTCAAGAGCGCAGAGGACATCGACATCGCAGAAGGTTGGAACCGTATCACAAACGGTGCACGCTTCAGCCTCAAAATGGCCAACGACATAACGTACCAAAACGAGCCCGGACGCTTCATCTTCAACACCAGCAACTGGTTCGACGGTAACTTCAACGGCGACGGCCACGAACTCACCATCGAGATGACGGATATAGAAGCCGACAATGCCTCTTTGTTCCCCAACTTCGCCGGTACATTCGAGAACGTCATCATGCACGGCTCCATCACTACCAGCGGACGCTATGCAGGCTCCATCAGCTCTCATACACGCCGCGACCGCGTGAAGATTCGCAACGTCTTCTCAGACATCGACATCAACGCATCCTATGGCGGTGACAACACCAGTGCAGGCCTTATCGGTGTCATTGAGTCAAAGACCATCGTGGACAACACCATCTATGCCGGTAACGTCAACGGCACAGAAGCCACAGAGTGTCTCGCAGGCTTCTCCGGATGGTCTTCAGCTCAGTCCTACTGGAACAACTGTGCATTCCTCGGAACGCTCAACAATGCCATCGGCGACTCCAAGACCTTCTCACGTAACCCTGCTAACATCACCTGCTCCAACGTCTATTTTGCCAACGAATATGACTTTGAGGACGAAGCAAAGGGCATACACATCGAAAATCAGGAAGACATCGAGAACGGCGCACTGGCTTATGCACTGAACGGCAACCAGGGCGGCGTCGACCGCTTCTACCAGAAGATTGGCGAAGACCTCTTCCCGTATCCCATCAAGAAGGACGGCGCACTCGTCTATGCTGTAGCATCAGAGTATCGTTGCGACGGTGCTCCCCTGGGCGACGTCACCTACTCCAACTCACCCAGCAGCATTTCACTGCCTCCTCACGATTATGTAGAAGGCTTCTGTACTGTCTGCGACGGTATGCAGGAAGACTTCCTGACTCCCGTCGATGGATGGTTCGAAATCAAGAACGGTGCTGAGCTCGTATGGTGGACAAACTATGCAGCAAAGCACCTTGATGCCAGCGCACGCCTGACCGACGACATCGACATGCAAGGCTACTGCGAGCGTTGGGCTAACGTCGGCACAGAAGGCGCTCCCTTCTATGGCAACTTCGACGGACAGTTCCACACCATCAGCAACCTCGTCGTTGATCATCCCAACGACAATGGCGTAGGCCTCATCGCCGTTATGAACAGTCTTCCCGTTAAGGGCTACGGTGGTCTCACCGACGAACAGGCACGCAATTCAGAAGGCGCATACATTAAGAATGTCGTCCTCGACGAGAGCTGCGAACTCATCGGTCGCGGCTATGTCGCTCTGGTTGGTATGACTGCTCCTTGGGCAGGTCACGTCAACATCAAGGGCGTTATGATGTGCGGCGACGTAAGAGCCAACGGCGGTCCCAACGCTGCCGGCGTATTCGGCTGCGTCATGAGCTCCTCTTGCCACGTCACCATCGACAACTGCGGCATGGTCGGCAACGTCTATGGACCGAAGGAGAACGGCTCGTTCTCTGGCTGGCTCGGTGACTGGGCTGAAGTAACCAACTGCTTCGCCGTAGGTGAAGTGGAAGGCACCGAAAGCGATGCACGCTACTTTGCACGCTACGGCAACGCTCGCGTCAACGACAACATCAAGAACTGCTATGCACTCCACGGCACACAGGAACACGTAGGCATCGTTACTCCCGAAGACTTCGAGAGCGGTGCACTCGCTTGGAAGGCCAACGGCGAACAGTTCCGCACTGGCTTCTGGTTCCAGAACATCGGCGAGGATATGTATCCCTTCCCCGATCCCGCTCACGGTACAGTTATCTATGCTGCCGAGCAGTACTTCTCTGTAGCTAACGAAGACGACCTCGAAGAAGTAGGTAACGCTATCAAGTCTTACGAGGAAGAAGCAGTAGAAGAGACCATCGCTACTCAGGCAGTGCTCGACGAGTATCAGGATGTACTCGATGCTTTGACAGAGACTACTACCATCCTCGAGTTTGCTGACGCCCTCCAGGCTGTCAACGACAAGAAGGCTGAGGTTGCCAAGAATGCTGAAGCTTATCAGACATATATCACCAAGTGTGAGGACATCAAGGCTCAGCTTGATTCCGACGACAGTTTCGAAGGTGAACTGCGCGATGCCCTCCAGGCCTACCTTACAGAGACCGACGAGCCCAGCGAAGACAATCCTCTCGGTACCTATGAGTACATCAAGGAGACCCACACTGCTACACTTGACCAGATCAAGGCTGAGACAGAGCGCGTAGAGGAATGGCTGCAGAAGGCTATTGCTGATGGCTACAAGCCCGGCACTGACATCAGCAAGCTGATTTCCAACAGCGACTTCAGCAATGGTGAGAACGAGAAGTGGACTAACGGCTGGGCAACTGGTATGGGTAAGGTTGCAGACGCAGAAGGCAAGAATGTCTATGGCGTTGAGGCATGGAACAAGACTGGTGACATGTATCAGACTCTTGAGGACATGAAGCCCGGTTACTACCTCGTAGGCACACACGCTGCCTTCCGTCCCAGCAACAACCGCTACAGCAAGAACTATGCTGCTGGTATCTATGCTAACGGCATCTTCAACTACTTCCCCGCTGTCGTAGAGGACTATATTGCAGCAAACGACACTATTGACATGGTGAACTGCAACCTGCATGGTCCTGGTGCTCACGACTTAGCTATCTACGACGACTTCTTCTCCACCGACGAGAGTCAGGCTGCGGAGAATGGTGCTACTCTCCTTGGCTATGCTACTCAGGGCGAAACAGGTATGGCAGCTGCTGCAAATGCAGGTCGCTATCAGGTTTACACCATCGCTGTTGTAGGCGAGGACGGTCAGCTCACCATCGGCATCAAGAATCCTGGCACGAACTACGATCGTGACTGGACAGGCTGGAGTGCCCTCAAGGTTGTCTATTGTGGTGAAGACGCAGAGAAGAGCGGCGAAGCTCTCGACTTGGTTCTCGAGAACATGACAGCTCGTGCTCAGAGCATCATCGAGGCTGAGTCTGACGAAGAGAATGTTCATTCTACTCCTAACTTCCCCGCTGAGTTGAGGACTGCCCTTGAAGAGCTTGTCGCAAGTGTTGACGGAGCTGACGGCGTAGAGGCTAAGACTGCTCTTGCCAAGAAGTTCTCCAGCCTCTTCGAGAAGATTTACGAAGGCAAGCAGGCATACGTTTCCCTGTTCAACAATGCCAACACTCTTGCTTCTCTCCAAATGGGCAACCTGCCTTTGGTAGAGAAAGATCAGGATACTGGCGAATGGATTGAGACAGGCGACTATGTCTTCAGCGACATCGAGACAGAGATTCTCTTTGACTTCTCTAATGAGATGCACGAAGCATACCTCACTGGCGCGTACACCACGAAGGAAGCTCAGAATCCTGCTGCTCTGTCTGAGCCTGCAGTAACTCAGATTCTTCCTGCTCAGGACGAGGATGGTTACTACCTCCTTGGCAATGTCAAGCAGCTCGTTGCCTTCCGTGCTATTTCCAGCTTTGCTGACTATACGGTTAAGGCCAAGCTCGTGAAGGATATCGACATGACTGGTATTGGCATGCAGCCCATCAACCAGAGCGACTACAGCTTCCGTGGCGAGTTCGACGGTCAGGGCCATTCTATCGACAACGTTTATATTTACTACGATAGCGAGCGTTGCGGCTTCTTCAACACTCTGGACGGTGCTACCGTCAAGAACCTGAAGCTGACTGGCGACTTCTATTCTGGCTCTAAGTTCATGGGTGGTATTGCAGGCTACACCTACAATGCTAAGATTCAGAACTGCGACGTGAACGTTACCATCCATTCTGCTATTGCTGGTGACGGTACTCATGGTGGCGTTGTCGGCAACAATGCTGGCGATGGTACTTTGGTCGAGAACTGTATCGTTCGTTCTACGCTGCTCGGCGAGGAGACCAACTCTTGTGGCGGTGTCATCGGCTGGTCCGGTTCTCTGTCAGAAGTTCGCAACACGCTGATTCTCTCTGAGGGTCACACTATCGATACGAGCAATGGTTGCAACACCATCAGCCGTAACGATGGCAACTGCACTGTAAGCAATGTGTTCTACGTTGCTACCGTAGGTACTGCCAACGGTACGAAGGTTGATGCTGAGCGTCTGAAGAGCGGTGAGCTCACATACGTGCTCAATGGCAACTCAAGCGAGGATCCCGTTTGGTTCCAGACCATCGGTCAGGATACTATTCCTCGCCTCTTCGAAGGCGGTGTGGTTTACTTCTATGGTGGCAAGTACATCAACGATGTGCCCAATCCTCAGCTCAATGCGTTTGCTTACAACGTAACGGCTAAGGAGGTAGGTGACAATGTTGTTGTCAACTTCGACCTCAATGCCGAGGTAGAGTCTGCACAGGTTAACTTCTACGATGGCGAAAGCCAGATTTACAGCACGTCTGTAAAGGATCCCGTTGTTGGAGCTAATGAGGTAAGCATTCGTTCCATCAGACTTGGCGTCTCCGACGTTACCAAGCTGAAGTTCGAGGTGGCAGTTGTTGGTAAGGGTACTCTCGACGTCCTGAAGGTAGGCGAGAGCTACAGCTTCAACTCTCCTTATGGCCTGGCTGTCAACAACAATCCTGCAAGCAAGGGCTTCGGTCAGATTCTCGTCACCGAGTCTCGTCCTATGGAGGATAAGGATGACATGTTCTCTACTGGCAATCCTGGTGCACTCTTCGCATTCGATGCCGCCTTCGAGCCTGTAGGTGCTTACTATGGCGGTCTCGACATTGCTGGCAGCACACCTCTCAAGCTCTTCGGCAGCTACGACCTCGACCTCAAGGACCTCTGCTTCACTAAGGACGGTCGTCTCTTCGTAGGCCGTGCATCCGGTCTGTCCAACAGCTCTGTATGGGAAATCAATCCCGACGACCTCGACGAGGCTTGGAAGCCCGTCTTCAAGGGTGGTGAGCTCGACGAGGCTACAGGTATCACATACGTAGGTGAGGACGAGCAGAACCGTCCGGCAGTCGGCCTGGCTGTCGAGGGTGAAGGCGACGCCCTGAAGATGTATGTTCTCGGTGCTCAGGGTGGCGTAGAAGAGGTTGCTCCTACAGCCTTCAACTGCGCTATTTACAACCTTGGCACAGCTCAGCAGTGGAGCGCTGTTCCCTCTGCATTCTTCCAGCCTCTCGACGGTGCTTATGCTGCTATCCCGACGCACGTAGGCATCCAGACTGACGGTGAAGGTGGTCTCTGGTTCATCCAGAGCGCTGGCACACGTTCCGAGGAGATTCCTTCCATCAAGCACTTCGATGCTGAAGGCAACGAGGACTACAGCGACATCTCTACCGACACTCACAGCGGCAAGATTGCTCGTACAAACGACGGCGTATATCTCGCTATCCCGATGGGCTCCAACAAGGTGGTTGTCTATGAGACCAACTACGTGCCCATGGCTAACGGCAAGATTTACCTCGACCCGAAGTACAACATCAGCACCACTGAGACCAACATCACCGGTCTTGCATTCGACTTCGCAGGCAACCTCTACGCTGCCTCCAGCGCAAGCAAAGGCCGTTACTCCTGGCACCTTCGCCGCAGCCGGCACCTTGGGTGACCTGAACGGCGACGGTAAGGTTGACATTGCCGATGCTGTTACAGTCCTGAACATCATGGCAGCAGGTGAGTACAATGCAAGCGCAGACATCAATGGCGACCAGAAGGTAGACATCGCTGACTTCGTAAGCATCCTGAACATCATGGCTGCTCAGTAAAGCGCTCGTTTCCCGACTCCTCTCCGGGGAGTTGGGAATAACAATACAGCCCCCTGCGGATTCGTTCCGCAGGGGGCTGTTTCTGTATCGATAAGCCCTTGCCTAAGATGGATTACAGCTCCGTGCCAGCGGCGGCATTCCAAGACCTACGGAAAAAAGGATATTTCCTTTTATTTGTCTCCGGTAAATAAGCGCCGAACCAAAGGTCGACGAAGTCAAGGTGCGAGAGACCACAGACGGGGGTGCTAACCCCCGGTACAGGAACATCAACAAAACTAAGCCCTGAAAGGGCGACAGAGTATATAACCTGTTTAATATCAAATTGTTTGTGTTTCTGTCGTCCCTTCGGGACTTTTCATGTTGTTGCGCAATTACCGGGGGTTACCACCCCCGTCTGTGGTCTTTCGTCTCTTCGAGACTTTTGGCAAGCCCCATTAGCTACTATTCGTAGGAACACTGATGGAAAGGGACTTAAAAGGAAGAAGGAGAAGTTTTCCCCGGACAGCAATAATTTCCTTTATTTCCTTAATTTCTGCGTGACTTGATAATTATGTTTTATGATAATCCGCAAAGGCACCTCTTGCTCCCCTCTCTGGGAAGTGGTCAGATAAGTCCACGTACTTATGGCAACAAGTCCACGTACTTATGGGGATAAGTCCACGTACTTATGGCGACAAGTACACGTACTTATTGGGATAAGTACCCGTACTTCTTTCCAAGGCGTAAAACAGAAGCTGTCCGTACAGCCTAATAAGTGTTTGATAGATAAATAAATCTGTCGGGATTCATCCTTGCAATAAGGCGCTTACGAGTAGGCGTTCAGGACCTCGATGACGCGGGCCACTTCGTCGTCCCTTATCACCTGCGACATGGGCAGGGACAGAATTTCGCTGTGGATGCGCTCGCTGATGGGGTAGCTGCGGTCGTTCCACTCGGCATAGGCCTGCTGCCGGTGCGGTGGGATGGGATAGTGAACGACGGTCTCGATGCCTTCTTGCGACAGGTATTCGCGCAGACGGTCACGCTCCGGAGTGCGGATGGGATAGACGTGCCAGACGTTCTCATTGGGGTCGGAAGGCAACGTGGGCAAGGTAATAGCCGGATTGTCGATGCCTTCGCTATATGCCTGAGCCACGCGGCGACGTGCCTCGTTGTCGGTATCCAGGCGTTTTAGCTTCAAGCACAGCACGGCGGCCTGCACCTCGTCCATGCGGCTGTTCATGCCCTTCATGCGGTTGACGTACTTCTTGCTGCTGCCGTAGTTCGACATGGCACGGACGTAGTCGGCCAGCGCTTCGTCGTCGGTCGTCACGCAGCCCGCATCGCCCAAGGCACCGAGGTTCTTGCCGGGATAGAAGCTGATGCCTGCCGCATCGCAGAGGTGACCGGTACGGACTCCTCCGTAGGCAGCCCCTTGAGCCTGCGCCACGTCCTCGATGACCTTGAGGCCATACTTGCGGGCCAGCTCGTTGATTGGCTTCATGTCGCAGACGCGACCGTAGAGGTGCACCACCATGATGGCCCGAGTGCGCTCGGTGATGAGCGGCTCGATGTTGTCGGGGTTGATGAGGTAGTCCTCCAGGCGCGGCTCACAGAGCACGGGCTGCAGGCCGGCCCTGCTCACTGCCAGGATGCTGGCAATGTAGGTGTTCGAGGGAACTATCACCTCGGCATCGTCGTCCCAGCCAAGCATCTGCCTGTAGGCAACCAGTATCATCGTCAAGGCATCCAGACCGTTGCCCGTCGGCACACAGTATCTGGCACCGCAGTATTCAGAGAAAGCTTTGCTGAAGTGCTTGTTCTCCTCGCCCAGCAGATACCATCCGCCCTGCACGACCCGCGTCACTTCTGCCGTCAGCTCCGGCTCGAAACTGTTGTTGACGCGCTTCAGGTCGAGGTAAGGGACACTCTCCGACTCCCTCTTCAAGGCGGAGGACTCTGGACAGGAAGTATCCCCTTTAAGGAGAGGTTTAGAGGGGTCTTGGTCTATGCTTATCTCGTACGTGTCATAGCAGACAGCCCTGCCGCCGAAGCCCTCCTTCTGGAAGATGAGCCCCTCGTTCAGGTAGCGACCTCCGTCCTCGTTCGAAGTGCCGAGGTCGAAGTAGTCGAAAGTCTTGTAGCGCTCGTTGATGAGGTGACGGAACAAGAGGTCCAGCGCTCCGTACTGGCGTCCCTCTTCGCCGCTGGCAATGTATTGTACGTGAGCCACCTTGCGGCATTCGAAGATGACCACACCAGCCATGATGCGCTTCTCCAGGCGGACAATGTAGAGCCGGATGTTCCTGGGGAAGTTCTTCATCAGCATGGCCATCTCCTGCAACGTATGCGTAGGACGACTATTGTGATACTTCTCCAAGACATGTTCCAGTAAAGTCCAATACTCCTCCAGCGTCTTGGTGTCCCCTTCCGCCATGCGGTCGATGTAGAAGCCATGCTCGACAGCCTTCTTCGCCTGGCGGACACGCAGCGTCATCATCTTCATGGGGTTGCGCATCGAGACGCACGTGCTCACCAGCCGGCGCGAGAGTTGTGCACCGGCACGGAAGAGAGCATAGAGGTCCTCACCGGAGGGAACACTACTATATATATAAGGTATAGGCTTATAGACGAATCGCTCGGCCTGCATCATGTCGCGATAGTATTGCAGCACGGCCTGCATCATGTCCATCACCTCCTTCTGCGTCACCTCTGGCAGCACGACAAGCCCGCCATAGGTAAGCCCCTGATGTGAATAGACAGTGCGCTGCTCCTTGTCCCAATTGGCAGGGAACACCGCCACAAGGTCCTTCGTGGTCAGACTCTTCTCCTTGAACTCCCCGTCGGGCGATATGCCGGCATAGATGAAGAGAGAGCAGTCGAAGAAGCGGTCGGAGTGGTAATCCATGAAACCGCGCTTCAAGAGGAAGGTGCCGTTCTTCGACATCTCCACAAACGCATCCCAAGTCTCCTTGCGATAGACAGAATATGGTATGATGGTCATGCTTTAATCCCTAATCTTTAATCCTTAATCCTAAGAAACTCCTCATAGTCGTGGATGTAGTCCTCGCTCCTGTACTCCTCCGAGGCCAGGCTGATGCAGGCGGCATTCTTCGTGAAGTTCGTCAAGCGACACCACACCAAAGGCGGAATGTAAACGCCAAGGCTGGGGTCGTCCATGTGGAGCAACGCCGTCTTCTCCCCATCGTCCAGTTCGATGTCGAAGCTGCCCCCGATGGGGAACAGCACCATCTCACATGTTCGGTGAGCATGGTCGCCACGCATATTGCCGTCCTTGATGTCGTAGGTCCAGAAAATGCGCTTGATGGGGAACGGAATGTGGCGCTCACCTTCACCGAAGGCCAGACAGCCGCGAACATCAGATACCTTCGGGAACTGCACCATGAAGCAACCTTTAGGCAGTAAAGTTGTTGTGTTAAGTGTCATTTCTTATGATTTTCTGCACAAAGTTACAAAAAAAACCTGAAATGCTTGCGTGGTTCACAAAAAAACTCTACCTTTGCATCCGCAACGAGAGATAGAAGGCGGTTTTAGCACCTCTTCAAGCTCTTAACGATGGAAGGAAGTTTGGGTGAGTGGCTGAAACCACCAGTTTGCTAAACTGACGTACGGGTTACCGTACCGGGGGTTCGAATCCCCCAGCTTCCGCAACACGACGAGGCACTAACAAGCGAGTCACATCGTAAATGGTAAATCGTCAAACGGCGAGATACAACGAGCTAAATCGTAAATAGTAAATCGTCAAATAGTAAATTAGAACGGCGCTTTCGTCTAGCGGCTAGGACACATGCCTCTCACGCATGGAACACGGGTTCGATTCCCGTAGGCGCTACAATAAGGATGATGGACAGTCCCTTGAGGGCCGTCCATCAGGCGTTTTGGGGAGAATCCCGGACTTTTGCAGCGTTAACCTACTCTGACTTCTTGAACATTGCCAGCACGAAGCAGACAAACGCCCCGAAGGAGTCACACCCTCCGGGGCGAGTTGCGTCAGCGGCCACTGGCGGCTTGTGTCAATCGGCGAGATATGAGCCGAGGCCTAAAATACTTCGTCTGCAGCACGACGAATCCTTTCAGAAAGGTCGATGAGCGAACTGCGAAGCTGGAGTGCTTCCATTTCGGAGAAACCTCCCTTTCCTCCGTTGCCGTCAATACCGTCCAACTTATGGTAGAACCATGAGGACGATTTCTCGAAATAGGTATTTGCGAACTCTCTCCACGAAACGGCGAGCATAATGTCTGCAAGACGTTTCTTCATGTCGGTTACGACCATCGGTTTATCAAGAACTGCTTCCATATTATATATATGTTTGATTGTTGATGTATAGTTGTATGGTCCCCTACCCGAAGGGAGGGGTCCAGTCTCATTCGTAGGGTTGTCTCAGCATGTTATCGAAGAGCATTTGTGCATAGAACAAGAGTTGTGGGTATCCGTCTGGAAAAGATTTGTTGTAGTTTCGAATTGCAGCGAGCAGCTCTTCCTCTTTCTCGCTGACTGCCATGATAATTTGTTTTTCTTTCATGTCTTTATCTCATTTCTATGACACTGCAAAACTACTACATTTTTTTGTATTACACAAGCATTTACTGCAAGTTTTTGTGGTTTATTAGAAAATTTATTGGACTCGTATCTCGAATGGAATCTAAAAGAGGAACCGCCGTATGCCGAACGGTGCGTATGGTGGTGTGAGAGGTAGGTAAACATGAAAGCAGGAGATAAACATCTGTGATTAGTGTTTATCTCCTACTCGATTCTCTATAGGTGTGCGCCCTTAGGCTCAGCGGAGTTCGCCTTTTGTAATTTGGCTGAGGGTGAGGGGCACATAGACCATATTATATATGTAGGGTTCCTCTTCGTAGAAGAAGGCGATGCGGCCGTCCTTCTGCTGGCACATGGTGGAGTAGGCGGAACGTTTGTCAGTGACTTGCAAGCCCTGCTTCCAGCCCTCGGCAAAAGCGGCGGTGGTGTAGTGAGGGCGTTCGTCTAATACCTTATAGAAGATAGTCACGTCGGCACGCGTGTCGGCTTTCGGGAGGCTTTGGAGTGCGACGTGAACGCGCTTGCCGTCGGACGTGCGACGCCCCTTCACGATGAGTATCTCGCCGTTGCAGCTGTTGGCACCCACCTTGATTCCCGTCGGCACGTCGTGACTGTTGACGGGCGTGTCCCAAGAGCCTTCCGTGGTGCTGCCTTCGGCAAAGGTCCAGATGTTGAACGTGCGGCCGTACCACTTTCTGCCGCTCAGCACGATTTGTCCCGTGGGCAGTTCCTCCACCTTTGGCTCGTCGCTGTCGGGAGCAGCCTGGAATGTCGGGTTGCCACCCAGGAGCTGCCACGTCATGCCCATGTCGTCGCTATATACGACGTAAGCGCCCTTGAGCCCCGTGCCTTTCACCAGCAAGGCGGCGTAGAGGCGATAGTACTGGCCGACCTTCGTCAAGCGGCTCTGCAGTATCTTACCGCTGCCGAAGAAGCCAGCCCAGGCAAAAACGCCCATTCCATCGTCTGTTTCCTTCTGCTGGAACAATGCGCCAGCCTTTCCCCAGAACTGTTGTGTGATGTCCTCCGGAGCGCTCCATGTATGTCCGCCGTCTGTGGTAACCTGCCGCGCTATGAAGGGACGATAGTCCGCCTTGGCATAGCCATAGATGCAACGTCCGCTGACGGAGATGAGGACACCGCGTTTGCTCTCGCGGTCGAAGCACAGGGCCGGGTCGCCGAAGCCCACGCCGAAGACATTCTCTTCGCCGCCCATGCCGTCGGCTATCTTTGTCTCTTCCGCCCACTTCCTGCCGTTGTTCTTCGAGATGCGCATCACCTGATCGACCTCGCCGAAACCGATGTCGAAGCCACAGACGCGGTAGTCGTAGATGGCGATGAGTTCGCCTTTCTTGTTCTTGGCGATGGCAGGGATGCGATAGACGTCGCGTGTGCTGTCGTTGCTATGGGCCAGGAATTGTTTCTCGCTGTAGTGCATCGGTTGAACCTCTGAGGCGCCAGTGGTGGCATCGACGTCCTGTGCGTAAGAAAACGCCCATTTCATCGAGAAAATCAGGAACAGGAGGATGTGTGCAGTGCAGTTGTTCTTGTTGCAACAGTCGCAGCAACTGCACTTGTTGTCGCTGCGGAGATAGCGGTACAAGACGAAGGCTGCGATGACAATCACAGCGGCAAGGAGAAGGATGCTTTGCGTGTTCATAGTAGGAGAAATCTGAGTGTTCTGAGTGTTCGGAGTGTTCTGAGTATTCTGAGTGTTCTGAGTATTCTGAGTATTCGGATTATTCGGAGGGTGGGCTGAGATTAGGTGATTATCAGGTGGACGAGGAATGCTGCTATCCATGCTATGGCGCACTGTCCGACCATGATGAACAGCATCCAGCGGCTGCCGAGCTCGCGTCGGATGGTAGCCATCGTTGCCATGCAAGGCGTATAGAGCAGGCAGAAGACGAGCAGGGTGTAGGCTACATCGGGCGAGAAGACGCTTGTGATGGCCACTCCGGCAAAGAGGGTGCTGAGCGTGCTCACCACCACTTCCTTCGCCAGTAAGCCGCATACGAGGGCCGTCACGATGCGCCAGTCACCGCAGCCGAGCGGCTCGAAGACGGGAGCTACGAGACTCGATATCTGTGCCAACATGCTTTGCGCGACGTTGTCCTCCGTCACCATCTTCAGGTGGAAGTCGAAGGTCTGCAAGAGCCACACGATGATGCTGGCCAGGAAGATAACCGTGAAGGCACGCGTGAGGAAGTCCTTCGCCTTGTCCCACAGCAGATGCCAGACGTTCATCAAGGCCGGCAGCCGATAGTTGGGCAGTTCCATGACGAAGGGCACCGCTTCGCCTCGGAAGAGGGTGCGCTTCATGACGAGCGCCACGACGATGCCCACGACGATGCCTATCACGTAGAGCGACATCATCACCCACGCTGCGTGCTTCGGGAAGAAAGCCGCCGCGAAGAAGGCATAGATGGGAATCTTGGCCGTGCAGGACATGAAGGGCGTGAGCATGATGGTGAGTCGGCGGTCTCGCTCGCTGGGGAGCGTGCGGCTGGCCATGATGCCGGGCACCGAACATCCGAAGCCGATGAGCAGCGGCACGATGCTGCGTCCTGAGAGTCCTAAGCCCCTGAGCAGCCGGTCCATGACGAAGGCGATGCGAGCCATATAGCCTGTGTCCTCGAGCATACTGAGGAAGAAGAAGAGGCAGACGATGAGCGGCAGGAAGACCAGCACGGTGCCGACGCCGGAATAGATGCCGTCGATGATGAGCGAATGGACGGGCGGAGCGATGTTCCACTGCGTCAATGTCGCGTCGGAGAAGGCCGTGAAGCGGTCGATGCCCTCCTGGAAGAGGTCTTGCAGCCAGGCACCTATCGTATTGAACGTGAGGTAGAAGACCGTCGCCATGATGATGAGGAAGGCGGGGATGGCGGTGTAGCGACCGGTCAGGACCTTGTCGATGCGGATGCTCCGCCTGTGTTCCTGACTCTCTTCGGGGTGTACGACAGTCTGTTGGCTGACCTGCAGGATGAAGTGGAAGCGCATGTCGGCGAGTGCGGCACAGCGGTCGAGGCCGCGTTCCTCCTCCATCTGGCAGATGATGTGCTCGATGGTTTCCTGTTCGTTCAGTGTCAAGTTAAGTGCTTCTGCCACGAGTTTGTCGCCTTCTATCAGCTTGCTTGCGGCGAAGCGGACCGGAATGGCGGCAGCCTGTGCGTGGTCCTCGATGAAGTGCATGATGGCGTGCAGGCATCGGTGCACCGCGCCGCCGTGCTCCGTGGGGCTGCAGAAGTCCTGGCGCGTCGGGCCTTCATTGTAGCGAGCCACATGGATGGCGTGGCTCACCACCTCATCTACGCCCTCGTTCTTCATGGCGCTGATGGGGATGACGGGAATGCCGAGAATCTGCTCCATCCGGTTGATGCGGATGGTTCCGCCGTTGCCTCTCACCTCGTCCATCATATTGAGAGCCAGCACCATAGGGATGCCCAGCTCCATGAGCTGCATGGTGAGGTAGAGGTTGCGCTCGATGTTGGTGGCATCGACGATGTTGATGATGCCGTCGGGATGGTTTTCCAGGATGAAGCGACGGCTGATGATTTCCTCGCTCGTGTAGGGGCTGAGGCTGTAGATGCCCGGGAGGTCGGTGACGGTGGCATCGGGATGTCCCTTGATGGTGCCGTCCTTGCGGTCGATGGTGACGCCCGGGAAGTTGCCGACGTGCTGCTTGCTGCCCGTCAGTTGGTTGAAGAGCGTCGTCTTTCCACAGTTCTGATTGCCGACGAGAGCAAAGGTGAGCGGTCCCTTTTTTGCCGATGAAATGGGGTGAAATGCGTCCTCATCGTGGTAACGGCCTTCCTCGCCGAAGCCAGGGTGAGGAAAGCCCCCTCCCCGCTCCCCCTTTGGGGGAGTGCTTCCGTTGCCCTCAACTTCCTCTAAGGCACTCCCCCAAAGGGGGAGCGGGGAGGGGGCTATCTCTATCTTCTCAGCGTCGGCGAGTCGCAGGGTCAGTTCGTATCCGTGGATGCGCAGTTCCATCGGGTCGCCGAGGGGTGCGAACTTCTGCAGCGTCACCTGCGTGCCGGGTATCATGCCCATGTCCAGGAAGTGCTGCCGCAATGCACCCTCACCGCCCACGCTCAGGATGGTGGCTGATTGTCCTTTATTGAGTTCTCTCAGTGTCATCGTTTCTTGGCTTAGATTCATTCGCTTTGCAAAGATACAAAAAAAGAGGCACATGGCAAACAGCCACATGCCCCTTTGTGATAAAATTACCTAAAATTGGTGAGGAGATGGGGACTCCTTTTCAAAAGTACGTGGACTTATGTGCAAAAGTACGTGGACTTATTGCCATAAGTACGTGTAGTTATTGCCATAAGTACGTGTACTTACGGGCATAAGTACGGGGACTTATTTCTCCCCCTCCTCGGGTTCAGCCGGCGTATCCTCTTTTTTCTTAGCCAGATACTCGGGCAGAGCCATGCCAGCCTGGTCGAAGAGTTCGGCAAGTGGAGGCACGCTCTTCATGAGTCCGGCGAGGAAGTTGGCCGTGCTTGTCTTGCCGTCGCCAGCGCCGCCACCATTGTCCCAAACGGTCACCTTGTCGATGTTGATGCCCTTGATGGCTTCGACTTGTGTCTTGACGAGGTCGGGCAGCTTCTCCAGCAGGAGCAGCGTGTAGGCCTTTGTAGCGTCGCCGCCGGCAGCCTGTATCATCTTGTCGTAACCCTCGGCCTGCTTGGTGAGGATTTGGAACAGGCCCTTTGCCTCGGCCTCCATCTTTGCGTAGATGGCATCGGCCTCACCTTTGGCATTGACGCGCTTCTGTTCAGCCTCGGCCTCAGCAGCGATGACGAGACGCTTCTTCTCTATCTCCTGAGCCACTATGACGTTGGCCTGCTGACTGGCACGCTCGCGGTCGGCACGGGCATTCTCGGCCTTCTGCTCGGCAGCGTAAGCCTCCTCCAGAGCCTGTGCATTGGCCACCTTCTCGGCAGCCACAGCCTTTCGCTGGGCTTCAGCCTCTCGCTCACGGCGCACGGCATCGGAGTTGGCAATGGCTATCTTGGCTTCGTTCTCACCCTTCACGGCTTCAGCATTCGCCTCGGCAGTACGGATACGCGTCTCGCGGACAGCTTCAGCCTTACCAATCTCACCGTTTCGTTCCTGTTCGGCAACGCGAACCTTGGCTTCGTTGATGGCCTTGGCAGCAGCCTCCTGGCCGAGAGCCTCGATGTAGCCGCTCTCGTCCTTGATGTCGGTCACGTTGACGTTGATGAGCCGCAAGCCGATCTTCTTCAGCTCGACCTCGACGTTGGCCGTGATGGCCTCAAGGAACTTGTCGCGGTCGGAGTTCAGTTCCTCGATGCTCATGGTAGCGATGACGAGACGAAGCTGACCGAAGAGGATGTCGCGGGCAAGCTCCTGAATCTGCTGCGGCGTCTGTCCGAGCAGGCGCTCTGCTGCTGCCAGCATACTCTCGGGCTCGGTGCTGATGCCGACAGTGAAGCGGCAAGGCACATCGACGCGGATGTTCTGGCGGGACAGGGCATTCGTCAGGTTTGCATCGATGCCGATGGGCGTCAGCGAGAGATAAGCATAGTCCTCGATGATAGGCCATACGAAAGCACCACCGCCATGCACACACTTGGCACTCTTGCTGTTGCCGCGATTGCCATAGATAACCAGTATCTTGTCACTGGGGCAGCGACGATAGCGGTTGATGATGGCCATGAAAAGGAAGACGAGTACGACGACTCCAATCACGATAAGAAAGAAAGGTTCCATAATCTCATTTACTATTTAACGTTTTTAATTCTTTTCTCTTTTTAATTGTTTCGTTATAACGATATTACGTTATGACGTTATAACGAGCTACTTGGAAGTCGTCTTTAGAGCCTTTCGACTATCAGCAGCGATTTATCGACAACCTTTGCGACCCTGACCTTCGTGCCGCTCGGGATGGCATCGCCCTCCGTCTGGGCCGGCAGTTCCTGCACTGAGCCGTGGAAGCTTACCTGCACCTTGCCGCTACCGCTGCGACTGCCGGGGATGCGCAGATAGACTTCGCATACCTGCCCCACGCTCTCCTCGATGCGGTAGGAGCCGTTGCCCTCCAGCTTCATCAACTGCTTATACATTAATATAAAGGCACACACCATGATGCAGCCGCAAACGAAAGCGGCCACGGCAAGCAGGAAGCGGTTCTCGATCACACCGCTCAGGCAGACGCCGCCCCAGCCGACACCCAACAGGAAGTTGATGGTGTTGCGGATGGTAAAGAGCTGTATGGCACCGCCCGTGTCCATCGTGTGACCATTGCCGTCGCCCAGGTCAGCACCACCAGCGTCCATGTCGCCAATGTCGCCCGCTGAATCCGTATCGCCCAAACCAATCAAAGTCAACGTCATCTGGATGGCAAAGACAACGGACATAGCGATGGCTATCGTCCAATAGGCACGCAAATAGGGAGGAAGCCCCTGGTACCAGTCAACAAACACTTCAAAGTTCATAGTTAAAGTTCAAAGTTAAGAGTTAATACTTGTTCTACATGCTTTGCAAGTACAAAGTTAACTGATTTCTATGGAACAGGCAACGAAAACTTGCTTTATATCGCACTTTTCGCTACTTTTGCAAACAATAAGTATCAAAAAAGTATGAAAGACACTGAACAAAACCACCTGCTGAGCCTCTTTGAGTATTGCCCGAAGTGCGGAGCAAAGGCTTTCCGCGAGGACACGGAGAAAAGCAAACGCTGCGAGGCCTGCGGCTTCGTCTATTTTATGAACCCGAGCGCATCGACGGTGGCCGTCATCGTCGATGACCAAGACCGCCTGATGGTCGTGCGCCGAAGCAAGGAGCCTGCAAAAGGGACACTCGACCTCCCCGGCGGCTTCTGCGACTGCTACGAGACAGGCGAAGAGGGCGTCCGAAGAGAAGTCCTCGAAGAGACCGGCCTCATCGTCAACGAGACACGCTACCTCTTCTCGCTGCCCAATATGTATCACTTCGGAGGACTCGACATCCCGACACTCGACCTCTTCTTCCTCTGCAAGGTAGCCGAGACAAAGGGAGCAACGGCAATGGACGACGCTGGCGAAGTGCTGTGGCTGAACTGGCAGGAAATCAGGCCGGAGCTCTTCGGGCTGAAGTCCATCAGTCTTGGCGTGAAGCGTCTGCTACAGATGCACGCGGCTTCTCAGGCCAACGTCCGCTGAGCCACGGCACACGCTCGATGTAAGGCACCAACCAGGCACAAAGGCAGAACACGACTGGCAGGAGGATGAGCACGTCATCGACCTTGCCGTAGATGCTCCTGCCGAAACTCAGGTGCGTGAACTTGTAGAAGTAGAGCATCGGGTAGTGAGAGATGAAAAAGACCATGCTGTGCTCGCCGATGAAGCAAAGCAAAGGGATACGCGGCACCTGCAACGTCAGCAGCACTCCCGCTAAGCCGCACAGCACCAAGGTCGCATTGACGACTGCCATCGCAGCATTGCCTGTGAAGAGGTTCTGGCTCATGTTGTAAGTGCTGGGAACCACGATGCCGAGCACGACGAAGGCCGCCACCATCAGCCACGATGCCGTCATCACCTGCCCGTTGCTGAACCGCTGCATCACCCAATGCCATAGCCGTCCGAGATAGAAGAAGTAGCACGCGATGAAGACGTTGCCGAGGCTCATCGGCACGTTGTTCCCCGTCCGGAATGCCCAGTAGCTGATGGCAGGGAAGAGTATCGTGAGCCAGCACAGATGCTTCACCTTGTCGATGTACCGCACCATCATATAGACCGTGAAGAACGAGAAAAGGAACCAGATAGGCGAGTTGCCATAGAAGCCGCTCTTCATCCAGAGGTGTTCCCACTCAAGCGGCTCGACGAACTTCTTGTAGCGGTCAACCAAAGGGAAGTAGAAGCTGAAATAGACGGCAGCACCTATGATGCCGCTCATCAAGTAGGGCACCAGCAGCCGCTTGCTCCTGTCCCGCAGGTAGTCGAGGTCCGTGCCGGAGGACGTCCCCTTGTTGAAGTAGCCGGCCTTAAAGAAGAAGAAGCTCATGAAGAAGAAACTCCAGCGCATCACCTCTTGCCACCAGTCCAGCTTCTCCTGGCCGCAGAAAGCCATGATGTGCAGCGTCACCATGCGAATGATGCAGATGCCGCAAAGGATGTCGAAGGCATGGTTTCTCTGTTTCATTGTCTTGATTTGTAGTGAAGAACTAAGAGTGAAGAGTGAAGAACTAAGAGTGAAGAGTAAGATGTACCTGTTTTATTCGTTGTTATTCTTTTGGTTAAGTGCAGAGGTTACTTTGATTTTTCACTTTTCACTATTCACTTTTCACTTTCGGGAAAGGCAAGTTCCGCAGGCCGATGGCTGACTTTCATCTCATCGGGGATGTCCTTTCGGACTGAGCCATAATGGTTGTTAAGGTAAAGCAGGAGGTCGCGAGGAGCACTGACTTGCAGAGAGCCAAGCTGAACGGTTTGCGCCTCGACGATGTCCTTGATAGGCAGATGCTCGCTTCGGGTGATGATGTTCTTCACCTCGTCGAGCCGCAAACCGTTGAACATCGTCTGCACCCTATACATTATATTATATATATGGCGTTTGCCGAGGAGCGTGACGAGCAACCGCGTGAACAGGCAGGGCAACCAGCCTCGCTTCCTTGGCTCAGGGATATCGCACTTGCCGCAATGCTTCCATTGCCAGATTTCCGTGGCGATGAAGAGTCCGTTGAGTAAGAAGACGGCTTTCTGCTGCAACTGCTCGAGCCAACGTTGCCTGGGTATCTTGTCGAAGGGAAAGATATCGACGTAGATGCCTTGGTGCATCTTGATGTGACGGAACGTGGACTCCGAGAAGCGGGAGCCGTTCATCCTGACCTTCATGAAGAAGAACGGCGTGTGCGGCTCCGTGTCGGGCGTCTGGAGGAAGAAGCGGTCGCCAAGTTCCTCTTGCGCCACCTGGGCGAAACGCTCATAGTCGTGCCGCATCATGCCTACATCGACATCGTCGTCCCACGGCAGTATCTTCTGCCAGAAGTACGCACCGATGGCCGTCCCGCCCGTCACGAAGTAGCGGATGCCATGCTTCCTGCAGATGCGGTCCACCTCAGCAAGCGTCTCATAGAGCGCAGCCTGCAACCGCTCAAGCTCCTCCTGACTGTACTTCACCTTTAATTTTTAATTATTCATTTTTAATTTTTAATTAATGGTGCTACCTTCTTCGTTCCCAGCGCATTCATGTACTCCATGTCGCCGGCGCCTTCCCAAGTGTCGGTCTTGGCACTGAGGTTGTCGATGTGGCTCACGACGATGGCTTCCTGCGTGCACGGCACGACGGGACTGCCGAACTCTCGCTGGCCGTGATGCGCCAGGACGCAGTGGACGATGCGCTTCGTCTCCTCCTTGTCAATGCCCTTGCTCTCCAGGATGTTCTGCAGCCAGTGTGCCCCGATGTAGATGTGGCCGAGCAGGTACATGTCGGGCTGGCTCTCACCTTGTTTGCTGTACTCGTTCATCTTGCCGCAGTCGTGGAAGAGAATCGCCAGGATGCAATGTTCCACCTTCACCTCGTAGGGCAGGCAGGGATAGAGTCCTTCCAGCATCCGCAGCATCTGGTGCGTGTGGTTCAAGAGGCCGCCCGGGTAGGCATGGTGCATGGCTGTAGCAGCCGGATAGAGGCTGAAGGGCTCGTAGAAGCGTCCGGCAAACTCCTCGATGATGCCCATCAGAGTCTTGTCCGAGCAATAGCTGAGCAACTTCTTTATCGTCTCGTCCCAGACGTCGCGGCGCACCGGCCTGGGCAGCAGGTTGTAGAGCGGATGGTCGAGCAGCGGTTCCCCACCGCACTTCAAATCGCGGAAGTCGCACGACTTCTTGCCGTCGTTGTCCTTCAGATTATAGAAGAAGACGAGCTGTCCCACCTGTGGCTCTGCCGTCGGCGGCATGTCCCAGACCGCCACATTGATGGTCTCGAGGAGGTTCGCCACCTTCAGCGAAGCATACGGCGCCCCAGTCTTCGTCGTACCATTGCTGCGGCTGATGACGAGGTATTCTGTGTTGTTCATTGTTTGTTATTTGCCTAATTCCTCCGCAAAATTACGAAAACATTATCGCTTTTCGCTATAATTCTTCACTCTTCACTCCTCACTCTTCATATATTTTAGTATCTTTGTTCCCATAAAAGACAGACTCATCAGACAAAAAGACGTGCATAATGCCTACCTCGAAAGAAGAATTGCTGCGCAGAGGATTGACACCCCATGAGATTCAGCACAACCAGCACCGGCGCGCTGAATGGCAAGACTATAGTGGCACCGGCCTGTATATGATAACCCTTTGCATCGAAGGCCGGCATCCTCTCTTTGGGCACCTCGAAGGGAATATCAGCGCAAAGCGCGGACAGACAGACTTCCCGCATATTGTCCTTAGCCCCCTTGGGCGCACTGTCCTCGAAGGGGAGCTGCCAAAGATTCACCGCTTCTATCCGCAGATAGAGGTGTGGCAAGCCGCTATGATGCCCGACCACCTTCACCTTCTCCTGTATGTGGCAGAGCCCTTGCCGCAAGGGAAGAGGCTGGGGGATATCATCCGCAGCTTCAAAGGGGGATGCAGCCGCGCCTGGTGGGGAAGCAGAGCAGCGCAGGAGACCGCGCTAAAGAGCACGGGAACAACAGCGCCCCCTGTTCCCGCGCTTTCTAGCGCGCTCAAGCCCTCGCCTCGCCCCCTGTTCCCTCGCTTTCTGGCGCGCTCAAGCCCTCGCCCCCTGTTCCCGCGCTTTTTAGCGCGGTCAAGCCCTCGCCCCCTGTTCCCTCGCTTTCTAGCGCGCTCAAGCCCTCGCCCCCTGTTCCCGCGCTTTCTAGCGCGGTCAAGCCCTCGCCCCAGCGTGCTTCCCTTTTCGAGGCCGGCTATCACGACCGCATCATCAAGCGCCCAGGAATGCTCGACATCATCAAGCGCTATATGAATGACAACCCCCTCCGTGCCCTGGACCGCATCATCAAGCGCCCAGGAATGCTCGACATCATCAAGCGCTATATGAATGACAACCCCCTCCGTGCCCTGATGCGGCGCCAACTGCCGCACCTGATGGAGCGACGCCTGCACTTGCACATCGGGACGCAGGACTATGCTGCTTTCGGTGCCCTTTTCCTGTTGAAGCGGGCAGAGAAGGAACAGGTGTTCTTCCATCGCCGCGATGCAGCTACAGGTCTCCCCACAGAACAGACGGATGCCTACAGGCAGGAGCGTGAACGCCTGTTGGCAGAAGCGCGCGAAGGTGTCGTGCTTGTCTCGCCTGCCATTTCAAGAGGAGAGAAAATGGTCATCGATGCTGCGATAGAAGAGGGCTTGCCTGTCATACATCTACAGAAAGAGCCCCTTGCCCAGTATTGGAAGCCAGAGCTTCGTCGTTTCGAAGCCTGCGCCCGCGGTTCATTGCTAATCATGGCACCCTGGGGACTCGATGAACATTCTCCATCTGATTTTGCCAGCTTCCATCGGCTAAACGACCTCGCCGCAGAAATATGCAAGACCACCGATGCCGTCCTTCTGAACATATCTGACTACAAAGCATAATAGAACTATGGAAAATGATGTCTTCTACATGAAACAGGCCTTGGCTGAGGCCAATGAAGCGTACCGGCAGGGCGAGGTCCCCATTGGGGCAGTCATAGTTTGCCGCGACAGGATCATCGCCAAGAGTCACAACCTGACTGAGCTGCTGCACGACGTCACCGCACATGCCGAGATGCAAGCCATCACCTCAGCGGCTGAGCATCTGGGCGGCAAGTATCTGAGCGACTGCACCCTCTACGTCACGGTAGAGCCCTGCGTCATGTGTGCCGGCGCACTCGGATGGTCGCAAATCAGCCGAGTCGTCTATGGTGCGCCCGACGAGAAGCGCGGCTACTCACGCTTTGCCCCTCAAGCCCTGCACCCACGGACGCAAGTCACCGCAGGCATAATGGCCGACGAATGCACCGAACTGATGCAACGCTTCTTCAGGGAAAAGCGATAGAAAGGTAAGCCGGTAAGCATCCGATAAACTACCCTACGGAAAAAAGTACGTGTACTTGTCGCCATAAGTACGTGTACTTGTCGCCATAAGTACGTGTACTTATCCGCCTAAGTACGTGTACTTATCCTCATAAGTACGTGTACTTTGTAAGCATTCGACCAAGAACAGGTACTAATACCTATATCCGACTCCCCGCATACAAACAAGAGAAGCCCCCCGCAACTACTTGCAGAGGGCTTCTCCTATTCATTCCTTCCCCCAACGGGGCAAAGGATCTTTACCATTCACTGTCCCAGACGTTGACGTCGGAGATAGAGCTGTAGCCCTTGACATCAAGGTCACTGATTTCCCCACTTGTATTGAGAGTTACATTGGGATTGCTGACTGTAAGGATTGCCCTGGACGCATTCAGCTGTACCGTTACAAATACTGGGGATATATATGTCTTTTTCATCTTTATATTTACGATTTACAATGTACAATGTACGATTTATTATTCACTTTCCTTTCTCCCTCGTCCTCCCCCTAGAGGGGGAGTCAGAGAGGGTCTCTTTTTATTTAAGTATCTTCTTTCCGTTCACGATGTTAATGCCTTTCTGCATCTTGCTGATGCGTTGACCGGCAAGGTTGTAGATGGCCTCTTCATCTTGAATCTTGAATCTTGAATCTTGAATTGACTCAATGCTTGTTGCATCATCATCGTCGAAGAAGAAAGTGAAGGCTTTGACTGCACTTATTTCAGAAGTGAGGACTGGCAGATAAGCCTTTCCTTTGGGAACAACAGTACCATCGGCAACCTTCTTAAATTGATTGCCCGAAAGACCGAAGTTGATGTAGCTGCCATCTACTTGCGTCAGATAAGTCTCGGCAAGTGTTCCCTTGAGCTTGTTAGTGCCACTGATATTATTCTCGCTGTCGCAAGCTGTCATATTAATAGTTGCATTTGCAGTACCCTTTAGCAGGACAGGCGTACCGCCCTTTACCTTACCGGTAATTTGTGCAAAGGTAATAACACCATCGCTGACATCTGTTACTTGCCATGCACTGTAGCCATTGCTCTCGGCATCTGTGAAGTCCAAAGGATACTCGCAGCAGTAGGTGGCATAGCCATAAGCATTCAAAGTCTTTGAGAAATCAGGTTCGGTATAAACCTTGATAGATGTTATTTGAGCATTCTTTGTGCTAACTTTCAATGTATAAATGTTTCCTGCTGCCTGATAATTGCTGTTAATGTCAAAGCTATTTGTTCCCTCTGAACCTGTTAATTCTGTGCTAACAGCAGTTTCCCCCACATAGATATTCTCTTTCGTACCAGAAGATGCACCAGATTTACCGACAACGTCAATCTTTGTAACAGGTTTAGCAAATGCAGGCAAGGTCAAAGAACCAGGATATTTCAACATCAGATATTTATTTGTGCTCTGGAAATAATGGTTACCTTCCACAGTTATTTCATAATCTCCATTATCGTAATCTGTTGTGGTTCCTGTTTCTTCTGTAGGCAAGCCCCATTCGTTTGTTGTAAAGTCCAAGTTTGCCAGCACGACATTGCCAGACGGTGCTGTTGTCTTGCCGGCAGGCTGGTCGAAGTAAGCAGTAAACTCTCGGTTGACAGTGCCAAGATAAAGGTCTGTAGCAGGAGCCGTAACGGTGATAACTGTCGTACCAACCTTCACCGGAGTGACTGTAACGATATTACCTTCAATCGAGGCTGTAGCCACGCTTGGTGTACCGCTTGATACGGTGATGTCACCATCATATCCATCAGCCAAACCTGTTACAGTAAACGTAATGGGAGTATCAAACTCTTCTATGTCCCCTGTATCAGAGAGTGCCATCGTTGTGGTGCCTGTCACCTTGACATCCACTTCGGCAACCACAGGCTTGAAGAGGTCAAGGTCGGCAGCAGCAGGGCTGGCTGTAACTGTTACCTTGGCTGTACCGATGGCTATTGCCTCATAAGTGCCGTCTTCCAGAACCTCAAGCACCTCGTCATCATTGGAAGAGAAAGTATAGGTGACATCGCCTGTCAGGCTGCCATTCTCCGTTGCTGTTGCTGTCAGAGTTCCAGCGTCATCCTTCGGGAAGGACTTTGTCGCCAAATCAAGACTTGTCACACAAGGTGTGCGGTCGTCAACAGGAGCATAGGTAACGGTGATATAGTCAAAGCGACAAGCAGGGTCTGTTGTAAACTGCACGCTGGAAGCACTGCCCGTCCAAGTGCGAGTACCAACACCTGAGCCACTACCCAGAGTACCTGGTTGTCCTGCCACCAAACTCATGTTTTGACTATTTTGTGTAAAATGGATAGCTATAGAGGAAATTGTCTTCGTTGCACTGGCAATGGTCAGCGTATTGTTCTGATAGAAGCGAAGAGCAGAACCTGAAGAATAGTATTGGGGGGCACTGCTACCTGTTCCGACAGAGAATGTATAAGAAACATCTGTACCATTAATCGTAGATGGTTTGGTACCATCAGAAAGAGTTGTTAAGTCAAGTGTTTCGCTTCCTCCCGTAATCGTATAAGTAGCACTTGCAACTTCACTATCATCATAGTTGGCCTTTACGGCAATCGCCTTGATGGTCTGACCATAATTGAGAGTGATGACACTGCTGTAAGCAGGTGAAGAAGCTGTTGGCGTGCTGCCGTCACGTGTGTAGTGGATAGTGGCACCTTCTGTAACACAAGCCAGCTCTACTGTTGTACCTTTCGTTACTGCACCGGCTGCCACAGAGAATGTAGGTGTAGCCACCTGTATGATGGTATAGTCAGCACTTGCTTCAGAACTAATATTTAACTTAGGGTCATAAGCAATAGCTTTGAGGGTCTTGGCTCCATCAATGGTCACGTTGACACTGTTCGTTCCGACATCTGTACCTGTATCGGCATCACTGCCATCAGTAGTATACATGATAGAGGTACCTGTTGCAGAACTGATAGTAACCACTGTACCGCGAGCCACTGCACCAGCCGCAGGGCTGAACGTAGGTACAGCAGGGGCTTTAAGCGAATATGTGGCTGATGCCACAGAGCTATAGTCGCTACCCTTCTTGGCAATAATCTTGATTTTTACATTATTGGCAGTAATAGCAATACCACCATCAGGATATGCTGTGCTGGCATCGGTGGGATCAGCAGGTGTGCTGCCATCTGTGGTCAGCGTATAATAGAGATCTGCTCCATCGGTAGCACTTTCAGCAGTTACTTTTGTACCATAATAAACCTCTGTGCCACTGATAGGTGAAAAGGTTGGAGTAGAGACGGCAGAAGCAACAGCAAAGTTTGCTGTAACGGTTGCATTTGCCGTACCCATTGTAAAGGTTGTGGGATTGGTGGTTGTGTTTGACAAGCTAGAACCTGTACCGCTTACTTCCCAACTTGAGAACTCGTAGCCGTCGGACGGAGTTGCTGTAAGGGTTACTGTAGCGCCCTCTGTAACGCTGGCACCACTTGCCACGGCATTGCTTCCTGTATCTTCACCAGCAATGCTACCATTCGATGCGGAGTAAGTGAGAGTGTGAGTGGCAGTCTTTTTCGTCCAAACAACGGTCAACGGAGTACTTGAAGATTCACAATAAGCCGCATTTGCCGTTTTCAAGTTATATAAAATGAAGTATGAAACGGATTCATCTGTATTAGTCCAAGTTAAAGTTTTTTGACCAGAAGATGCTGGACTTGCGGAAGTATATGTTCCAGAAGGAGCAGTTGTATTCGGATTAGCATATACGGACGAGCCAAAATACACTACAGAACGACCAGAAGTGGAACCATCTATAGAACCACTTTTAACCGTAAGGCTAACGGAAGAAATATAATAACCTTCATAAGACGTAGTATTTCTGCAAGAAAAGTTGGCAGAGCCAGAGCCATTTCCTTTAACTTGACCATTAGAGCCATTAAATACTTGCATCGTGTATTGTACACCCGTAGCATTTGTTGAATTTGCAACCGCAGTGTAGTCCGTCCCGACAGAACTATAACTAGTAGTTGTGGAGCCTCCAAATCCCTTGGCAAACATGACGTCTGTCTTTGTGTCTGCCCAAGCTGGGTTAATCACAACCCCACCCAAGGTTAACAGGGTGAGGAATAAAAGTTTGTTTAGTAATTTGTGTTTCATTGTGTTTAAGTATTTAGTTAGTTAAATAAGTTATTTCGTTATGACTCTATGTCTTTCTTCCTATTTCGTCTAACAGGAAATCGTAGGCATAGCCTGAAGACTGGAAGTATAATCCTGTCTTGGGATTACTGAGCTTCTCAAACAGATGCGATGCGTAAACTAAATCGAAAGCTTTCTGCATCGTAATGCCACGCTCTTCCATGAGACGGGAAATGAGGTCTTTCACTATTTCCTCTTTCATGTTCTGAAATTCTGCCTGAGAGACGTTCATAGTTTTATCAGTTTGTCTATGCCCTTTTGAGTGCAAAAGGCGTATTGGAAGGTTATGCCCTTGATGTATTGAATACGATGAAGGAATTCGTCGAATGTGATATAACCCTGTTTGTAGCGTGTAATCTGTGCACCAATGCGGTCGTTAGCTATTGGACCAAACACAACATCATAGTCGTGCAAAGTCCGTCCGTTGGGTTCGGTACGATGATTATAGACAAAGTGTGCCCATTCTTCTGTATAGTCATCAAAGTGCTTGTAGCGTAACTGTTGAAGTAGTGCCTCGTCAAACTCATAGGCATTGACAACGGGGATCTTATCCTCAAACTCTGCCTTGAATTGTGCCATCTCCATTGCTTGCTCCTTATTAACGGAGAGATAGAATGCTCTGCCGAAATCCTTGTTAGGCTTGGACTTAGTCAGGTCTATCTGCTCAATATCCATTGTTGAACCATGATAGAGTATCATAGTGTTCCTCCTTTCCGTTGGCAGTAGGCTTGCAATGTCTGGATGTTTTCTTCTACAGAAAGTGTGTGCATGATATTGTAATGCTTGTCGCAAAGGGCGAGAGCACCATACTGATTGAGGTATCGGTAGGCTTGTGCTTCTGTCACTTTGCAGCGAGCCGAGAATTCCGCTATCAGCAGGATGAGGTATTCTACTTTATCAAGCACTGACTTTGACATAGCTTTTGTCTTTAACTTCTAACGTTTTACCGCATTCCGCATTGAGCATCTTAGCTTTGCAGCCAAGGCCTGCTCTTAGGGGTTTGTGCTTCTTTTGTGTTTAAGTATTTAGTTATTTGTGCGCACAAATTTACACCTTTCGCTTCATATAACAAAGGAAAGGGGGATATTTTTCTTCTTATCGTGAGGTTGTTGCTC
>OMSJ01000109.1 GCA_900313705.1 uncultured Prevotellaceae bacterium
TTCACGCATTGAACATCTGGGCATCGCCGTGCAGAGCATCGACGCAGTACTGCCCTATTTCCAGGACGTTCTCGGCTTGGAGGTTTACAAGACAGAAGTTGTAGAAGACCAGAAGGTAAAGACAGCCTTCCTGAAGGTGGGTGAGGTGAAGATTGAACTCCTCGAGCCTACATGCCCCGAGAGCACCGTTCAGAAGTTCCTCGACAACGGTGGCAAGGGCGTTCACCACGTTGCCTTCAAGGTTGAGGACGGCGTAAGCGAAGCACTCGCCATGTGCGACGAGAAGGGCATCCGCCTCATCGACAAGGCTCCCCGTAACGGTGCCGACGGTCTGCACATCGCATTCCTCCACCCGAAAAGCACTTGCGGCATCCTCACAGAACTGTGCGAAGAATAACACGTATCACCACCAATCAGCCAACAACTGACCAAAGGAAGAGCCCTTCTCCCGCGGGAGAGGGGCTTTTTTAACCCATAAACTCTAACACTATGAAGCTGAAAACCATTATGGCTTCTCTCTTGCTCATGGCCCTCCCCTTCGCGGGAGTCAGAGGGGAGCTCTTGACACCCGAGAACCAAGTCATCTCCCTGCGCCACATCTTCGAGCAGACAGAGGACCAACAGCAGCGTGAAGCCACCTTGAAGCTGATGGCAAACGCAGGAACGTACCAGGCGCTGACCTTTGCCACATCCCTGCTGGAAGACAAAGACATCGCCCAAACTGCAGCTCAGACCATCTGGACCATACTGGCCGCTCACCCCGAATACAACGGAACAGCAACGCGACAGACGCTCACAGCCATCATCCCCATGCTCAAGGGAAAACAGAAGAAAGAGGCTAAGGCTTGGCTTGCTTCTGCCAATCAGAACGAAGAGGGATTCGTCCAGCTCTTCAACGGCAAGGACCTCGAAGGCTGGAAAGGCCTCGTGGAGAACCCCATCAAACGTGGCAAGATGAGCAGCGACGAGCTGGCCGAAGCACAGAAGAAGGCCGACGAGCTGATGAAGAAGGACTGGATTGTGGAGAACGGAGAACTGGTTTACATCGGTCACGGATGGGACAACCTCTGCACCGTGAAGCAATATGGCGACTTCGAGCTCCTCGTTGACTGGCGTCTCGACCCGAACGGCAAAGAGCCGGATGCTGGCGTCTATCTGCGAGGTGCGCCACAAGTGCAGATTTGGGACATCCGCCGCACAGATGTTGGCGCTCAGGTTGGCTCAGGCGGCCTCTACAACAACAAGCAAAACCCCAGCACACCGACAAGCGTCGAGGACAACAAGCTGGGCGAATGGAACACCTTCCGCATCCTGATGAAGGGCGAGAACGTAACGGTTTGGCTCAATGGCACAAAGGTGGTGGACAATGTCGTCCTCGAGAACTACTGGGACCGCAAGCTTCCCATCTTCCCCCGCGAACAGATTGAGATGCAGGCCCACGGCAGCCGCTGCTACTTCCGCAACATTTACGTAAAGGAACTTTGATTAATTCATAATTCACAATTCATAATTATATTCCACAACAACGGATTGAACGGATTGATTTTCGACAACGAATTAAAACGAATTACACGAATTAAAGTAACTTTGATTCTTCACTCTTCACTCTTAACTCTTCACTTTGCCGCAGGCAACAAGAACCACAGATTAAGCAGATTAAACAGTTTTATTTTCAACATCTAAAAACACGAAAGAAACGAAACTCTGAGAATGAACATCTGAAGATGCGAAAGACACGAATTACTCGAATTACTATTTAACCACAGATTAAGCAGATTAAACAGATTATTCAACAACGAATTAAAACGAATTTAACGGATTGTAATAATGTCCCGCAGAAATAAAGGAAATAAAGGAAAAAGCAGCATCTTGCTGCTTATAAGTTTCTATGATTTCATCTCTTCTGCAAATTCTTTATTTCTTTTATTTCTGCGGGACTTTAAAAAACATTTCTGTGATTTCTGTGTGACATTGATTCTTCTTCGCAAAGCATAGGCGCAGGCGGAACACTCTTCACTCAACATGTAACTTTGATTCTTCACTCTTCGTTCTTCGTTCTTCACTCAACATGTAACTTTGATTTTTCACTTTTCACTTAAAAGATAATGAGAATAGTTTTCATGGGCACGCCGGACTTCGCGGTGCAGTCTCTCAGCAGGCTTGTTGAGGAGGGCATGAATGTGGTCGGCGTCGTCACGATGCCCGACAAAGCCATTCAAAGCCATTGGCCGACACCACGATGTGCTGCAAGCCAGTCCGGTCAAGAAGTTTGCCCTGGAGAAGGGCATCCCCGTCCTGCAACCCGAGAAGCTGCGCGACGAAGCTTTCCTGGCCGAGCTCAAGGCTCTGAAGCCCGACCTGCAGATAGTCGTAGCCTTCCGCATGTTGCCGCAAGTGGTTTGGGCCTTGCCGCCACTTGGCACCTTCAACCTCCATGCAGCCCTGTTGCCGCAGTATCGCGGTGCAGCTCCCATCAACTGGTCCATCATCAACGGCGACACCGAGACGGGCATCACAACCTTCTTCCTCGACGAACAGATTGACACGGGGCGCATCATCCTGCAGGAACGCACGCCCATCGCTATCGACGATTGTGCTGAGGACGTCCACGACAAGCTGATGATGCAAGGAGCCGAGCTGGTCATCAAGACCGTCCGCCTCATCGAGAGCGGCGAGGCCAAAGCCACCGACCAAAGTCAGTTCATGACGGACGAACCGCTGCGACCTGCTCCGAAGATATTCAAGGACACGTGCCAAATCAAGTGGCAGGAGCTCACGGTGAAGCGTGCCTACGACTTCATCCGAGGCCTCAGCCCCTACCCTGGCGCATGGACACACGTCATCGCCAACGGCAAGGATACGGAGATGAAGGTCTATCGAACCTCAATGGTTCCCGATGCTTCGGCCAACTTTAATAACGAATTTATAAGCGATGGTAAGACATCCTTGAAAGTCTCATTGCCAGGTGGCTATCTTTGTTTAGAGGAAGTGCAGCTTGCAGGGAAGAAACGTATGCCAATAGCTGACTTGCTTCACGGTACAACCATTTCATACATTATATAATATGCAGTACAGAATCTTATTATTGCTTTTTGCTTTCAGCACTTTGCTTCAAGCACAGACACCTGTTTACCTCGACCCCTCGAAGGACATCGAGGCACGCGTGGAAGATGCACTCAGCCGCATGACGCTGGCCGAGAAGATTGACGTGATTCATGCGCAGAGCAAGTTCTCGAGCGCCGGTGTGAAGCGTCTCGGCTTCCCCGACTTCTGGACCGACGACGGCCCTCATGGCGTGCGCCCCGACGTGCTTTGGGACGAATGGGAACAGGCCGGACAGACCAACGACTCGTGCGTGGCCTTCCCCAGCCACCTGGCATCCTTCTGTGTCAGCCTTGTACGGCCATGCCTTGGGCGAAGAAGCACTCTATCGCGGCAAGGGCATGATACTGGGACCTGGCGTGAACATCTACCGCACGCCCCTCGGAGGCCGTAACTTCGAGTACATGGGCGAAGACCCCTATCTGACTTCCCGCATGGTGGTTCCCTATGTTCAGGGCCTGCAGAGCTGTGGCGTGGCAAGTTGCGTGAAGCACTACTGCCTGAACAACGACGAGGAGTACCGCCACCAAGTCAACGTCATCATCAGCGACCGAGCCTTGCACGAGATATACTTGCCGGGCTTTGAGGCTGCCGTGAAGGAAGGCAAAGCGTGGGGCGTGATGGGTGCCTATAACCTCTATAAGGACGAGCACAACTGCCACAACCAGTACACGCTCAACAAGATACTGAAGCATGACTGGGGCTTCGACGGCGTGCTCGTCAGCGACTGGGGCGGCGCTCACGACCTCGACCAAGCCGTCAAGAACGGGCTCGACATGGAGTTCGGCACGTGGACCGACGGACTGACCATGGGCGCTACGAATGCCTACGACAACTACTACCTCTCGAAAGGCTATCAGAAAGCCATCGTCGAGGGCAGATACACCACGAAGGAACTCGACGAGAAGGTGCGCCGCGTGCTGCGACTCTTCTTCCGCACCACGATGAACAAGCAGCGCCCCTACGGCTTCCTTTGCAGCGACGAACACTATGCAACGGCCCGCCTGGTGGCCAGCGAAGGCATCGTGCTCCTGCAGAACGACAGAAACGTGCTGCCCATCCAGCCGCAAGGCAAGAAGATACTCGTCGTGGGCGAGAATGCCATCAAGATGATGCTCAAGTTCGCTGAAGGCACAGCACGAAATCAGTCCCTTGCAAGGTCTGCAAGAGCGGCTGAAGGGCACCGACTGCCAGATAGAATACGCTCGCGGCTACGTGGGCGACGTCAGCGGCAACTACAATGGCGTGACGACAGGCCAGAACCTCAAGGACGACCGCTCGCCCGAGGAGCTTATCAAAGAGGCTGTGGAGAAGGCCAAGACTGCTGACTATGTCATCATCTTCGGCGGACTGAACAAGAGCGACTACCAGGACTGCGAGGGCCACGACCGCAAGACGATGGACCTGCCATACCATCAGGACAAGCTCATCACGGCCATAGCAGCCGTCAACAAGCAGACCATCTACGTCAACATCAGCGGCAACGCCGTCTCGATGCCTTGGCGGAAGCAGGTTCCTGCCATCGTGCAAGGCTGGTTTCTGGGCAGCGAAGCAGGCACAGCCCTGGCTTCTGTGCTTGTAGGCGACATCAATCCCAGCGGCAAGCTGCCCTTCACGTGGTACGAGAACCTCAGCCAAGTGGGCGCCCATAGCTTTGGCGAAGCCGCCTTCCCGGGCATCTGGCGCGAGGGCAAAAAGATAATCGACGAAGAGTACAAGGAAGGCATCTACGTCGGCTACCGCTGGACGGACATGAAGAAGCAGAAGCCCGCCTTCGCCTTCGGTCACGGACTGAGCTACACGACCTTCAAGGTGAGCAATCTCAGGTCGTCCTTTGGCGAGACCACCGACGGCAACATGACCTTCAAGGTGGATGTCACGAACACAGGCGACCGCCCGGGTGCTGACGTTGTTCAGCTCTATATAAGCGACGTAAAGTGCAGCGTCGATCGTCCTGTCAAGGAGCTGAAGGCTTTCCAAAAGGTGATGTTGAAGCCCGGCGAGACGAAGACCGTCACGCTTCAGACTGACAAGCGTGCCCTTTCCTTCTGGGACGAGACAAGCGACGGCTGGAAGGCTGAGCCCGGTGAGTTCATCGCGTGGGCAGGCGATGCCAGCGACCGCCTTACCTGCAAGGTGAAGTTCACGCTGAAGTAGTCCTATTCGCAAGGACAGGCGAAAGGGCTGGATGGTACATTAGGCAAACCTATGACAAAATGACATTGTGACATTATCATGAGGAAAGGAAAACGATTTTTACTTGTTTCTGCCATGGAGGTAAGTGTTTGGCACTGAATTTGTACACAACAAATGTAAAAAACCTTTCACCTCTGTTTAAGAACCGTTAAGCATCGCAAGGGGTATGTTAAAGATTGGGAACAAAAGAACCGCACAACGAGAAATCTACATATCTTTGCAGCAGAATTAAGTCGAGGAATAAATAGTAAACCGTTAAATCGTATATTCATTAAATCCTTAAATCGTTTAATCCTTAAATCAATTAATGATATTATGAAACAGACAACAAAGAATTGGATTGGCGCAGTTGCCCTCGTGCTGGGCAGCAGTGCTGTTACCGGTGCTGTCGTTAGAGGTACAGCATCGAACGGTGAGCCTTATGTTCAGGAACCAGTGGCAGCGATGCCAGCTCCAGTGGCTGCTCCGGCAGGACTTGTTGACTTGACGACAGCAGCAGAGAGTACCGTAGGCTCTGTAGTATATATTAAGGTAACGCAGACAGGCAAGACGCAGCGAGTACAAGTGCAAGACCCGTTCAACGACTTCTTCGGCGACTTCTTCGGCTTCGGTGGCCGTCAGCCTCAGCAACGCGAGTTCAAGCAGCCCGACCGCCATGCTGCTGGCAGCGGCGTGATAATCTCTACAGATGGCTACATCGTGACGAACAACCATGTGGTGGGTGAAGCAGATGAAATCGAAGTGAAGCTCAACGACAATCGCGAGTTCAAGGGACGCATCATCGGATGCGACGCTACGACTGACCTTGCTCTTATCAAGATAGACGCAAAAGACCTGCCTGCCATCAAGATAGGCAATAGCGATGACCTGAAGCTCGGTCAGTGGGTGCTGGCAGTAGGCAATCCCTTCAACCTGACAAGTACCGTCACGGCTGGCATCGTCAGCGCCAAGGCACGTTCCCTCGGCGCTAACGGCATCGAGAGCTTCATCCAGACGGATGCTGCCATCAACAGCGGAAACTCGGGCGGTGCACTGGTCAACGAGCGCGGCGAACTGGTGGGCATCAATGCTATGCTCTACAGTCAGACCGGCAGCTACAGCGGATATGGCTTTGCCATTCCCACCAGCATTATGAACAAGGTGGTGGCCGACCTCAAGGTATATGGCACCGTGCAGAGAGCTATCCTCGGCGTGCAAGGCATCGATGTCTCCAACTGGATAGACAGCGAGAAAGCTAAAGGCAACGACCCCGACCTGGACGTAGTGGAAGGTGTCTATATAGACAAGGTGACCGATGCCAGCGCTGCGGAAGAAGCAGGACTGGAGAAGGGTGACGTCGTGACTGAATTTGACGGAAAGCGTGTCAGCAAGATGTCCGAACTTCAGGAAGCCATCGCACAGCATCGTCCTGGCGACAAGGTAAGCATCACCTACAAGCGCGGCAAGAAGGAACACAAGATAAACGTCACCCTGCGCAACACTCAGGGCACGACGAAGGTCATGGAAGAGGTTGACCTCGACCAGATGGGCGTCGCCCTCAAACCTATCGAAGAGGACGTACAGAAGTCGCTCGGCATCAACTACGGTCTGGCCATTACTGCTATCCGCAACGGCAAGATGAAGACAGCCGGAGCCAGCAAGGGCACCATCATCCTGCAGGTCAACGACAAGAAGATGCAGGCGGTAGAGGACTGGGAAGAAGCCGTGAAGAGTGCTAACCAAAGCACCGACCGCACGCTCTGGATAAAGGCCATCACGCCAAGCGGCAGGAAGGTAAGCTATGTGATTGACCTCAACGAATGACACGTCAAGTTGTCACACCTAATCATAATCGCCTCCCTGTCTTTCTCCTGACCGAGAGAGGCAGGGAGGCTAAATCTAAAACATCATGAAAAGAAGCGAAATTAACCAGATTCTCCGTGAAGCCAAAGACTTCCTGGCATCGCGACAGTTTGTGTTGCCCGAATGGGCTGGATGGAGCCTCTCCGACTGGAAGGCCAATCGTCAAAAGGTGGATTACATCGTAGAGCGTATGCTGGGCTGGGACATCACCGACTTCGGTTCGGGCGACTTCCTGCACCGAGGCCTCTTCCTCTTCACCATACGCAACGGCAAGTACGGCGTCGATAAGAAACCCTATGCCGAGAAAATTATGATAGTAGAGGAGAATCAGGAGACTCCAATGCATTTCCACTGGTCCAAGATGGAGGACATCATCAACCGAGGCGGAGGCAATCTGGTCATTGAGCTTTACAATGCCGACAAGGACGAGCAGTTCGCCCAGACTCCGGTTCACTGTCGCATAGACGGCATAGAACACATCGTGGAGCCTGGCGGAAAGATTATCCTGCATCCGGGACAAAGCATCTGCATGGAGCAGTACCTCTACCACCGCTTCTATGGCGAACCGGGGAAAGGGAAGGTCATGGTGGGCGAAGTGAGCCAGTGCAATGACGACACGACGGACAACAGATTCTATGAGCCCGTAGGCCGCTTCCCCGAGATTGAGGAAGACGAAGCACCACTGCACCTACTCTGTTCAGACTACGGCAAGTTCCTTTGCTAAGCGAAGAACGAAGCCGGAAGAATCATAGAATGTTCAATGCTCAATGCCAAATGCTCAATGAATAAAATACGCATCTCAGGCGTAGGATGCTGTCTGCTTGACCGCATCTACGACAAGATAGACTTCCGCGCGGAGTCATTCTGCAAGTACGTGAGCCAAAAGGACGGCGACGGCGGACTGGAACCAGGCAAGCTGACTTTCGAGGAGGAGTTGGAACACTTTGCCGGTCAGCCCTTCATGTCCGGCATTCTGCCTCTGTTTACCGGAGGGCGGAAGCCTGAAAAGGAAAACATAGGCGGCCCTTGCGTCGTGGCTCTCATCAATGCTGCGCAGATTGCTTGGCGCGAGAGCGAGGTCAGCTTCTATGGCTGCCGGGGCGAAGACGAAGTGGGCGAAGACTTGATGCAGAAGCTAAGCCTCACAAAGCTCAACCTTCAGCATTTCCGCACACAAAAGGGAGGTGAAACTGCTTCCACCTGCGTACTTTCCGACCCGAACTATGACAATGGTCATGGTGAACGAACCTTTGTGAACGTCATCGGCGCCTCGTGGCATTACCTTCCCGAGGAGCTGGACGACAGCTTCTACAACTCGGAGATTTGCGTCTTTGGCGGCACAGCCCTTGTGCCACGAATCCATCAGGGACTGAGCAAGATGCTCAAGCGTGCAAAGTCGTGTGGCAGCATCACGGTGGTCAATACCGTCTATGACTTCCTCAGCCAGAAAGAGCATCCTGACCAGCGTTGGCCTATGGGCGATGGCGACGAGAGCTACAGCTTCATCGACCTCCTTATCGTGGACCACGAGGAAGCACTTCGCCTCAGTGGATGCAAGGACATTCCCTCAGCCATAGCCTTCTTCCGCGAGAAAGGCACGGGAGCTGTCCTTGTCACAAACGGAGCCCGCAATGTCAGCCTTTGGGCAGACAGCCCACTCTTTGGCAAAGTAGAGGAGCAGACCATGCCAGTCTCTGCAGCCGTCGGCGAAGCTTTGAAGCAAGGGAAGAAAGGTGACAGCACAGGATGCGGCGACAACTTCGCCGGCGGCGTCATCGGTTCCCTGGCAAGGACCCTCTCTAACTCCCCCTTAAAGGGGGAGGATAAGTCTCCCTCTAAGGGGAAATTAGAGGGTCTTTTTGACCTTCGCGAGGCTTGCCGCTGGGGTATCGTTTCAGGCGGCTTTGCCTGCTTCTACTACGGCGGAACCTACTTCGAACAAGAGGCGGGCGAAAAGCTCTCCCATCTGCAAGAGCTGTATGACCAATACCTCAAGCAAGAAAATGATTGCCAGTAAGGCTGAACACTAAACCATAATAGACATACACTTTAGGATAAGCCTTTCCTCAAGCAGGGAAGGCTTATTTTATATCCGATGTTCAGACATCCGAAATCTTTACATTATTTTCCCGTTTGAAACGGAGCGTCGTGAGACACTGCCAGCACTTATCCTCATAAGTACGTGTACTTATAGCCATAACTCCACGTACTTTTTGGAAATTAGCCTGCTTTCTCAGGTAACCTTTTCATGTTGAAAAAGGCATAAAATCGTGCAAAAAGAGCCAGCTTTGCTAAGCGCGGTTGCCAATTATGAATTAAGAATTATGAATTGTGAATTGTAATAGATTGATTATTAGTACACATTTGATTTAAGCGCATCTTTTTCGTTTTAGGTACTAAAGCACCGTCCGAACCAAAATCTCCCGCCAGAGGAGGCATGTTTGCGAAATCTAATGACAATACAACCGTAATAACAAAACATAGGTATAAACCGTTTATTATATGTTTATTCCTTTTGTGTCTGAACTTTTTCCACCTTTTTCTTTGAGGGTATTACATAATTTACTAAATTTGCAAAGCATTATAGTGTTATGAAGGCAAAAGAAGAGGAAATAATCCAGAAGTTAAAAGAAACCAGCCAAAAGGTTGTCCCGCCTGACGGACAGGTCTGGCTCTATGGTTCTCGTGCCCGAGGCGATGCGCACGAAGGCTCGGATTGGGATATTTTGATTTTGCTGAACAAACCCAAACTGGTTGCCAGTGATTATGGTGTCACATATCCGTTCCGTGAGTTGGGATGGGACATTGGCGAGGAAATTAGTCCGACACTATACTCCAAACATCAATGGGATTCCTGGACATATCTTCCTTTCTATAAGAATGTAGAGAAAGACAAAATAGCTTTATTATGAGTTTAAGTGACGAAGAACGCCGGATTATCGTCGGTTTGGAATACGAAAAAGCATGTAAGACCATCGATAAGGTAATAGAATACCAAACGCTTGGCCATTGGGACACAATTGCAAACAGGCTGTATTATTCCCTGTTCCATGCTGTGAATGCGCTTTTAATAAACGATGGCCATTCCGTGAATACCCACAGAGGCGTTATTAGCGTATTCGGAAATGACTATATCCGTACAGGAATTTTCCCATCCAAAGCTGGCCGTCTTTATTCTGATTTACAAACTCTCCGCAACAACAGCGACTACAATTGCTCGTTTGATGCAACGGAAGATGAGATAAAACCATTGATAGAACCAACGAAGCAACTGATAGAAGAAATAGGGAAATACCTGCAACATACGAACAAATAATCAACTATTTTTTTCAATGTTCAATAATATAGATTGCTTATGACTTAAATAAAAAGGATTAAGACATATAGACAAAAAGCATTAGCAATATTCTTGTCTCTGAAAATCGGCAAAATTAGATGAGGCACCAAGAGTAAAAAACTAATGCTCACGTCAGTTCGGCGTAGGCTTTTACTCGTATATGGTGCATAGGTGTTTGCCGATACCTCAGAGACGTAGACGAATGAAGTCCACGTTTTCGTATAATAGTTCAATTTAATCCAATCAGGGCATTGTTAATCCCTCTTAAACAAATAAACAACATGATGATCAAAAGACTTACTGCATTATTGCTGTTTCAAATATGTGTCTTGTTTGTATGGAGTGCTGACGGCGACAATACATTTGAACCTACAGAAAAGGCTCCAATAATCACCTTTGCCGATGCCAATGTCAAGGCAATATGTGTGGCAAACTGGGACACGAATGGTGACGGAGAGCTGGATGAGGACGAGGCTGCCGCAGTGACAAGCCTGGGAAGTACAAGCCCTTTTAGGGAGAATGCAACTATCTCGTCATTCGACGAGTTCCGATATTTCAAGGGACTTGAGGCTGTTGGCTTTTATGCTTTCATGGATTGTAGCCAACTGAGGTCGATAACTATTCCCGAAGGTGTCACTGTGATTGGTCAGAAGGCATTTATGGGGTGCAGTAGCTTGGTTTCCTTATCTATTCCAGGTAATGTAGAAGAGATTACTGCCAACGCTTTTCGTGGCTGTTCCGGGCTCAAAGAA
>OMSJ01000041.1 GCA_900313705.1 uncultured Prevotellaceae bacterium
AAGGCTGCCCTCATCGACCAGAGCCGACACCTTGTCCTCACGAGCGCTCACCCCAGCCCGCTCAGCGCCATGCGCGGCTTCATGGGCAACGGACATTTCCTGAAATGCAACGAATACCTCATCGAGCATGGGCAACAACCAATCGTTTGGTAATCTCATCGAAGTCGGCGACGTCATCCTGCACTCCGACATCCTGACGGAGTACTTCTGCTGCGACATCGAGCGCTGCCACGGCCGCTGCTGCGAGGAAGGCGACGCCGGTGCACCCGTCACCCTCGACGAGATAGCGGACATCGAGGAGAACCTCGATGAACTATGGCCGCAGCTTTCGGCAGGCGCACAGGCCGTCATCGACCGCCAGGGCGTCTGCTATCCCGACCCGGAAGGCGAACTGGTGACGAGCATCGTATGCGGCGGCAACTGCGCCTTCCGAGGGCCGAAGGGATGTCTCCTCAAGCAGAAGCCCATCAGCTGCCACCTCTACCCCATCCGCGAGAAGAAGCTTGGCCCCTTGACCGGCCTCAACTACCATCGCTGGAACATCTGCGAGGACGCCATCCGCCTCGGCACAGAGCGCTGCATCCGCCTCTACGAGTTCCTGCGCGAACCCCTCATCCGCCGCTTCGGTCGAGAGTGGTACGACGAACTCTGCACCGTCGCTGAGCAGTACCTAAAGTCTCTTTAGCCAGTCCAACCGTTCACTCGGCATAGGCAGAAACATCTTATTCTGCTTGCAAAGATGTGTTTTTTTGTTTCATGGGCAGATAAGTCGTGAATTATTTATATCTTTGTGGCGGAAAGACAACAAACAACAACTATTAAACCATGAAACCAAGACATTTCTTCTCCCTAAAGGGGTTCAGGAGGACACTCCTTCTTGCCCTTTTCATCTTTTCACCTTTTCACCTTTTTACTTTTTTACCTTTTACCCCTTTGTTGGCGCAGCCGTCGTTTGGTTGGGGCAGCATTGACGTACGCTATGCCCGTACCGAGATACCAGCTATGAATAAGAAGTCGCCTCTGCTGCGTGCATGGCGAGGCGAGCGGGTGTCGGCACAGGCAGTACTCTGGGCATCGGAAGACCTCGGGGAGGTCAAGTTCGAGGTCAGCGACCTCAAGTGCGGGAAGAACATCATCCCAGCTTCTGCCGTGAAGAAGTACTTTGTGCGCTATGTTATTGCTGATTCCTACAGGAACAGGAAAGACTCTGTCCTCGTGGCCGACCGTCTTGACCCCGTCGGTTCGCTGAAGGTGGAGGCTAACACAGCTCAACCTATCTGGCTCGACATCCAAGTACCCGAAGAAGCAAAGGCGGGCACGTACAAGGGCACGTTAAAGATCCTCTCTAACTCCCCCTTAACGGGGGAGAACAAAAAGTCTCCCTTTAAGGGAGATTTAGAGGGTCTCTCTCTTCCCATTGTCCTTCAGGTGGCTGACCGCGTGCTGCCCGAGCCAAGCCAGTGGAGCTTCCACCTCGACCTCTGGCAGAACCCGTATGCCGTGGCACGTTACTTCGATGTACCCCTCTGGAGTCAGCAGCACTTCGACAAGATGCGCCCCACGATGGAGCTCCTTGCGGCTGCCGGGCAGAAGGTCATCACATGCTCAGTCATCAACAAGCCATGGAACGGCCAGACCCTCGACCCCTTCGAAAGCATGATAGCCAAGATGAAACAAATCGACGGCACATGGAAGTACGACTACACGGTGTTCGACAAGTGGGTGGAGTTCATGATGTCGTGCGGCATCACGGAGCAGATTGACTGCTACACCCTTGTGCCCTGGCACTATCGCTTCGACTACTACGACTGCGCCACGAACAACGTGCGATACCTCGACTGCAAGCCCGGCGAACAGAAATACCACGACTTCATCGTGCCCTTCCTGAAGGACTTGAGCCGTCACCTGCGAGAGAAGGGATGGTTCAGCCGCACCTATATTGCGATGGACGAGCGCCCAAAGGACCAGATGGAGGCAGCCTGGCGGACCATACAGGAAGCTGACCCCGAGTTCAAGATAGAAGGTGCCGCCAACTACAGCGTGGACAGCGAAGACGCGGACCGCGTGGACGACATCAGCGTGGGCTTCCAGTACAACCTCGTCAAAGGCGAAGCCCTGGCCCGTCGTGCTGCCAAGGGGCAGAAAATAACGTTCTACACCTGCTGCAACCCCGAACGCCCCAACACCTTCACCTTCTCCCCTCCAGCCGAATCGGCCTACCTCGGCCTGCACGCCATGGCTTGCGGCTACGACGGCTACCTGCGCTGGGCGTACAATAGTTGGAACCTTGACCCCTGTCAGGACACCCGCTTCGGCAGAGCTTGGGCTTCGGGCGACTGCTTCCTGGTCTATCCAGGCGGCAGCAGCATCCGCTTCGAGCGTCTGGTGGAAGGCATTCAGGCATACGAGAAGATACGTCTGCTTCGTCCCTCGCTCAACCTCAAAGGCGCCAAGGACCTCGACGAGATGCTCCGCTACTTCGCTTCCAACAAATACAAGGACGAGACCGATGCGCCCGCCCTGCTCAAGCAGATGAACGACCTGCTCTGGAAGCTGTCAAGGTAACCTGCTAATGCGCACCGTAAACCTCGATGTCGCCGATGCGGATGTAGCCGTCGGCACCGCCGTTGGTGACAGTGACCCGCACATATTGTGCTTCTATGGATGAGAAGGAGGCATCGGTCACGGGTGCAACGTTGTTGGTATGGGTGCCCACGGTGGTCCATGTCTCGCCGTCGAGACTGGTCTCTACCGTGAAGTCACGGCTGTTGAGTTCGGGTTCCAATCCGGCTGCCTCGGCATGGCGCACCACGTAACGGCTAATCTTGTAAGGTTCCTTGAAGTCCATCTGCACCCATCCCGAGCCGTCTTCTGACTGGGAAATCCATATATATCCCTCAGAAGGCGAGCCGTCAGCAGCGAGCTTGGCACTTGTCTTCGAGGAAGACGACGTTATTTCCATATCCTGCAGCAGGGTGAGGTTGAAGGGCAGATGGTGAGCCTCGTTGTAGTAGCTGAACCAGTGGTCGGCACGCACGATGTTGACATTGCCAGGCGAGAGCGCGTTGAGCTTGTCCTTCAGGGCAACGAGCTTGTCGGGACCTGCATCCCATACGGTAGCCTGTCCGGTGACGAACATCGGCTCTTCCCCTGTGAAGTTCTTGATGTCGCGGTTGAAGAAGTCGGTGATGACGTCTGCACCGCTGGCATAGCAGGGGTACTGAGGTATGATGGGGAGCCAGTTCGACTGCACCCTGCCAGTCAGTCGGCCTGTCTGCCTTTCCCAGTCGTTGATGGTCAGTCCGTAGAGGTATGGACAGTTATCGGCATAGACCTTGCGCTGCACGGTGCTGACGTCGTCCCAGATGGTGATGACGCGCAGGCCAGCCTTCTCGATGTAGCGTTGGGTGAGCTGGGCGTAGGGAGTAATCAGCTTGCTATTGTTGGAAGAGGCATAGTAGCGAGAGTTGTGTGCATCGTATGGCATGGCATATCCCAAGCCCGAAGGTCCGCTGACGAAGCAGTCGTTGGTCGATGCCTTGCGGTAATAGTAGTTGAGCATCAAGGGGGCGAAGTCGGCCAGGGCAGGACTGATGGTCCAGTTCAATGCCATCTTGCCTCGTCCGCTCTGTTCGAAGATTTTGGCCATAGCATGTTGGCAGTATTGGATGTTGTCGCCGTCACTGATATAGACAGCCGCATACACTTTGTTCTCCAGCTTCGGTCGTTTGGGCACGGGTGATATCCTGACGGGCTTGCCTGCTGCGGAATAAATGGTGGTGTTCTCGAAGAAGTCAGCAGGCACGGTGGACAGGCCGTACTTAGTAGCCTCTCCTACTCCGGAGCGTTCCTCGGGATACCAGCCCAGGACGATGTCGCGTCCGGGCGTCATGTCCTTGAGCATCTTGTCGAGCAAGGCGCGTTCGCCAGAGTTTCGCGGGTCGAGCCATACGCAAGCCGAGCCGCAGGCAGCGCCGATGTCGTGGACGTAAGGTATCTTAGGACGCTCGCTGATGAGGAGGCGATGGTTGCAGCGGCTCCAGTATTTGTTGTAGAGGTAGTTATAGATATTCGCTGCGCTGTTCATTGTGAGCTGAGTGAGGTCCTCCACGACGGGGAAGTCCATGCCGGCCTTCACGAGTTTTTCCCTTATCTCGGCTGTCACGGGAAGCAGTCTGTCCAGTCCGCCTATGGTGACGGCCAGGTTGGAATAGTGTTCGCTCAGCTCGGTGCTGTAGAGCACTAAGCCGTTTATTTCATCCTTGAACAGCTTCACCAGCGAATAGGGCGAGGCTGTGGAGATGGCAGATGTCCTGAGGCTGTGTGCCGAAGGCCAGGTGGTTTGCGGTTCCTCGTTGTGGTTGAAGAGGAGGATGCGTGGGCGGGTACGATTGACGATGCCCTGCAGCGTGCAGAACATGATGCGCTCTTCGTCGCTGAGCTTGGCAGCGCTCATGTCCAGTGTCCTGATTTGCGGAGCAGGCGGGAGGAAGTAAGGCAGCAGGCGGTCGTCGGGCCAGCAGAGTTCGTCTGCCTCGAGGATGCGGAAGCCGCTGCTGTTGAGGTTGTACGTCGTGTCGGCAAAGGTGATTTCCTCCACCTCGTTCACCTCTGTACGGAAGGCTGCACCGTTGGTGAGCTTCATAATCATGGTGGTGTCCTCTGATGTAAGGAAACCGATATGCTTCACGTCAGCCAGACGAGTCTGAGCGTTTGTCCCGTCCGTCTTTACGACGTTGACGACTTTTTCCTGAGCCTGGCTCGACAAAGCACCGAGCAACAATGCGGCTGCAACAAGAATCTTTTTCATTACCTTCTAATACCTTATATATATATCGAGATTGCAGGGCAAAGGTACGATTAAATACCTTATCCTCCAAACAATGCCTTCTGTTTTTCACGCTATTTCTTCATTCCCCTACCTTTATTTCCCTTTTATTTCGTAACTTTGCACCCACAATCTGTGGCTTACCGACATTCAACACAGCCATCCGCAATCCCCCAAGAGGTAATTTCCAAAGTCACTAAACTAACAACACATACCTATGAAAAGAACCATGCTGAGACATTTCCGCCTGCTCCTTTTATTATGCACCACGCTGGGAGCACAAGCCACCTTCGGACAAACGTCATCGCCCACCGATACCCTCCGCTATGCGGTCGATGCGCAGCAGCTTCGACAGCACTGGGACGGCTGGGGCGTGTCGCTCTGCTGGTGGGCCGGGCAGTGCGGCAAGTGGGACGACGAGAAGATTGATGAAATCATCTCGTGGCTGGTCAGCCCCGACGGACTGAACTACTCCCACTTCCGCTACAACATCGGTGGCGGCGACGACCCTCAGAACCGCCACTGCACACCTCACCACATGGGGAAGGGCAAAGGGCTGAGGGCCGAGATGGAGGGATTTAAGGACTTCAGCGGAGACCAGTACCACTGGGAGCGCGATGCTGCTCAACGCAAGATAATGCTCAAGATCAGGGAGAAGAGGCCGGACGCCGTGTTCGAGGCCTTCAGCAACTCCTGCCCTTACTACATGACCTGGAGCGGATGCGTGGGCGGCAATGCCGATGGCAGCAAGGACAACCTGCGGCCTGAATACTACGAGGAGTTCGCACACTATCTCGTGGATGTCTGCAAGCACTACAAGGATGCTTACGGCATCGAGTTCAAGACGCTGGAACCCTTCAACGAGTCGGCCACCAGCTACTGGTACAGGGACGGCTCGCAGGAAGGGTGCCACTTCGACTATCAGTCGCAGATTGCCTTCCTGCGCGTCTTGGCTCCCATCCTCAGGGAATCGGGGCTCAGCACTATTCTCTCTGCTTCCGACGAGACCAGCGTTGCCCATTCCGTCAAGGCATTCGAAGCATACCGCGATGCCGGTGTCCTGCCATTGGTGGGTCAATGGAACACCCATACCTACGAGGCCGACAACAACCTCCGCAAGCGTCTCTGCCAACTGACGCACAAGGCAGGCAAGCCCCTCTGGATGAGCGAGACAGGCGCTGGCGGGAAAGGCATCGGCGGCAACCTGAAGATGGCACAGCGACTGATGGACGACGTGCGCCACCTGCAACCGGAGGCATGGTTCGACTGGCAGTACATGGAAGAGCGCTCCGACCAGTGGTGCGTCATTCAGGGCAGCTTTCAGGGGCAGACCTATTCGAGGGTGAAGAACTACTACGTGCGGCAACAATGCAGCCGCTTCATCAAGCGGGGTTACGACATTGTGGCTTCGGACTGTCCGCAGTCCCTGGCGGCTGTCAGCGCCGGACGCGACACGCTGGTGCTGGTCCTGCTCAATGAAGGAGACAAGGCTGTTCACCAAATCAGCCTGCCCCACCTTCGCAAGCTGCCTCGCCCGAAGAAGATAAAGGCTTACCGTACTTCGCCCGGCGAGAATATGTCAAGCGTCCGACACGCGGTCTGCCGCAAAGGGACCACCCTGAGCGTTGCCCTCCCACCGCAGTCTATCACCACCCTGCTCGTGCCGCTGCGCAAATGACATTACCATGTGGGCAGCAGACAACGCCTGCGTAACAAAACTACCTATGTGTCTTTGCCAGTACCACCGTGGGAAAACTCCAGTACCTCCACGGTGGTACTGGAGTTTTCCCACGGTGGTACTGGCGATGCTACACGGAGCATCACCCAAAGGTTAACGTGGATTTGTGCTTCGGAAAAGCCCATAAAAGCGCAAAGAATCAGACTGCCTCACAAGGTTTTTGCAGAAAAGTTTGCAGAGAAGCTGCCAAGAAAGAGTATTTTTCTGCGAAACGCTTGTGTCTTTGGAGGAATAATCGTAATTTTGTCGCGTAATTTACTAAACCTTATAAAACTAAATGCTATGATTCATATGACTTTCAGAAGAGCTATTTTGGCTGTTGGCCTGCTGACTGCTCTGTCGGCAAGTGCCCAGGAGTCTGACTCGGAGCTGCAACTGAGCACCGATGTCGTATGCTGGTACCGCATCTGCAGTGCCGCCCCCGGCATGGAGAACTATGCCATGACGGACCCCAATCACCCCACTGAAGAAGCTGGGGACTACGATGATGCATTGAGAATGGCAATCTATCTGCTGCCCACAGAGACAGAGAACCACAACTCGCAGTGGAAGCTGACGGCTGGAGAGGACGGCAAGGTCATCCTGACGAACCGCGCCACAGGCTTCCAGATTAGCAACACCTCGCTCAGCAGGGGCGACCACAACGTGACGTGTCTCGGAGCTTCCGGCACTCCGGGCTTCACCGTTACCTCCCTTGGCGACAATGCCTTCAAGTTGGAAAGAGTGGAGGACGACGGCGTGAACCGCTGCCTGGCCTTGGCCGAAAGAGACGGCGAAGCGCTCGCCTATCCCCAGACAGGCGAAAGTACATCCATCGTCGGATGGAAGTTCTTCCCCATAGAGATAGACACCGGCATCGGCACGAAGGAAGCTGGCCGTTCCTTCATCCGCGTGAATGCAGGACGCATCTCAGTGAGCGGATGCAGCGAATGGCAACTGTTCAATGCCGAAGGCGAAGAGATGCCACGCACCGTAAAGCTGCCAACCGGCGTCTATGTGGTGAAGCTGCCGCAGAAGGCCGTGAAGGTGCTGATGCCCTGAAAGTGAGACCGCGTCACAATATCCTCGCGAACCCTCTCAACATAACGTCATAACGTTATCACGTCATAACGAAACAACGATAATATAAAACCATTAAGAAGCTAATCAAAATGAAAAGACATATTCTCCTCTTCCTCTTCTTTGCAGCCACATGGATGCAGGCTCAGAACTACTTTGTCAGCTCGCTGGCTACCCCAGGCGCTGCTACGTTCACAGCCGACAAGATAAAAGGCGGCATCATTACGCTGCCCTTCAACGCTACAACGCATACCATTCAGATTGAGACTAACCAGCAAAGCGCCACCGTCAGCTCCGATGCCGACTGGTGCCAGGCCAGCTTTGCAGACCAGACGCTGACGCTGACCGTCACGCAAAACGACGGCGAGGATGCCCGCACAGCCATCCTCTCGGTTCGCAGCAAGGACTTCCACCCGCTGCTCATCACCGTACGCCAGGAGGCACGACTCGCCTTTGCCGTCATCTCCGACACGCACGTAGGCAACAACTGGGGCGCTGGCTACAAGGTGAAGATTCCGCAGGCTCTCCAGCACCTGACGGGTCGCGGCAAGCTGGACCTCATGGCTGTCGTGGGTGACCTGACCGACAACGGCAGAACCGACCAGTACACGGAATTCGTGAAGTTCTTCGGCAGCGAAGAGAACATCCTCAATCCCGTGGATAAGTTCCTCTTTATGATGGGCAACCACGACAACTTCGACAGCAACGGACAGTCTAACTACAAGAACGGACTGAAGAAGTTCAACGGGAACAAAAGCTATCCCCTGCATCAGTACGTCCTCATCAAAGGCTATCCCTTCATATCGATAAGCGACCTCGGCTCTGCCAACAACGACATCACCTCCCCCGGCAATGGCTCCGCCTCCTATCCCACCGCATCGATAAGCACACTGAAACGCTACCTGAGGCAGGCAGCAGAAGATGCTCCAGGCAAACCCATCTTCGTCTTCACTCACGTACCGCCACGCTGGACTTGCTACAGCACATGGGTCGAGTTCGAAAGCGAAGCATGGGCGATGAAGGTGCTCAACCCCATCCTGAACGAATACCCGCAAGCCGTCGTCTTCGGCGGACACAGCCACTACCCACTGGGCGACCCGCGCAGCATCCACCAGGGCGCTAACCCCAAAAGCGCGCGCAACAACTACTACACCGCCATCAATACCGCCAGCACCACCTACTCCGAGATTAACCCGGGAGCAGTTGATGAGGGCATCCACCCCGAAGGATATGCCTACGTCACCGAAGGCATGGTCCTCGTCGAACAGCCCAATGGCGACATCGAAATACGCCGCTACGACACCTATCGCGACTTAGAGATAGACCCCGAACATCGCTGGGTACTGAAGGCTCCCTTCGACGGCAGCCAGTTCGAGTATGCTGACATCCGCGATGCAGACGACAACCCCAATAACGTCGTGCTGCGTACAGGACTTCCTGCACCGGCATTCCAGGACGAGGCAAAGCTTTCGCTGAAGCCTGCAGCAGAGGACGTGAAGGTGACCTTCCCGCAGGCCAGCGACAACGAATGCGTCTTCCGCTACAACATCCGCATCCTGAAAGGCAGCACAGAAGTGAAGAGTGCCTTCATCTTCTCACAGTTCTACCTCAACACCGATATGCCTGAAAGCCTCTCCTGCAACATAAGCGGACTGGAACCCGGCACCGACTACACGGCTGAAGTCATTGCCTACGACTCTTACGACAACAAGTCCACACCTATCTCAGCCTCCTTCAAGACGCTTGCCGATGACGGAAGCACACCGGAAGCCATCGGCACCTGGACCTTCGACGATGCCGACAACTTGCTGGCAGGCACAGGTAAAGCTACCCTCACGGGAGCCATCCTGAAGTCGGGCAGCACATCGTTCAACGACAACCTTGCCGCCATCGGCATCAAGCCCGTAGCAGGTCAGGCTGAAGGCAACGGAGCCGTCACCATTCCCGCAGGTGCCGGACTGATGATGAACGCTAACCTCGAGGAACAGAGCCTCGACAGCTACTCGTTTATGCTCGACATCCGCTCGGAACAGCTCAACGGCTATACCGCTCTCTATCAGAACGACCTCACGAACAAGAAGGACGGCAGCTTCTTCATCAAGAACGGACAGCTGGGACTGAACACCAACGGCTTGGGCTACAACGGCACCCTCACCTCCGGCAGGTGGCACCGCGTCGTCTTCGTCGTCAAGAACAACATTCCCACCATCTACCTGGACGGCCATCAGGTGGGCAAGGCCACTTCTGCCAATGCCACCGTCTGGGGAATGGGCACAGGCGCGCTCTTCTTCATCGACAACGATGGCGAGGAACACGACATAGAAACCTCGGAGATTAGATTCTGGGACGTTCCCCTCAGTAGCAAGCAAGTCCTCACACTCGGTGCCGCTACGGACGAAGCCCTTCCGGAACCTGACCCTCTGCCCGACCCCGTTGGCTGGTGGACATTCGACAACTCTGACGACCTCATGGCTCAGCAAGGTACCAGCAGCCTGAAGCCTGCCACACATACCAAAGGCAACGTGACGCTCCACGCCACAGCCGAAGAAGCCTCTATCACAACCACAGCAGGTCCCGTGAACGGCAACGGTGCCCTCGCCATCCCTGTGGGCTCCAGCCTGATGATGACCACAAACCTCAACACGGAGGAGATGGATACCTACAGCATCATGTGGGACATCCGTGCTAACGACATCAGCAGCTACAGCCCACTCCTGCAGAACGGACTCACCAATGCAAAGGACGGCAGCCTCTTCATCCTGAACGGCAAAGTCGGACTGAACGGCACGCATGGCCTGGGCTACAACGGCAACCTGACCGCCGGCAAGTGGCACCGCATCGTCTTCGTCGTCGATAAGTGCTACGGCAAAGTGTTTATCGACGGCACGAAGGTTGGCCAAAGCCTCAATGCTTGCGAAGAGCACTGGAAGCTCACCACCGGCGCCCTCTTCTTTGCCGACAACGACGGCGAGGAGAAGCCCATCGAGACCGCTGAGATACGCTTCTGGGACAAGCCCCTCGACGAAGCACAAGTGCAGCAGCTCGGCACAGCGATACCGCAATAACCAAAGCCCTCGCACCTTTTCACCCTTTCACCCTTTTCACCTTTATTATAGACGAATTGCACGAAGGGAATAAGGTAACTTTGATTTTTCACTTTTCACTCTTCACTTTTCACTTGCGAAGCATTTTCACCTTTTCACCTTTTCACAAAGACACGCTTATGAAAAGACTACTTCTCTCGGCAATCCTTGCCCTTTCGGTATCTTGGTCCTTTGCCAAGTCAACGTACATCCCTACGTATAACAACAAGATTATACTCATCGAGGATGGGCAGATGAATACGCTCGAGAATCAGAGACAATTGTTGCAGCTGGACTCCAAGGACAACCTCATCTCGTGTCAAGTGGTGCAGCAGGTCGTATCGCCTGACCTGATAAACGCCATCAAGCGAGCAAAGCGGAGTGCCGGATGGTCGATGGCCCTGTCGGGATTGGCAGGGGCATCGAACATCTACACCGACGTGAGGCTGTTCACAGGGAACGCCAGAGGCTACGACTATGCCAATGCCGTTGTCTCCGGTGTCCTGTCCAGGGAAGCTGCTGAAGCCTCTGCCAATTCCTACGCACAGGCCGAAGAGCTGATGACGCTGATGGTCGATTTCGTCGTGAAGAACAACTCGGACAAGGAGATGATGATTACCGACATTGACCGAGGGCTGATGTGGTTCATCCTGCCTCACCAGGAAGCCATCCTCCCCTTGGCAAAGGGAGAAGAATGTCACTTCCGCGTCTCATCGAGCGCACCGCTGACGGAGAACGTGAAGTACATCAACGTGTCGGCCAACAGCTTTATCGAGAAATATACGGTTGCCCTGGAAACGGACAGCTACTGGTACCTGCCCATCAGCGAAAGGGTGAAGGACATGCTTGGCTTCGACACTTCCATGGAAGAAGGCTACATCAAAGTGGATAAGGAGTCGATGAAGAAGTCCGCCGTCTCGCCTGAGGACTTCAAGGAGATTAAGGCTGGAGCTAAGAACTGACTTGTCGGCCAGGACTATTCTTTCATCGTTCACCAAAAGACCTTCATCGGATGATGGACAAGCAGCATAAGGTGCACCTCATCAAAAGGCATCCCATGGGAGGGGACTTCCTGGCCATCTGTCTGTTTGGCTTCATCTTCTCTGTCAGCCCTTTGACTCGGCAGGAGCTCAACCACGAACTCATTCATGCCGCCCAGCAGAAGGAACTGCTCTACCTGCCCTTCTTCCTCTGGTACGGCATCGAATGGCTCGTCCTGCTCCTCAAGTACCGCGACCGCACAGAGGCCTACCGCCACATCCGCTTCGAGCAAGAAGCTTACCGCCACCAAGACGACCTTTCCTACCTAAAAAGGCGGAAGCACTACTGCTATCTGAGCTAAGGCTCTGTCGAGTTCCGCTCTGCTTCTGAGTTTGCTTCGAACCAGTCAAAGTCGGCATAGCCGCCCTGTTGCTTGGTGGCGTAGTAGAAGATGCCGAAGCGGGAGCCGACAAAGACGCTGAGGTTGAAGGACTGCTGAGTCTCACCGCCGAAGGATTCCCAGGTCTTGCCGTCGAGGGAATACAGGAAGCGGGCTTTGTTCTCGCCATACTTAATTGCAGCACGAAGATAGACAATACACTTCTTTGGCTCGATTGACATCGTCTTTTCGGCTGCCTCGAAACCTCTGCCAGCATCGCGTACTTTATCCTGACGCCAGACGAGCCGATAGGAAGACCCTGTCTCCCTCCCTTTGAGGGAGAGTTGGGGAGGGTCTTTTTCCACACAAATCATGGCGTAGGGGTCCTGGAAGATGCAGATGCCGGCGCGGTCGCCTTCCTTGAGATGGCGGACGTCGAGGCGAATGGTGGCTGTAGAAGCACGGTCGGGGTCGGCAAAGATGCGTTGGGTGAGCATACCCTGTGCCTGATGAAGGTTCTCTGCGATGCCTGTCGTCTTCAGCCTCAGCCAGCCACGACGCTCTGTGAGGCTCCAGGCTCCTTCGGCAGGATAGTGGTTCCATTGCCATTGCATACCCAAGGTCTGTTGACTGAAGTCGTCGCTGGAGGAGAGAGTGCTCTGAGGACTCTGAGGTTTCTGAGTTTTCTGAGGACTCTGAGTATTCTGAGAACTCTGATTACTCGGAGCCTGAATCCTGTCAACAAAGCTGACGGGGGGTCTTGTGCCGCCGGCCACGACGGGCCAGCTGTCTTGCCAGCTGACGGGCAGCAGGTTGGGGAAGCGACCTAAGGCTCCGAGGTCTTCCTGCATCACGGTCCACCACTGGCCGGAGATGTCCTCGACGAGTGCGCCCTGATGGATGGTGTTGGGCTTCTGGTCGTACCACTTCTCCACGAGTACCCGTTCTTCGTAGGGACCGAAGATGTCCTTCGAACGGAACACGGTCTGACCGCTCGGCCAACCGCCATAGGTGGCATATATATAATAGTAGTCGCCTATCCTGTAGAGGTGGCAGCCCTCGAGGCCGCTGCCTTCGCGCACCACTACCTCTTGCTCGCGGAGGAGGTTGAAGTCCTCGTCGAGCTCGCACATGACGAGGTGGTTGATGCCGCAGACGATATAGACGCGGTTGCCGTCGAAGAGGAGGCCCGGGTCGTAGTAGTTGCGCGAGAGGCGACGCACCGTCCACTCCCCTTCGGGGTCGGTGGTTGTGAGGAGCCAAGCCCTGTGGTCGTTGCCGTTGATGAGGAGGTAGAACTTGCCATCATGGTACTTGATGGACGATGCCCACATACCTCGGGCGTAGGCATTCTTGCCGTCGCGAAGGTTGTAGCGGTCGTCGTCGGTTAACTGTGTGAGCGGCTGCGCGCAGTACTCCCAATGGACGAGGTCAGGGGACTTCAGTATGGTGGCTCCGGGGAAGTGGTACATCGTGGTGCTGACCATGTAGTACGTGTTGCCAACACGTATCACGTCGGGGTCAGGGAAGTCGGCCCGCACAATCGGATTCGTGAACGTCCCCTCTTCTTTTTCACCTTTTAACCCTTTCCCTTTTTCACCTTTTAACCTTTTTCCCTTTTCACCTTTAAAGGTCTCGTACCATTGCCAGCAGGCTCCGGAGCAGGCCTCGGGATTGCCGTCGAAGGCAGGAACGGGGTGCAGAGGGTCCTTGACCATTTTGTCGAGGTCGAGGTAGTCGTGCGGGTGCGTCAAGGTCATCGAGATATTGCCATAGTGGTCGAGCACAGCCTTGTAGCATACGCCCCACTTCGAGGTGCTGGCCGTAGCCCAAGTGCCAAGGTTCTTGTAGATGGAGTCGCCCCACTCGTTCACCTTGTCAAAGACGCGCGGCTCCTTGATGGGACTCCAATCGACCTCGGATACGAAGATGGGATTAGTCTCGACGACAGGCACTTGCTTCTTGAACTGAGCGATGAACTCGCGCTTGCTTTTCTCGATGTCGGCGTCGCGGTCCACCTTGCGGTCGTCGCATCCGTACCAGCCGGGATAGACGTGGACGGCATAGCCTATGTTGCTGCCTTCGATGGGATGGACGGCGTAGTCGGCATAGCTCGACTGGAAGCCTGTACCCGGCACCCATATGATGCCCTTGAAGCCATTGGCTCGGATCATATCGACGATGGGCTGGAAGTAGTCATGCAGAGCTTTCGGATCGTTCTTGCCCCCTGCTCCTTGCTCCTTGCCCCTTATATTAATAGGCTCGTTGGCAAGCTCCAGAGCTATCTGACCGTAGTATTTGCGGATGGTATCGTTCTTCGAGACGATGTCCCAGACTTCCATCAGGTACTTTTGGTAGTAGTCGCCGACCTTAAGATTGAAGGGGCAGACGCCTGGCGGCCTTACGACGACGTACATCCCGTGTGCCAAAGCTCTCTGCGCCAGAGGAACATAGAGCGACGGCATGTAGTGCCTGAGGCGGTCGGGGTTGAAGTGGCTGATGTCGGCCTCGCCACCTGTGCCTTCGGGCTGACCGGCGGAACCGCTATAGGTGAAGTTGCGGTCGTTGGTCCAGGCCGGGTCGAGGTGCAGGCGGAAGATGTCGCAGTTGGCTTTCTCAAGAGCCGTGAACATCTTCTCGAAGTAATCCTGGCAGCGCTTCATGCCCTCTTCGTCGTAGCTCCAGCCCCACCGTCCTCCATTGAACCAGGCGTTAGGCGTGTCCATCACGCCGTGCAGTACGACACGGTTGCCTTCATTGTCCACCAGCCATCGACCTTCGACATGGAGCGCAGGAAGCGGTTCTGCATCGGGATTAGGACGTTCCTGGGCCATAGCCTGCATCGCCAGGGCGACAAGGCAAGCCAAGAACAAACTCTTTCGTTTCTTCATAGTATTTGTACGATTTGCTCGAGGTAGAGACGGTCGGTCTCGTCGAAGGTGGAGAGGCGGTCGCTGTCGATGTCGAGGACGGCGATGACCTGACCTTCACGGAAGACAGGGACGACGATTTCGCTCCTTGAGGCAGAGGAACAGGCGATGTGGCCAGGGAACAGCTCGACGTCGGGCACGACTTGTGTCGCTTCCTTCGCCCAAGCCGTTCCGCACACTCCCCTACCCTTCCGGATGCGGGTGCAAGCCATAGGCCCTTGGAAAGGACCGAGCACCAGCTCTTCGCCCTCGACGCGGTAGAAGCCCGTCCACCAGAAGCCGAAGGTCTCGTGCAGCATCGCCGCCACGTTCGCCATGTTGGCTATCAAGTCATTTTCGTCCTCCACCACACTCTTGATCTGCGGCAGCAGCGCCTCGTAACGCTCCTGCTTCGTCTCACCTCGAATGATTAATTGTTCTAACATCTTAATACATTTAAGTTTCGGGAGTTATAAGATGCTCCGCGCTTAACCGCGCGCCATGGTGCTAAAGCATCCATGAAGTTAAAAAGGGAGTTATGCGCTTCGCGCAGGAAGTTCTTGGATGCTCTAGCACCAAGGCGCGCTA
>OMSJ01000123.1 GCA_900313705.1 uncultured Prevotellaceae bacterium
TAAGCCGAGAACCTCTGTCAATTTCAATCAATATGTCAAAGATCTGCCTCTATTTGAGAATATGTAAAACTTAACGCGATTTTTATCGCATCAGTACTAATTTACTATTTAATTTCGCGGCGCAAAGATACGAAAAAAAGAAAAACGAAGAGTGAAGAATGGAGAATTATTTTCGCTATTGTGCAGTTTCAGGCTTTTTATGAAGGGAAAGTAGAGCCTAAACAATAACAAGAAAGCCCCCCAATGCGAACATTCAGGAGCTTCCAAGCACTTTCTTGGATTTCATTTTTACCTTTCCAAGACCTTTCTCGTCTTTCCGTCGGAATAGCGGATGATGTTGATGCCCTTCTGCGGTGCGGCTATCTTGCGGCCCTGCAAGTCATAGCGAGCAATCTCTGTTACTTCCTCGTCCGCCTTCACACCCTCAATGCCGTCAGGGTCAACGCTGGTGCTGAATGTCTGTACCTCGCCAAAGAATGTCTCGTTCTCCTCCGTCTTGACGAAAGCCACATAGCAGTACTCCGTTTCGTAGTCGAGGCCTTCCAAAGTAGCCGTCATGACGTTGCCGCTTACTTCTACGGTAATGGCATCGGACGGGATGGAGGCGGCCTTCTTCCTGAGTGAGTAGGACGAAGTATTCTTCCAGTACATGAAGCCCTGGTTCGTCACCCTGTCCGTGCCACGCATCGCATAGCCCTTTACTTCGGCACGGTTGCCCGTTACGTTAATATTGGCGTAGGTGTGGACGGTCGGTTCGAAGTAGTTGGTGTTCGTTGGGTCGATGCCCACCCAGTCGCCATAGTAGCGGTTGCCTGAGTCCGCCTCATAGTAAGGACGGTACTTCCAAAGCTTCTCCGTGTAGAGGTTGCGGATGTAGCCTTCCATCGTCCCTTCGTAGAGATAAGCTGCGCCAGTGTTCGATGCGAAGTCGCTTGTCCAGTCGATGCGCCTCCACTCAAAGCCCACATTTGTCTCCTCGTCGTCAAGGTTCGACGTTGCCGCCACGACCACATTTCCCGCCGAGATAACCTTCGGTTGCTGAGTGGTGAGAGTAAGCGGTGAAGTTCTTACAGACTTGGATGTCTTATAACTCCGGCTTTCCAAATTTATAATATATATAAAATTATATTCTTTGTCAGGGTCAAGTCCCGTCATATGTATTTCTTTTTCGTCATCTATTTTATTTCCTTCTATTGTAAGAGAACGGGATATAATTTGTGCATCTCCTTTATTATAAGATGGTTTCACAATCATAGATGTCGCTGTCACATCACTATAATTTATACAAGGGTTAATAGTTTCTGTATGTGCAGTCACAGATGTCACATAGCTTGTATTTGCAGAACTGACTCTTAGGTAAATAGGGTAAGAATCCTCAGGATATACATTTAGTATATATGAATTGTTGCCTAAAGCATTACCATAGAATTGTTGTGAATAAGAAGAAAAGTTATCTGATGGAGCTGTTTTATATGAAAGGTCAGGATAAATATTGTTAATACAGTATTTAACTTTTGTCTGAGTGGTGGAGAGAATATTTATAGATGGGCGTTTTAGTAACTGTGTAGTTCCTATCTCATAAGGATCCTTACCATATTTCCACACAGCCAACAAGCCATCTGTACCTCTATTGACATATATTTTTACATTGTTGCAGCCGGAGAAGGCCCAACTGCCGATGCTGGTCACGTTGTTTGGAATGGTGACTGAGGTCAGGCCGCTGCAGTCATAGAAGGCATAATTGCAGATGCGGGTCACGCTCTCCGGAATAACCATATCTTTTATTTCTTCACCATTCATAAACAGATGGTGTGCAGAAGAGAGAGGATTAGATCCAACACGAGAATAATCAGATGACGAAGAATAAGTGAAAGAGATGTTGCACCATGCCGACAAGTCTGTAATATGTACAGAGTTCAACTTGCGGCAGTAATCGAAGGCAGATTCTCCGATGCTGGTCACACTGTTGGGGATGGTGACGGAGGTCAGGCCGCTGCAATCATTGAAGGCATCTCTGCCGATGCTGGTCACGCTGTTGGGGATAATGACGGAGGTCAGGCTGCTGCAACCTTCGAAGGCGAAGTAGCCGATGCTGGTCACGCTGTTCGGGATGGTGACGGAGGTCAGGCCGCTACAGCCAGAGAAAGTTCCATAGCCGATGCTGGTCACGCTGTAGGTCTTGCCTTGATATGTAACGGTTGCAGGTATGACTACATCACCAGAATAAGAATTATAACTGCTGTTTTGATAAGTCACGGTTGCCTCGCTGCTGGAGAAATTGTAGAAGATACCGTTAATGTAGGCATCGTAGGCATAGGACAGCAATGGCAGCAAGGCCATAAGAAAGAGTAGAAAATGTCGTTTCATACGCAATACATTCTTGCCTATTGCACTCCGGAGTCGGCGGTTAATAATAATGCTAAATGGAAAGACGTGGGTGCTCTACTTCGCTTATCCCACGAGCGGGCTCTCTCATTGCCTTGCTCAGGATAAGCAACTCGGGATAGCCCACGCCAAGATATATTGGAACTGTTCGAATATAGAACAGGGTACAATATACCCAACGCGGACGTTTCGGTTGCGTTTCTTCTGAGCTTTGATTTGCGAGATCTGCACGTCGAAGATAACATTCGTAAACGTCCTCTTTACCGATAAGTTTCCGACCCGCCACCCTTTCGGGCTATCCGAGTCAGTGCAAAATTACGAAAAAAAGCAATAAGCACAAAGAAATTATCCCCTTTTCTCAATTTTTCCTGTTCTTTCGTGCCACCGCATCGTATTTTTTCCTATATTTGTGGAGCGATAAACGAAGAGTGAAGTGTGAGTTAAGAGTTAAGAGGAAAAGTGAAGAATGAAGAGTGAAGAATCAAAGTTTCTATCGCCCTGTAAATAGTTAAATTACTAAATAGTACATAAATTGTAAATTGTAAATCGTCAAATCGTAAATAAAGAAGATGAGAATTGTAGTCTTGACAGGTGCAGGGATGAGTGCGGAAAGCGGCATCAGCACCTTCCGCGACAATGGCGGACTTTGGGACCGGTACAACGTGGAGGATGTGGCGACGCCCGAAGGCTGGGCGCGCGACCCGAAGCTCGTGACGGATTTCTATAACACACGCAGGAGGGAACTCCTCAACACGAAGCCCTGTCTGGGGCATGAGTTGGTGGCAAAGCTGGAAGAGCATCATGCGGTGACGGTCGTGACGCAGAACGTCGATGACCTGCACGAAAGGGCTGGCAGCAGCTATGTCATCCATCTGCATGGCGAACTGATGAAGGTGACCAGCAGCTTCTCGCCCAACGACCCGCGCTACATCAAGACGCTCGACCCTGAGCACACCGAGGTGAAGATAGGCGACCTTGCCGGCGACGGGAGCCAGCTTCGTCCCTTCATCGTCTGGTTTGGCGAGGCGGTTCCCGAGATAGACAAGGCTGTAGAAGAATGTATGAAGGCTGACATGCTCATCGTCATCGGCACGAGCCTCAACGTCTATCCTGCCGCAGGACTGACCCGTTGCGTTCAGCCAGGCACACCTATCTACCTCATCGACCCCAAGCCTGTCTCTTGGAATAGCGACATCCCCGTTCACCACATCATGAAGGGGGCCAGCGAAGGGATGAAGGAACTGATGACATTATTGAAAATTGAAGATTGAAGATTGAACATTGAAAATTGAAGATGAGTGAACTAAGAATACGTTGCCGCAACAATGGCAAGAGGATAAGCCTGCCTTTTGGCAGTAATCTCTTTGAAGCCTTTGCCCAGGCGAACTTCCACATGGACTACGGCCCAGTTGCGGCTCGCGTCAATAATAAGGTACAGGGCATGAACTACCGCTTCTACAACAACAAGGACGTGGAGTTCCTGTCGCTCTCCGATGAAAGCGGTATGCGCACCTATACCCGCACCCTTTTCTTCATCTTGGCGAAGGCTGTCGAGGACACTTACCCCGATGCCCAGCTCCTCATCGGCGGCTCCGTGTGCCGAGGCTATTACTGTCAGCTTCGCCTGGAGCGTGAGGTGGAGGACGAGGACGTCCGTCGCATCAAGGAGCGGATGCAGGAAATCATCGATGCCGACATGCCCATCCATCGCATCCAGTGCCCCATCGAGGAAGCCATCGAGATGTTCGAGAAGCGAGGCATGAAGAGCAAGGTGCAGTTGCTGGAAAGTCAGGACGACCTCTATACATATTATTATAAGCTGGGCGAGACGGTCGATTACTTCTACAGTTGCCTGCTCACCCGCACCAGTCAGGTGCATCTCTTCGACCTCATCAAGTTCTACGACGGCATGTTGCTTCGTGCTCCTTCGCGAAAGAATCCTTCGCAACTTGAGGACATCATGGACCAGAACAAGAAGATGTTCGACGTCATCAGGGAGCATCACAGGTGGCAGGACATCCTTGGCGTGCGAACAGCAGGCGAGCTCAATTACGCTATCCAGGCTGGCCATGCCACGGACCTCATCAACGTCAGCGAAGCCCTTCAGTCGAAGAAACTCAGCGACATAGCCGACGAGATAGCCCAACGTGGTTCCCGCATCGTCTTGCTGGCAGGCCCGAGCAGTAGCGGCAAGACGACGACGGCCAAGCGGCTGGCTGTCCTCGTGATGGCTTGTGGCTTGCGACCGCATACCATCAGCACCGACGACTACTTCGTCAATCGTGTCGATACGCCGAAGGATGCCAATGGCGAGTACGACTTCGAGTGCATCGGAGCGGTCGATACGACGTTCTTCAACAAGCAGATGAACGCCTTGCTGATGGGCGAAGAGGTGGAACTCCCGCGCTACGACTTCAAGCGGGGCGAGCGTGTCTTCGAGGGAAGGAAGCTGAAGATAGGTCCCGAGGACGTCATCATCCTCGAAGGCAATCATGCCCTCAACCCCATCCTGACGCAGCAGATACCGGAGGACCAGAAGTACCGCATCTACGTCTCTACGCTCACCACCATACAGCTTGACGACCACAACCACATCCCGACTGCCGACATCCGCCTGCTTCGTCGCATCCTTCGCGACTACAAGCACCGTGGCTATTCAGCCGTCGAGACCATCAAACGTGCCCCCAGCGTCAGCGCAGGCGAAGAGAAATGGATATTCCCCTTCCAGGGGTTTGCCGATGCGACCTTCAACAGCGCCTTGCTCTACGAGTTGGGTGTGATACGCGATCAGGTAATGCCCATCCTCGAGCAAGTGCCGGAGCGTGCCGTCGAGTATGCCGAGGCAAGCCGTCTGCGCAAGTTCCTGGCCTACTTCCGTGGCATTCCCGGCGACCAGGTACCGCCTTCAAGCCTGCTCCGAGAGTTCGCCGGTGGCAGCTCGTTCAAGTACTGAACGCGTTTGCCGGACGGTAAAACCGCCAGACAAGCAGCATAAGAAAGCAAAGATAACTATTGCTGTCCGGGGAAAAACGCCGAAGGCGCGATAGACCACAGACGGGGGTGTTAACCCCCGGAACAAGCGCAAAGAACAATAATAAGCCCTAAAGGGGCGACAGAATACATAACCTG
>OMSJ01000004.1 GCA_900313705.1 uncultured Prevotellaceae bacterium
CCGCTTTTTGGAGCGGCTTATCTCATCCGCATAACTATTTGACGGTGCAAATATACGAATTTATATTTGAAACCACCAAAGAAATGAGTAACAATTTAAGATATTTTATGCTTTTCCCTCCCTTTTCAGGTTGTCGAGCAGTTCAAGTGCTCGGTTTATCTTCCTGCGGTTGGTCACGTTTGCATTGTAGAGTCCGCGTTGTGCGTCGGTGATGTTCCGTGTGCCAAACTTGACGGTGTTCTGCGTCACGTTTATCTCCAGACTATCGCGGTGCGGTATGCGTCGCATGTCGAGGTACTTGATGATGTTCTTCGGGTTCACATGGTCGAGCATTTCAAAGAAATCCTCCTCGTCGATGTTGATATACACCCGTCTGCCTTTCCGTTGGTTGTCCGTCGGCTTAGGCTCTTGCATCTCCACGTCGGCGATGCAACAATGGTTTAATGTCAGTCTCATACGCTTTCCTAATTCGTTTAATTCGTGTAATTCGTGTTCTTTTTGCCCTTAGGCTTACGCCGCTTCCCGTTTGTCGGGAACGCTCAAATGCACTTCCACCAGTCGGTTGTCCTTGTCAATCAGCACAGAGCGACCCGCGCCACATTCGCGGAAGCTGCGCTCCAACAACTGCGCACCCTGCTCGTTACCCTTGTTCACATCTTCCTGTTTCATATTCGTTTGTTTTTACTTCTTTTTCATGATCTTCGCCCGTTCCTGAATATTCTGGATATAGGCTGCTGCTTTTACATCACCTTTCATTGCGGCATTTACCATATTGTGAGCAATGGCTTCCTCTGCAGTCAACTCATGCCCGTCGTGTGGGTCGCGAAGCGTCTTGCCGGAGTTTAATATCACCGTCTTTTTCAGTTGCTCCAAAATGTAGTCCTCCATCGTTTCGGGGATGTCGGGCAGCTGTTCTTTGTCCTTCTTTGCCATAGTCTTTTATTTGAATCCATCAATAAAATCATTTAATGCGTTGGTGGCTGTCTTGTCGCCTGGGTCTTCGGGTTTTGCCGCTGCTTTCGCGGCAGTCAGTCCGAGGTCTTTAGCATACTTCTGGCAGATGCTTTCCTGCTGGTAGATGAGATTGCACAGCGGGTGCTGCTTGCGTATCATGTTGCCCATGCTACCTTTCTCCCAGATGACAGAACCATCGCTCATCATCTTCTCCGTGTAGTGGTCTTTCAACGCAAGCGCGTTTGCATAGAGCCGGATGGTGAGCTTCAGGAACTCGGGCACCTTGCCACCGTGGTTCGCCTTGACTTGCGCATTGATGTCCTTCAGATATGTTGCTGCTTTTGCCATAACTATTTCCTTTTTCTGAATTTGAATTTAGGCATGTTCTTTATCATTTGCTCTTTTTCGTAGGGTATGCGGTAGGCGTTGAAAACGTCGGTCGGCATACCGAACACGCGACCGGGGAGCATCATCCACGACTGCCATGTGTAGTCGCAAGGTCGGTGCAACAGGTGTCCGCCTTCTTTCACCTTTCGGGCTGACACGGTGATGCCCTTCGACGACAGACGCGGGAACGACATTTGCTGCTGTCTGTATTCGTCGAACACTGGGTCGCCCTGTTCGTCCGTCTCGGCCTCGTAGATGCCAAGGCAAAAGTACCGCTCACGTTTGCCTTTGCGCTGCTGGTCTTTGGGGATGATACCCACAAGCGGACAGAGTTCGCAGCGGTCGGGCTGCTCGCGCGGCAGCTGCCTTGGTGTGTAGATGTCTTTCGGCATTATTTTCGTATTATGTTGCGATAATGTTGTATTGCGAGAATCGGCAATGTTGAGGTGTTAAGTAAAGATGCGGAAAAAACTACCCTCCATGAAAAGTACTGTGTAAAGAAGTAGTTTGGCTAGTGGATTTGGGAATCGGGGCGTATCGGAATAAATGAGGTGCCGCGGGGTTCAGTCAGTCGGCGGTTCGTAGTTTGGGTCGTTCATTTCGAGGAACCGCTGGCTTCTTCGCTCTTTGTTCTCCCTCACCTTCTCCTTTGTGTGTGTCCGCATGTCCTTGTGTACCTTGATGTGGCACTGTACGCACAACAGACGAACATTGTTGACGTCGTAGCATAGTCGCTCCATCTCTTGTACCGTCCTGCCCGTCTCGACGGGGATGATGTGGTGGCAGTCGCCATTGCTGGTATCTACAGCACGATGGCATTCCTCGCACAGTCCGCCAGCGCGTCGCCACACTTGCACCTTCACGCCTCCGTCGCCCCACCACCGCTTATCATTCAGTAGCTTCTGGTATTGCTTGTCTCTGCTCATGATGTTCTGTATATGCGTGTAACGTCGTATCGCGCTACACAACCGGGATTCCTGACTTCCCACCCGCAATCGTCGGCGAGCTGTACAAGCACCTTCTTTGTGATTGCTTTCATCACAACTGGCGGGAGGCGTAGTGTGCGGAAGTGCATGAGCACTCGCTTTGTCTTGTCGCGGGCAAGGAAGAATGTCTGCTTCCTCATCTCCATGCGCTCCCGCCGCACACCCGCCTCCGCCGCTATCTCTTCCGGCCACATGTCCGGCCAGTGCTTCAGCGTGCAACTCACTTCGTCGTACTTGTCGTAGTCCTCGAAGTTTGCGCAAAGCATTGAATTAACAAGGTGGCTCATAACTCGGCGACGTCTAACCGCATGCGGTAGTGGCCACAGACGAACAGCGTCCTCACCTTCGCCTTGTGTAGCTTACAATACCTCATGTCTTCCTTCTTTGTTGCGTTTCCACTCGCGGTTGCTATCTTGTAGTGACAGCTCACACAGGCTTTCTTCACGTCGTAGCCTGACTTTGTTTTTAAGTATTCCATATTCGTGTTTGTTTAGTAATAGTTTGTTCTTATCTCTTCCTGTGGGATGATTTTGCGAGGCTTTGTGCTCTGCTTGTCAATCAGCTTGTAGAAGCTAATGTCTTTCACACCGCCGTCATCCAGCTCGATGCTAACGGTGTGCTGCTTGGCTTCACCATTCTTCACCATCATCGCCAGTGCTCTCTCGACGATTGTCATTTGATTTCTCTGTTCCATTATTATTTCCGTTGAATTTTATTTTCATTTGTCTGTCGTACTCGCCGTCGGGTGTGCGATGCTTCGTTTGCTTTGTCCGCTTGCCGTAGGCGTACTCGCGCCCAGAGTCAGTGTAGTTATTGGCTCCGCGCATCTCTTCTTCGTCCTGGCGCATAAGCTCTGCCGCCGTTTCGCTGTCCACCAGGCACAGCAGTACCTCCACGATGTCATCCATGCCAAGCAGCTTGCCCAGATGCTTGATGCGTCGGTGTAGTCCGGGGACTGTCACCTTCAGTACCGTGTCGAGGATTATGCCGACGTTCTCTGACATCTTGGCGGTCATGAAGAAGGGATTCTCGACAAGCACGGCACCCTGGCCCTTGTGATTCTCTTGGTCAAGTATCATAACCAGCTTTGATACGTTCAGCTTGGCAGGGTCGGCAAGGTTGAATGCATGCTGCCACGAGTAGTCCGTTTCGAGGTAAAGCATGAGCTTGCGCACCTCTGGACTGAGTTCGTGCCGCTCGCTTGCCGCCCTTATCATCACATAGATGAACATCTGTAGCATGTGGTAGGTGTCGGTCTGCTTTGCCTGGCAGATCTCGTTCCATACAACAGCCGCGGATGGTGTCACCTTTGTACCCATCGGTACGCTTCGCTCTTCGGTTGTCATGTTTGAGTTATTTGTTATATCTGTTTAATTCATTGTTTGCTTTTCTTCGTCACAAGTATATATGCTTGAAACAAAAGAAAACTGAATCCTATATAATAAGCTGCTTCGTCGGCAAAGACATCATCTCTTTTGATATAAAAGGCAGGTGTTAAGACGAATTGCCAATCATTTGTATTACTGCTTTTCATTATGCCGAAACTCTTTTGTACTATCTTCATAATTCGTTCAATTCGTTTAATTCGTTGTTTCTTTCAGCATTCTAATCACTATGTCCGCCACGTCTGCTTTCGGTCCGTCCTCTGGCTTCCAGTATGTGTCAATGAATTCCGTGTTGAAGCCGAGCTTGTCATACTTCAACTCCGTTGCTTTCTCGCGCCACGCCTTTATGCCGTCCTTGTCTGGGAAGAGCTGGATGCGTCGGCCCAAGTCCATGAGCGGCTTCAGCTTCTCGCGCGATATGTTGCTCAGTCCTCCGCACGCCATCCATATATTCTCGTAGCGGTTGCCGTAGGCGATGTCCATGATGAGTGCCGTCTTCTCGCTCTCCACGATGTTGATGGTGGCGTTCTGCCATTCATTCAAGAGGTGCTGACCGAAGAGGCATTGACACACGTCCTGCTTATCTGGGTTGTAGATATTCGGGAATGGGTAGGGCGGTTCGTAGGTCATTTCTTTCTTCTTCTCGTCCCAGTGGCGGGCAAGTATGGCGTGTATCCAGTCTTGCGTCCAAGGTGCTTCGCCTTTCTTCATGCGGTGTCCGTCGCATCTGTACTTCATCATCTTGCCTGTGCGGACGCGCTGCCTGTCGTCGATCTGCCAGAAGATGGTGAAGTCGTGCGGCGGCTGTCCGGCTCGCTTTATCGTTGTATGGCCCACAAGGTAGTCGTCGAGCGTCTGCTTGATGCGGTCGCGCTGCACGCCATTCCATGGCAGCGAGTACAACCAAAGGGCGAAGGTGTCATGGTCAAGGTTCCTGCGCTTCATTACTATGTCGATGGGCAGTATGAGCATCGGCAACGGTTCAGGCTCTTTCCTTGGCGGTGGCGTATAATCCACCGGAACGTTGTCCAAAGGCATTCCGTAGTGCTTCCCGAGCCAACGGATGGCACCGATGAAGTCCATCTTGCAATGCTCCTGAAGGAACTTGATGCTGTCACCCTTCGCTTCGCAGGAGAAGCACTTATAGCAGTTGTCACGCGGAAATACTATGAAGCTGCCTATGTGCTGGTCTTCGTGGAATGGGCACAGTCCGAGGTATCGCGGTCCCCTTTGTTTAAGCGGAATGAACGAGCCAACCACGTCCACGATGTTAGCCGTTTCGATTATGCGCCGAATGGCAAGGTCATCTATTTTGCTCATAAGCCGTTTTTATTGTCTTTTGATAGTTTGCGAATTGTCTTTTGGCAGTTCTGAAGTTGTCAAAAGACGATGTTTTTCGAGGCCGCCTCCAGAAGTCAGACAGCTATGATTGAATGTCCAAACGTGCGCATACGCGCGAGACACTGCGACGCTGTAACCACCCCTCTCTGCCCGCGCCCATACCAGCGCAGGGCAGTGGGGTTGTTGCTGCGTGCATGAGCGGATGCGCATTTGGGGAAGTTACCCTCCATATATCCCTGTAAGGGGATATATGGGGAAGTTGGGGAAGTTACGCTCAGAAGTCAAGCACTGTCTGTTCTGCTGTTGGTGGCTCGAAGGGTAGTTCTTCGCGTTTCGGAAACTCCATCGGGTTGAGTATGTACTTTGGATGTGTCTGCCCCTTCTTCATCGTCTCTGGGTCTTGCACGATTACAAATCGCCTTGCAAGTGCTACCTTCATGTTGTCGTCTTGCGCTGGCTTGTTCTTCACGCCGCCCCTATTCTTGAAGATGGTCTTTATTTGTTCCTTCGTTGCCGGCCATTCTATATCGTCGCGTCCATCGGAGAGCCAACGCTTGATGTTCTCGGGCGTGTCATTCTCGCTTGGCACTGCGTTCAGTTGCTCAGGCATTCCCCATCCCGTTATCGGCAGGATTTGGAACTTCCAGTCGGGAACGTCTCGACCGCGGGCTTTCAGTTGCTTCACGGTGAAGGTCGCCAAACCGGTTGTCTCGTTCTTCTCTTTCGATGTCCTGAAGATGTCCGTCACCTTTCTCTCCAAGATGCTTCCGAGGTGCCCTACCAGCTTGTCGCCGCCTGGATTTTGGTGAACGAGGCACCAAAGACTGATGCCGTAGTGTGTGGCTGCTTGCATACACTTGTAGATGATTTCCGCGCACTCGGTGTTGCTGTTGAAGTCGTTCACCACGTCAAGCAGGCCGTCGATGAAGCAGACGGTCGGCTGATATTCGTGCAGTGCTTTCAGCGTAAGCCTCCAGCGTTGCAAGGCTGCGGATGTCTTCTCGTCGTCGCTCTGTGCTTCACGAAGCATTAGGATGATGAAGTCCTCATAGTTCTGGTCAATTTGCCTGCCGCACATCGTCAGCACGCGGTTCTTCATCGCTATGGTGTTGGCTTCCTCCATCTCCGTGTCAATGTAGAGCACTCGCGGCTCTGGTATCTCGTCCTCCAGCTCATACTTGAGGTTGCCGAACTCGCCGTTCAGTATGGCCGCGATGAATTGCGCAAGCGTCATCGTCTTGCCGTGTCCCGCTTGCCCCGTCACGGCATGAATGCCGCCAAGAGGTGCAAACCCGATGCCGTTCCATGATAGCGTGTATTTCGGTGCTTGATAGGCTTTCGAGAAGTCAAGCCTGTACGGTCCCGTATCTACGCCGTACCATTTATCGCCCGCCAAGAACGTCGGAACCTGCTCGCCTTCACCAATAGCAGGTAGTTTGTTTTCTTCTTCGTTCATAGTTCCTTATTCGTCTTTTCTTTCAATCGTTTTAGAATGGCCGCGTCTCTCTCCTTCGCTGCATCCTCTTCAATGGCTTGTCTCAATTCAGAAATGCCTCTCAGCACCTTCTTCATCTCTCCCTTCGTGCGGAACACCTCTCCGTAGCTCTCAGTCGTCTCGCTCATTATCTCATATATGAGGTCGATGCTTGTCCATGCCTCCTGAATCTGTTCAAGCGTCAGCTCTACGTTGTGTATTTCTTCATTTGTGAGCGGGATGTCGTCAAGGCTGAGCAACTGCTCGGCGTGCTTCCATCGCTCTTGCACGGCTCGAAGGCTGAACTTCCCGAACACTTCCCTCACACATCTTGCGGGGATGCCGTGCTCATTGGTAAGAACAAGTGCCGTCATGTCGTAGATGACCACAGCAAGGTCAAGGCAGGCTCTCGCGGTCGTTATCCATGCCAGCGCGTCGCTGTTAGCGATACCTCTGCTGTCGAGAATGCGTTTGCACTTGTGCTGAAGCGCAGAAATCAGCGGAGCCGTGCGGACGTACATCTCGCCGCCTGTACCCGTCCAGAAATCATAGTACTCGCGGTCGGTGATGTTGCCGTATGTTTTGCGCGTCTTCTCGCTCATATCCTTCAGGCAGAAGAAGCGATTGCGTTGGTCGTGCAGCAGCTCCCGCTCGTATGCCGCCCAAGCGTCCAGGGCTTGCCTGAATGCCCGCTTCACCTCGTGTCGGTACTGCGGCAACGCCTTCGCCTTGTCATGCGCTTGCAGGCAAACCGTCCAAGCCGCATTGTTGGCAGGTCCCATCATTATCTTCACCAGCGCACTCGCCCCGCGAATGGCCGAAAGTAGTTCTTCGTATTGTTCCTTTTTCATGTGGGAGGCGGCGGAATCGAACCGCCGCTCACGGCCAAGTTTTACTTGCTGATTGCTCCATTTATCAGTCTTTACCTCCCTTGTTGCCGTGGCGGGGCTCGAACCCGCGCCGGCCTGTATGTTGCGACTCTGTCGCAACCCACATTCCCGCTCTGCCAACTAAGCTACACGGCTTCCATGTATAATCATTATTTATTTATATACACATTCAACATTCATCGCAACGTCATCGCCGGTTTTGATTTTAATCGCACTGCCCTGGCGCATCCCTACTCCCTACATCGGGGACACGTCCCCACAGAGTCCATAGTATCCAAGCGGTTCTCGCTGCTGCCCGCCTATGCTCGCGCACTGGCTGCTGGTACGGTCACGCCTTGCGGCGCATTGCCTCTCGTCCGGCTATTTATTGTTTGTGGGGCTCTTGCCGCCATGCCGTTTCTGAGTCTCCGAGTTTTCGGTTTTGTTGCTTTGTCTGTCTGTTGCGGAGGCGGGATTCGAACCCGCGCTCATCCGAGGCTTTTCGCGAGCTTGTGCTATGCGCGTCACAAGGGGGTAGTACTCACTTATTCCATTTGCCGGGTTGCTCCACTTATTCCGGCTTTCTCCGCTTCCTGCCGTCTTTCCGGCTGTCACTTATCTGCTCTTTCGAGCCAGGTACCTCCCACGATCTCTATATCTTGTTCCCCGGCGGTTTCCGATGTATCCGCTTACATTCCCTGTGCCCGCGCCTTTTCCCTTTGCGCTTATTAAGGAATCGGGGTGCTCCGCTGAGCTTTTCAATGCTTGCTAATGAGCCACCGTTCCTTGCGGTTTTCCGCAAGGTTCTATCCCTGCGGTTCCTTCGGCTCAACACCTGCGATGTCCCAAGCAGCGATATTGTTAAACCACCTGCCGTTCCGCTCGCTCGCATCAATGCCGAACTTTACCACCACATTCTTCCCGACAAGCGCATCCCACTTCGCGTATCTCCCCACCTCGCCGTCTGCTATCTCAAACACCATCTTCTTCGGGAACGATGCCACCTCTTCCACGAGGTACACCCTTCTTTCCCAGTGTCCATTTGCGCTGTTGCCTTCACGCGTGTCGACCACGCCTTTCAATGTTCCTACAAATTCCATATCCATTCCTCCTTATTTGTTTTCCTCGGCACTTGCAATTTCCTCACGTTCACTCTCTGTCAGCTCACCTGCAAGATGTACTGCCAGTGCACCGCACACAATAGCCGATACCTTGATGGCGCAGAATGTGAGCATCCACTTCTGCCATGTGTCACACTGTGCAGGCTCAGCAAAGAGCAGAACCATGCACGTACAAGTCAGCACTACTACTGCTACTCCGCTCACCCATTTCGTTAAAAGTTGCTTTTTCATAATTCTTTGTTTTTATTTATTGGTTATTTCAATCTTTGCCAAAGCGTCCTGAATAAGTTTCAGACCGCTTTCAATTTGTTCCATCTTTTTTTTCTTTTCCTGAAGTCCCTGTTGCATGATGTTTATGGCTTTAAGCAAATCACCCAAGTAGTTGTGACTGATTTTGTCGGCAAGTTCTTTCTTCTCTTCACGCAACCTTTCAATTTCCGACGCCTGACTAATCACTTTGCCGTGAAGTTGCTCAATAATGGCGGCGTCGTCACATTCACCACCTTTCCCACTTGTGTGAGACTCGATAAGCTCGCATTTCACCCATTCAGGCGCACCGCTTATGAATGCACGGACGCTTTTCGTTGTGAAACTCACACCAAGCACCTTTCCCTTAATTCCATCGGCGGTAGTAATCTGGTCATACATACGCCAATGCTGAGTCTGAAAATTTTGTTCTGTCATAGCCCATTCTTTTAATTATTCTTCGGATTCTTCGAGCAAGTAAAGTTGTCCGTTTTCAAAAAGTTTCATTAACTCTTCTTCCGAGATGGTCGCAGGCACTTGCTCATATACCTTTCCATCTACTTCAATGGTTTTCATAATTCTTTATTTTTATTTTATGGTTATCTGTTTATCTATCCCTGTCCCGTCTGTTACGACTCTGTCGCAACTATCCCCCGCATAATGCCCTCTTTCCTCTTCCCCTCGAAGGCTTATACACTACCGCGTCCTTCGGCTTCATGATGAACACAAGCTCATTTCTGTCTATCATCTCCTGGATGGCCTTCACGTTGTATGCCCAGCCCGTCTGCTCGGTCTCTCCATCCTCGCCAATGAACGTCGCCCTGATTCTCGGCAGCGTGCATCCCCAAGTCTTCAAGCGCGAAGGCGTGAACATCTGGAACATCTCGCACAGCCTTGCGCCCGTCACGTATCGCTCGCTCTTTGCCTTGGTTGCAGCTGTGATTGCTGCGCCCACCAGCTCAGTCAGTTCTTTGCGTATTTCCTTGTCCATCGTTTTTATCGTTTATCGTTTGCTTTGCCACTGTTTCCGTCGCATCAGCGTCGGCCTTCACGTTCATCCTTCATGAACGGCTTCATGTCCTCAATCTGCCTGCTCAGCCTCTCATTTGTTTCGCGAAGCTCCTTGTTCTCTATTGCCAGTTCTCCTACTTTCCGTACAAGACTGACTATCAGCTCTACAACTTCTTCCATCGTTAAACTTTCTTAATAATTATTTAATATGTACGCGCATTCGGCAAAATAGCCGTATATTTGCATTCCACAGACTTTGCAACTGACTCCCCTGAGTCGGACGGCTATTTCTATGCCTGAATGCGTCTTTTGGGTTTTCTGCTTGCAAAGATATACAAAACTATTTAAAACCGCCTAAAAACGCTTAAATTATTAACATCTTTTAAGGTTTAAGCCACTTATATCTATTTAAAACCGCTTAAAATGGTACGAAATGAGTGTTTTCGGGTAGCTCTTGACTACCTTTACAAGAATGGACTCGTTGCTGATCAGCGAGAGCTGTCCGAAAGGATAGGGGTTTCAGAGACTTCGATTTCGCAAATCATAAACAATCGAGTCAAAAAGCCATCAGAAACTACCATCCGCAAGCTCAATGAAGCATTCGGAAACATCTTCAATCCCGAGTACTTCCGTGGGCACTCTATCCATTTGCTCATGGAAGACCTCGAGTACGCCCAAAAGCACCCCGAGGAGGACATATCCAGTCCTCAGTACGTCCCCTTCGATGAAAGACAGAAGCAAGCCTCCGAGCCTGCACAAACTTATCATGCCATCCCAGGCTGGGCAGACTCCATCATCCAGCTCCTATCATCTCAGGTGAAAACCATTGAAGACCTCCGTCGCGAAGTCGCCTCCCTACGCCAAGAAATAACAAAATTAAAATCTTAAAATCGTAACAAGTTTGTATTACTTGCCCTAAAGATACTTACGGCTAATGACAAAACATATAATGAAGACCAAAACACCTTCTTCACAGACGCTTACATAAATCTAAATTATATAAACAAATAACCCATCCAAAACCCAGCAAAAATAACCCAACCTAAAAACGAACAATTTTACAAATCCGTTTCCCCATCGCATCCACAACCGCCCAACACCCAGCAAGTTTCCAAACCCCAAGCGGGTTACTTTTGAGGGTTGAGACAAAGTGCCGAAAATGCTTGAAATGCCGATAAACACTGGGATTTGAGAATTTTCTGCAAAAGTCGAAACAAGTCGAAAGAGGGCGATTTAAGCGAAAATGTTTACCCATTGTTTCCCCACTCGCAAAAAGGTGGGTAAACAGGGAAAACAAAGCGGGGAAGCAAAAACAGAAAAATGACATGATTACATCTGCTATTGTTTTTGACCATCGTGGGCGTGTTCGCCCAAATGGTGAGGGTCCGCTCGAAGTTCGCGTGACTGCTGGCCGCAAACCTTATTATATTAGCACGGGCGTGCGCGTGCATGAATATCAGTGGCAATTTAATAAAGTTGTGAACCATCCCCAAGCCAATGCGCTGAATGAACGACTCGGGATCCTCCTTGATAAAATTATGAGTCTCGTTAACAAGTGCATAGAGGATGGCCAGGATATTAACGTCGCGTCCATCCGACGGCAGGCATGGGAAACTGTCCACAAGCAAACTGCAATAGAGTGGATGAAAAAGGAAATCACGCAGCTTCCCTTGGCTTACGGCACCATTAAACACTACCACACGCTTATCAAGCGGCTGGAGGAGTTTGGACTCATCATGGACTGGCATGACGTTACAGCCGAGAACATTTTCAAATTCGATGCGTTCATCCGTAAGAACGTGAAGGGGCGCGGCGTGAACTTATCTACCAGTTCTGCATACAATTACCATAAGTGCCTGAAGGCTCTGCTTGCCCGTGCGGAGAAAAGCGAGCTTATCCCATCGAATCCGTACAACAGGCTGCGCAGGGAATTCTCGCGCGGTGAAAAGCAGAACACGGAATACCTGACAGAAGACGAGATGGCGAAGATTCAGAAGTTCAAGCCTGCACGTGGCTCATTCATGGAGCGTGCCCGCGACCTCTTCATCTTCCAGATGTTCACGGGTCTTTCATTCTCGGATATGACGGTCTTCGACATTTCCGCCTACAAAAAGGTGAGGGGCAAATGGTGCATCATCGCCTCCCGCATCAAGACGGGCGTTCCTTACGTCAACCAGCTCTTGCCGCCAGCAGTCGATGTACTGGAGCGTTACGACATGTCTCTGCCGAAAATGACGAATCAGGTATATAACCGCGAGCTGAAGCAAGTCGGCATGGCATGCGGCATCACTACTCCGCTGCACTCTCACCTTGCCCGCCACACATTCGCTACGTTTATGCTCAGGAATGGTGCGAAGATTGAGAATGTATCAAAGATGCTCGGACATACCAACATTAAAATGACGCAACGCTACGCCAAGGTACTCGCCGAGTCTGTGCATGAAGACTTCGACATGATAGCTGCAAAGATTAAAAAGAAAACGAAATGAAATGGACGTACATCATCGCGGCTGTGGTTTTGCTTTGCGCATGCAAGGAGCCGGAAGAGCCGAAGATTCCCGACACCGGAAACGTGCCGAGCGAACCAGCCGAGCCCGAGAAATGGGACGTGCTTGATATAAGCGAATAGAAGCCGCTTTACTGAGCGGCTTCCTTCTTTAGTGTTTCGAGGTATTCTGGAACTTCTGCTGCAATGGCATTATGGATGTCCGTGTACTTATCTTTGTTGATGTGCCACAGCGCAGAGTCGGGCGGTGCTGAAAGCATGAAAGGAATGTTGCATCCTGACAGTTGCCGGAATGTTTTGCCCGCCATCTTGGCGAATGCCCACTGCCATGTCTCGTCGCTTGTTGGTGACAGGCGCATGAAGAGTTCGCGGTCGAAGAAGCGTTGGTCTGTGAACGTATGCGCTGGATACAGTGTGCCCGCTGCGCCATTTGCTGGCTTCATGTTGACAGTCACATTTCCCGTTTGTTCGTAGGCGAAAGGTTCGCGTGTCTCTACTATCCTGTCACCTTGCAATTCTACGCGACTGAGCGATTGCCCGTAGATGATGTCGTCTGGGTGCTGGTCACGGTCCTCGACGAAAGTCTTTAGCCAGCCTTTGCACTGAGCATTGTCATCATCCACGACAAGGATAGGATTGTTCGGGTATTTTTCGAGTGTCGGGATGAGTTTCTTGTGGCTTCGGATGTTTCCCTTGTCGTAGATGATTTCCACGCCGAGTTTTTCCATCTTGCCTATAAGTTCGCAAGCCTCGCTGCGCGTTTCGGCATAGCACACTTCATCCTCGCTTAACACCATGACAAGATGCACGCGGTCTTGCAAGTTGTCTGCCTTGGCCTGTTCCACGATGGCCGCCATCGCTTGCTGAGCAACAGTAAAGCGAGGGGGCCATGTAGTCATTGATACGATTATTTTTTCCACGGATTCCCAATTTGTTTCATGTCTTCAAGCATCTCGGCAATCTCTTCATCGCTTAACGGCGGATCGTTGACGATTTTGTAGCGGTCAACGTAGAGCGGCAGCCATTCTTGCGGCTCCTTCTTAGAACCGCTCATGCAATGGAAAGCACCGTATGCCTGCAATCGCTGAAGTTGATACTGGAGGATGTTCCTGCGGCGGTAGCCTCGCTGAATAAGAAGGATGTCACAATAGGACATCTCGTAGAGGTATTCCCGCCTGTCTCTGCCTATCTCGCCCACGACTTCCTGAAAGATGTCATGAGCGGTTATGCGTTTTTTTCTTGCTTGTCGCCTTCCTTTTTCTCCATCTCAGGTTTCACGACGGCAGGCACTTCATACCAGGCTGCACGAAGTTCGAGAAGGACGGTGAACATTTCGATGAGTTCCTTCGGCTTTGCGTCCGAAAGGATGTCTGCACTCGTGACGGGTGCGTCGGCATTGTCGCGCAAGTAAGCGGCAAGGATAGCGGCCAAGGAAAGGCGAATGAGGTCTTCCTGTTTCGTGAAGTCGATGTCGCCGATGCTCTTTCCGGACATCTGCTCGAAGCCTGTCTCAGCTGCTGCACAATAGCGCATCTTGACTTCTTTGCCGCAAATGGTGATTGTTTTCTCGTTGTTCATAGTTCCCTAAAAAAAGTTGAAAAATTGAAAAGGTAAAAAGTTAAACCGCCCGTCTGTCCGGCAAAAGTTAAGCGGAGACAGACGAGCGGCGTGAATGGTTTAGGCTCCTACGGTGTATTCGCCGTAGCCGTTGAGTGTAGTGTCGTAGGTGGCATTTTGCCTGTTCTGAGCGTTGATGGTCAACTGACTCACGATGACCGAACCGCTGACGATGACTGCGCCTTTCGTGCGATTGTTGGCTCCGCTAACATTCGCAATCTGGAACTTCACAGGCGTTCCCGCCTCGAAGATTGCCTCAATTTCACCCAGACCTTGCGCTTGAACTTGCGAGGCAATGGTGTCGCCGCCACGTACAAGAGCATTGCTGGTGATGTCGTAAGACAAGCCGGTGGGCTCTTGGATTTGCCAGTTTCCTTCGGTGTCCTTCGTCGTTGCGTCCTCCATCTGCAAAGATACGTGCAGCTGGAGCTGCTTGGCATAGGCAATAACCTTTGCTGGTGTAGCTGTGTTGTCGCTTCCAAGGAAGAGACGAACGAACTGACCCTTGGTGTAGCTGCCTAGCTCGAGAATATCGTAGCTCATGGTTGATGGAATAACTTCGAGTGGGCTTGCACCCGTAAACTGCAAATTCTTTGCTGAGTTTTCGCGGTCGTTGAACGAGAGCGTCAAATCGGAAAGATATGCCTGACCTTTGCGGGCATAGGCAGCGACACCAGAACCTGCCACGGGTGACTGGTTGTTGGATGTGCTAACTTCGTCCCACATAATATCTACCTTCTGCATGTTCTTGAATGCTGTGAGCATTGCCGCAGCGTTCAAGACATTCAGAGAATCTACTTGGACTGACCAAGCCTTACTGACAACTTCGGGTTTCGAAGCAAGTCCTACATCGTCTTTGGTGCTCGCATCGTCCGTGTTGTTTGTGAGCGTAATCGTACAGTTCGTGGCCATGCCTATGCAAGCCCAACTTGAGCCGTCTAACCCGATTGCCAGTATTCTGAGATTTTGGCCTTTTAATGTTGCCATACTATACCTCCTTTTTAAGAGTTATGATGATGGTGTGACCTTTCTTATCGTTGTAGCCAGCGGCTCCGGCATAAGCCTTGCCTTCCGCGGCTGCTATCAGTGCGAGAGCGTCTTCCTGTAACTGCTCGCGTGTCTCGGCGTAGAGGGTAACTTTCCCCTTTTCGCGCAACACGTCGAGAAGATTCGACGTTGTTTCCTCTGCTGCAACGGCAGCAGGCGCAGCTTCCACGGCCTGTTGAGTCTGCTCAACTTCCGGTTCTTCCGTCTTCTTACTCATCTTCTGTATCTGTTTTAGTTATTCCGCTTCAGTCGTACATTACTTCGCACTGATAGTGGGCAAGGTCGAAGTAGCAAGGCTTAGTCCAGTCCCAGCTTACGCCTTCTGTTTGCGGGAATCCCTCGTTGAGATATGGGACGTCTTCGCCCTGCTCAGCGAGTGTCTGCATGTGGTCGGCGATGGCTCGTATCGCCATCATCACAAGCGCATCCACCTCGTTTGGGCTTTCGGCTCCCACTTCAACACCTGCACCAACTTGCCACATGCTTGGCATCCATTCGTCGTCCTTCGTCGACCGTGCCGGACTCTTTCCTTCATCGCGGATGATGATGTATGGCAGTGGCGTGTTGTCCTTCTCTTCAGGGCTCACCTCGAAGCATGTCGACTTCACACGTCCTTTTACCGCTTGCATCAGCTCGGCGTTGGCTGTCAGGGCATCGAAGAATATCTTGTCAAGACGTAGCATTTTTACTATCAGATTGAATTGTTACTTGTTTTGTTCGCTTTCCTCTTCTGGTTCCGAGGGCGGGCAGGCCGTCACTCAGAACATCCCTCGCCGCTACTGCCCGCCCATCTGACTGGAACTATGAACCAGAAGAAGACACTGAGAGCGTTTAGCCGCCGATTTCGTTAGACGAAGCAGGCTGCACGAGCTTGATGAGCTTGAAGGCCTGGGGAGTGCCGTTGCCGCCGTTCACCTTGCCAGAGAGCTCAACAAGAGAGTAGTCAAGACTCATGCCGAGAGCGATGACGTTGCGGTCGAAGTTCTCCTGAGAGGTTCCGTCCACGTTGAACTCAATGCCGTCAGCATACACCTGCTCGTTCAGATAGCCGAAGTGACCGATACCGATGTAGCGGTACTGGCCGTCCTTGTTGGCGATACCGTTGGAGGCGATGGCGTAGTCGATATAAGGAGAAATCTTGTAGCGGTAGCCTACGCACTGGCCATCCTGTACGACGGTGCGGTTAGAGTCGGTGGTGCCAGGGATGAGCTTCGTGAACTTCAGGTCAACCTCAGTGGTCTTGTCCATGATGATTTCGGGGTCGCCCTCGAAGCCCTTGTCGTACATGTCGGCAACTTCCTTGGCGAGATTCTTACCGATGTTCTCGTCGAGAGTCAGCTCCTTGACAGTCACGGTAGCGAACGGGCCGATAACGTCGCGGTAGTCACCGTGAGCGTAAACGTGGAGAGCACGGAACATAGCCCAGCCCTTCGTGAACTTGAAGGTCAGGAAGGCGATGATGTCGAAAGCGGCCTGAACGACAGCACGACGGCTGACGGGCACGCTTGCTGCAACGCGCTTCGGAGAGGTCTGGATGTTGGCGAAGTTCAGAGCCTGCTCAGCCACCTTCGTCACCTCACCCTCGACGGTGAACTTCACGTCGTTGATGCTGTAGGGGATAACCTGTGTGCCAGTCACGCCTGTCAACATCTTCAGGTCGTCGGGCAGTTCGATGCCGGGCACCTTGGTGTCGATGATGGGCTGAATCTCCACGGGGATCAGACCACCAGCCTGAAGGTTGGCCTTCTCGTTCTGGTCGGGGCCAGAGGTGATGGCGTTGGCCAGGATGGTGGTAGCGTTGGCTGCACGACGGTTGGTGTAGCAATCCTGAATCATCTCACGAATCTTGGCACCGTAGTCCTCGCGCTCGCGAATCTGCTCCAGCTCCTTGCCGGTTGCCATAGCCTTGGCACGGGCTGACAGGCCTGCACTCTCACGGACAAGAGCGTCGTACTCCATGTCCTGTGCGCGCTGTTCTGCCATCAGCTTCTCACGCTCTTCCTTCTGCTCCTCAGAAGTGAGGGCACGCATTTTAGCCTCACGTGCGTTGGTCTTCTCGTCCATCTCGTCCAGCTTGTTCAGGATTTCGGCCTGACGCTTCTGGATTTCTGCTTTTGTCATTTTAGCCATGATAAAAACGTTTTTATAGGTTAATAAATAAGTGATTCAATGTCGATTTCGCGGCGACGGTGCTGGGCACGCAGACGCATGGCACGCTGTTCGCGGAAACGCTGCTCCTGCTCTTCCAGTTCGCGGGCTTCCTGCTCTGCCTTGGCCTTTGCCTCGGCTTCACGCTTGGCGGCTTCCTCGGCTGCTTTGCGCTCCTCTTCGGCCTTGGCTTCTTCCTCTGCCTTCTTCTTGGCTTCGTCATCGCCACACTCGCGCTTCATCTGTGCCTCGATAGCCTTGTCGATAGCTTCTGACTGCTCGCGGGTTGCCACGTCGGTCTGCTCATAGGCAGGGTGCGTCACGTTGGCCACGTCGTAAAGTTCCACGATGCGCTTCACGTGGCGAATCCACACTTCCTTGCCGTCAACGGTCTCGTTGGTGCGCTCATACGATACGCCGTTCTCGGTGTCCTCCCAGTCGTCGCGGAAGGCGAACGACATGCCGAACACGTTGCCCAGACGAATCTGCTCCAGAGTATCGTTTCCTACGGTGGTGTTCGGGTAGTCACAACTTATTTCCACGTTGCGTTCGTTGGGCATGATTTGCAGTGTGCCCTTGCCCTTGTAGCAGCGTCCAATCATGTCTTCAATCCTCGTGGAGTGATTGTTATTGTAAATCACGTCAGAGCGGTCGAAGACATCCTGAGTGATACATCCCGGCTCCAGTACTTCGAAGACTACGCGGGTGTCACTCCAAGGTGTGAGATTGACTGACCTCACACCGTACACGATGGGGTGACCTACTACGGTGCGGCTGGGCTGCCCGTTGGCATCCTCGCGTACTTGCAGGTTGCACTCCTCGATGGGGATGAATCTTGTCTGTTTCATATTCTCGTTAATAAATGTATGTTTATCTACTATGCGGGCGTTTTATGCCTGTGGGTTTACCGCTTTCTTTGCCTTCTTTGCCTTTGGCTTCTGCTCCGGCTCTGTCATCCATAGTGCTTCGTTTGCCTTCAGCCATTCGGCTTGCACCTTCATGCTTGCATTGGCGTTGTACGATGCCCCGCCCAGGTGTACCACCATCGGACGGATGTCAACATGTAAGCCTTTCAGACGTGGACGGTGTGACAGGACATCTTCCAGGAGCGACGCGCCCGTGTCGTACCAGTTGCGCTTGTCGTCATCGTCAGGGTGAAGCATCCACGAGCGGTCAGGGTCGAAGTAGCGCACGCCCTCGGCTTTGAACTTCGGGACATTCAGGTAGCACAGCATCGGCAGGATGCGCCCGATGCCGAACGGATTGTGCGGTTGCTGACGCTGGACGTAGGCGCAGAAGCTGTACTCCTCCCGCCACATTGCCTGCGGGTTCTCTCGCAAGAGCACGTCGCTCTCCACGAGAATGAAGCCGTCCGGCAGAAGGTCGAAGAGCTTGTCGACGGACATCATGTGGCAGTCGCTCCCCCATCCGTTTATGGCAGCATGCTCCCGTGTCTTGTTCGGGAAGGCTGCAAGTGCGCTCTCAAAGTCGATGACCTGCCCCTTCGTGTTGTCGATTACCTTCACGCCCTTCATCTTGCGGGTGAAGGGGTGCGCTTCTATTGTGCGCTCAGGCAGGCCCTCGCCAGCCGAGAACGTCACCTCGCGGCTGTTGTCGAAAACCACCACCGGCCAGTCGCAGCCATGCTTCCTGATGCTCAGGATGCACGCCTCCGTCAGCTCGGGCGTGTTGAAGTGGATAATTGCGATTGTCTGTTTCATACTAATCGGCCGTTTTATCGCTGTGGGTTTACCGCGCGCCTTACGCGCTTGGCTTGCTTCTCTCGCTGCTCTTGGAGTTCCTGCTCCAGAGCGTCGATTTCTTCTTTTGTCGGGTTGGCTGTCATAAGCTCCTATTTTGGTCGCTCAAAACTTAATTAGTAATGAAGGTTTTTACCTCGTTAAAGGCATCACCTTTTACCTCGTTAAAGGCATCACCTTTTACCTCGTTTAAGTTTCCTCGCCCTCCTTTGACGGTTCTCCTACGGTGTAGTTGCCGGGCTTCAGCTGGGTGCTCGCGTCGCTCTTGGCGATGAGTGCTTTCAGCGTCAAGAGATTTGCCGAAGCCATTGGCACGTCGCCGTCCTCCACGGATGGCATGTCGAAGTCGCGGCGTGCTTCGTTCACGGTGCAAAGTCCCGACTGCATCTTCAGTTGCGCCACCTTTGCCCGCCTTTCGGGGTCCATGACCATCAGCGGGTCTTCGCAGATGTGAATGCGGCGTGTGCCGTAGTCCTTGAAGCCGATGAGCTTGCGGGCAATCTCCTTCTCGTTGGCCGTCTTCTGCGGCAGGATGGTTCGCGTATGGAACTCCATCGTTGCGTTCTGATAGTCGTTGTAGTGGCTGTTCGTGTCGAGCATCAACAATGGTCTCGGAACACCCCAGAAGCGTGCCACATCGTCGTAGGTCAGTCCCAGCTGCTCTGCCATCTGCATGTCCTGGCTTGTCATGCTCGTAGGCGTGAACTTGTCCATACCGCGAAGGCTTACGATGTCCTGCGTATAGACGCGGTTGTTGATTTCCTTGGCGTAGGCATTGCTTTCCTTCGGGTCGAAGAGACCCTGCGAGATGGGCGAGTAACCGGCTGCGGGGGCTTGCTCGCTGATAAAGCCTTTCACACGACCGCCTTTTGCTGCCGTGTCGAGTGCCTGAGCCTTCAGCGTCTTGTTCAGCGTCAGCGTCTCGTAGGCGTACCGAAGCGTGGGGAGTCCCCAGCCGCTCGGGTAGCGGAACGTGTTCGGGAAGTGGAGCACTTCGGAAGCCGGCACGTCCGTCAGCGTCACGTAGCCGTGGTCGGTCAGATAGACGATGCTGGCGTAGGTTGCCGTGTTGATATTGTAGCCGCATTCCTTCACGAGCCACAGGTGGAGCGGGAAACCGAATTCGTCGCGCTCGATATAGACGAAGCCGTTGCCGTACATGATGCGGTTTATCTCGATAAGCTTCCACATGTCGGAGGCGGTCATGATGGGATTGGGCTCTTCCTGCAACAGATAGTTGATGCGCTTGCCCAGTCCGCGCATGTCCGTCACGAAGTTGCCCTTCTCGAAGTCCTTCCGCTGATACTGCACGGGCATTACGCTCATCACGTCGGCCCTCAGTGTGGTGGCGCGATAGACAGCCGACACCGAGCATGCCGCTTCGGGCGAACGGGCCGGCACGATGCGTTCCTGGTACGAGCCGCTGTCGTCCTTCTGCTTGTCGGCAGGCATGGTGCTCGACGGCACGCCTATGGTCGGCACCTCGCGTTTGCGAAATAGGCTAAAGTTACTTCCGAATAGTTCCATATCTTGTGTGTGTTCTTTATGATTGCACGATTTCCGTTGCGGTTATCTGAATGGTGTTGTCGTTGTAGTCGGCATGAAGGCTCTGTATCTGATACGTCACGCCCGAGCATACGAGCTGACTCTCCCGCGTCACATATTTGTTGTATCGCATTCGGATGAGCACGGTGTCGATAGCGTCCAGTGCTCCCTCGTTCAGAGCCTTCTGTCCCTTCTTCCACGTCACGTCCGCCCACACCGTAGCGACTGGCTGGTAGCTTGTAGTCTCGCCGAAGTCCGTTGCCACCACCTTGCTGAGAATCGTCACCCTGTGATTCAGTATCCCGCTCGAATATGCCATAGTTCAGTCTTTTCTTATCGCCCGTTTTATGCTGTCAGGTTTACTCGCTTTCTGTCGACTCTATTCCCGTCAGCGGACCGTTACCCTCGAATTGGAATGTTCCATGCGCAAGGTTCCCGATTGTCCCCGTCACGGTTGCCGTCTTGCATATCGCCGTGCCGGTCAGGATGACCACAACTGAAGAACCTGAGCGTTCACAAACCTTGATGTTGTACGTCGTGCCTACGTTCAGAAGGTTTACGAGTTTCGTTCCCGTTGTCTCTGTTGATGCCGCAACAATCCAATTCACTGTGAAAGACCAGTCTTTCCTGCCTGCTACTCTCTCCTTCCATTGCCCTGATGTCGGGCTGCTGATTTCTATCGTTTCCACAGACGTGCGAATCTCGTCTGAGCGCGTACCTGCAATGGGGCTCGTAGTGCCGTCGGCAGATATGAATATGTTTCTACCTAATTGTGCCATAATCGTTACCTCAATTTTTATTTCACGTTACCTCAATGAATTTAATCTCTTGAATGTCGTCGCGCCATTTGCGCGTTGCCTCAATCCCGAAGAACTTGCGGTTGTCATATACGTAGCGCATCTCCGGCATCTTGTACGTCGCAAAGGGATTGTACGTGTATCTGTTTTGAGCTGTGAATGCACGTCGTACTTGTCCGTAATGCACGACCATTCTTTCAAGCAAATTCATCTCTTGCCGCTCGTCAATCGTCACGCCTTGCTCCATGTAGTAACGCGCACCTTCTGCGTATGTCGTGGCATCACGCTTGATAAAGCAAGGAGAAGGCAGGTTGTTGTTCATTGTTCCGATTGACAAATTCACCTCCTTTGCATCGCTGAATCCCGACAGCAGGATGTCTTTCCTGTAGTTGTTTGATCCACGGCTCGATGCTGTAATAGAAATCGGGCGAATATGCGTCACTTCCAAATCTGTCAGGATGTGCGTGTAGCAATACCTGTAAGCAGGAGGGTTCCCAGTTGACACGGGAATGTAGTTCATCACATAAAGCGACACGTCACCAATCAAAGACTCTGTGATGGGGATGAAGAAACCGTCGTCCTCGTCGATGTTCATGTCCTCAGTCTTGTTGGTGTTGATGGTGTCGTTCTTAACGTTCACAAAAAAGTAATTTTGAAATTGTGGCGATGGAGATCCACCATATACCCAGGCATTTTGCGTCCTGTCCCACCATTTATTCCCGACGCGCAAAGCAAGATATACTTGACTATTCACGTCTGCACCGATTGCTTGGTTCGCGTCGTCGAAATAGTAAGTGTCGCTGCCAGTGCCATTGCCAAACCACACAAGATTGTGCAACTTGAAGTCAACGCGAAGCCACCCGTCGAAAGCATCCAGCTCAATCGGTGAAGAGATTGTGTATAAACTATTTATTTGTGGACTTAGTCCGTTATTCAAAGATGTCTGATATTGCGTATTGAAGTAAAGGCCATTCTTCAGCACCACGCGCTCAGTCTCTTCTTGATAGAACCAGCGACAGGGGAAGGCACCCGTGAATAGGTGTGTGTCAGCAGAAGCGTATGGATTGGACGAATAGCCGTTGATGAGCGTCTTCTGAACCATCGTTGTATAGTCGCTGCCACCAATCATAGTGTCCCTGCTATATTCATAATAAGAAAAATCCTCCACTAAATCACGCGGACCGTGCGGCTGCACATACAACTTCCCATTATGGCACTCAAACTCAATGGGCGCGTCGGATGTCTCGGAAGTCGGAGGCAGAGAAATACCAAAAGCGAGACCTCCAATTTCAAGCGTTACGGTTGCGCTTTTCCCGCCTTGCATGAATGATGCCAAGTTCCCATCACCGCAGAAATCAATAGAGCGAAGAACGTCTACCTCAGGCACACCAAGCATTGTGATTGTCGTTTGGCCCCCGGCTGCTATTGATTGCATGACTTGCCACTGAATTCCTGCACGGCCTATCTTCCCGCGCCCGTTGTCGTACATCACGACGTACAGCCTGCCTTCAAATTCTCGGAACATCATGCCGTAGAGCGTAGCAATGGACGAAAGAACTTCAGCGTATGACTTCCCGACGTGTTCAAAGTAGGTGTCGCCCTGGTTGTTCACTTGTTCCTCTGAGAAGAATGTTTGCGGCGACACAAAAATTGAAAGCATATCGTATGCCACATCGTCAAGGTTGCTGACGCATACAACTTCGCTCGGCTGCACATCAAGAGCAGCGAAAGCGTTAACAATATATCCGGCTATGCGTATTCGTGTGCCGATATTTGATTCTGTCAGCGTCACGTCTTTCATCGCGGCAAGCACAGACTTGACTGGAAACTCGAGCATCTTCTTGCTGCCGTCCCAAGGCTGTGTGAACACCTCCGCGCAAAGAAATCCTTGCCACACAATATCCTCGTCCGTGAAGGTATCTGCGTTCCATGTTCCTGTATACACACGGACAAGTTTCTCCGTGTTATTCGATGGCATGATTTGTTCAAGAAGCGTTCCTCCGCTATCGTCAATTACGCGAATGTAGCCTGTCTGTTCGCGGATAGGCGTGAAAATATCGTCCGAGTCTTTTTCCTGAGTCTCGAAAGGCTCAGCCGCTCCAGTCAAAGTCACTAAGCTGCCACTTGTCCGCTCGTATATGTATATCATATACTGAATATCTCCGATTGAGGCAAACGGGACTCTATATCGCTTATACCATGCCATTTTGTTGTGTTTTTATAGTTCGTGTTTTATCCTCTTGCGGTCAACATCTCGCCCCTGCCACTTCGCTTCAGGTAATTATTCAAACCGAGATAGATTTGTTCTCCGCTAACATAGGGAGTCGATTCATTACCGTGCTCGTTATACCTGTTTTGCAATGTTCCGGCGAGTGCTTGCTGCTGGAAAGAATTGAGCACCATTTCTCCACTGTTAAGTAGGGCGGGAACACGGTCGCCTGAATAAGAGTTGCCCGGAACAAACACTCCATCGTTTGCACGGACTATTCCGCCACTTGCAAATAGCTTAAATGCACCAATAGATGTGATTGTTTGCAAGGCAGATATCATGGTGGTTATTATTTGCAACACGCCTATTGTTTTTTCAAAGCCTTCCGGTATTTCAACTCCAAGTTTCTGCAATCCGCCTGCGATACTCGATACGTTGGATGTTATTTTGTTGATGTTTGAAACATCCATGCCTTCAATGCCCTTTCCGCTTTTTCCTTTCCCGTTTTGACTTCCTCCAGGTGTATTTCCTGTTGATAGGTCGATTTGGATTGGGTTTTCTCCAATGGCTTCTCTAAGTTTGTTGTACTTGTCGATGATTGCTTGCCATTTCTCATCCGGTACATCAATCCCCTTGCCTATCTGTTCTGCTATTGGTTCAAGGTTGAGACTGGTCGTGTCTATCCCCTTCTCCATCGCGTCCTTCAAGAGCGTCTGCAAGGTGTTCGTATCGACCTTCGTGTTCTGTGTGTCGAGGGCTGTCATCGCCTGGATGCGGTAGTCGTCGAGCGTGGGGAGTGCCTTCGCCTGCGGCTTCACCTCAAAGCTGACCGTCGTTCCCTCAATGCCGCTGATGAGTTCCTGCACTTTGTTGTAGGCTTCGGCGGTGTCGGCCTTCACGGTGATAGTACCGTCCTCGATGGTGAGGTCTTGCAACTCTTTCAGCTTGTCGTATGCATCCGCGTCCACTTTGAATGTCGCCACCTGTCCCTCTTTCCACTTCCCCTTCAGGATGTCGATTTTCGTGGACGTCACTTCGATTTGCTTCTGGTACTCCACCCACTCCCTTGTGTCGAGCGACTGACCTTGCGCCTGCTGCAAGTCCTTGAGCTGTTGCGTAAGTTGCGGCAGCGAGTTAGGCACATCCACCTCCACCTTCACGCCCTTCGCTTCGTCGGCAAACTTCTTCAGCTCCGCGTTGCGTTCCTGCAAGGTCTTTATCTCGCCCTGTATGGCGGTCATTCGCTCAGTCACCCCCGCCTTCTGTGCATCGTCGGCAGTCTTCGCCGCCGTCGCAAGGTTCTGGTATTCCCCCGTCAGCTTCGCAATCGCCGCCTCGTTCTGCTGGGTCTCGCTCTTCGGAGTAGAAGACTTGGAAGACGTGGAGCCGCCACGCATTGCTTTTATTTCTGCCTGAATTCGCTTGATGTCTGCATTGTATTCCTCTACAAGTTCGTGTTTTCCAGCGTCTGCCGCTTCGTCACGCGCTTGTTTCAGCTTTTTCAGTTCGTCCTGGAGCTGCTTGATGCTCTTTTTGCTTTCCTCTACATCTTCTGGGTCTATTATTTCTGTTTTTCCGGGAGCCGGATTCGGAGTAATAAGAGCATCGGAGGCAGACTGGAATTCCTGCTTGAGCGTCTTCAACGCTTCGACTTCATCCCTTACCCTCTCGAGTAAATCCAAATAATTGCCAGGGTTTGTGGTGGCTATCTTTTGTAAATCTGCAAGCTCCTTTTCTTTCGCTGCAATGTCTCTGTCATACTTGTCAAGTATCTGTTGTTGTTTAACCTTTGCAGCGTCGCCCTCGCCTTGCATGGCAGACTTAACTTCTTTCACCTCGTATTCTGTGCGGGTGTCAATTTTCCTGCCCTTGCCGTCTTCGCCACCTCCACGCAAGTCATCGAGTGCCTTCTTTGCCCGACCTGCCGCAGTGAAGGTGTTGTCCATCCATTGCACGGTTTCTTTTAGCCAATCCACGCAATCCTTCAGGAAGCCGTTGCTGTCGTTGATGTGAAGGTTAAGTCCTTCCCATGCGCTTGCCAGTGCTTTCAGTGAGCCGTCGAGGTTGGCAGTGTTGGTTCGAGCCTGTTCTTCGGCAATGTTGGTGCCGGTGATGGCTTCTTCCATCTCCTTTGCTGCACCTGCTGCTTCAGCAAGCACCTTCGCTTGCGTAGCGAACATCTTACCTGCGATGTTTTGATAGCCGGTAATGTCAAGCTGTGCTTTTCCAAGATTCTCGAAGGCTTGCGTAAGTCCGACGACGCTTGGCTTGAATTGGCTGTTTGCCTGCTTCTCCAAATTCATAATGATGGAGCGCAGAGCCGTGCCTGCCGTGCTTGCGTCGAAGCCTGCCTTTGCAAGCTGTTCGAGGTTGGCAACCAGTTCCTCATAGTCTGTCCCTACCGCCTTGGCCGCCGTCGCTGCCTTGGTGATAGCCTCTCCGAGCCACGATATATCACCGGCTCCCTTCTGCGATGCCGCTGCAAGCACGTTCACGTATCTTGCTGCATTAGCTGAGTCGCCGCCCATTTGGTTGATAGAAGTGGAGAGCGTTTGGGATGCTGTGGCAAGGTCGATACCCGCTGCTTCGCTCAGACGTATGGCATACTTCGTAACTTCCTTTAGCGCGTCGGCGTTGGACAACAACTGCGGCTGCTGGGAACCAATAAGACGGAAAGCGTCGGCAACTTGCGATGCGGTTAGCGTCGTAGTGCTTCCGAGTTCTATGGCATTGTTCTTCAGCTTTTCGAGGTCTTTCCCGACCATGCCAGTCAGAGCGGAAAGTCCGGAGATAGAACGCTCGAAGTTGAAAGCCGTGCGGATATTGTCGCCTGCAAGTTTAGCAGCCATACCTACGCCAGCAATGGCAGCACCTACACCCGTGAACATCTGAGGAGACATCCCAAACTTGCCAGCGACACCGCTGAAGAGCTGATTAAAAGTCCCGCTTGTCTTACCAACTCCGCCAAGTTCAACATTCAGACGTTCCACCTCCTGCTTTGCTTTCATTGCTTTCGCCTTCAACGAGTCAAGAGCAGAAGTAATAGTCTGTCCTTCAACGCCTTTCTTCTGTGCATCTGACAGACTGTTAAATGCAGCAGACAGTTGCTCTATACTGTTGCGATAGTCTCGCAGTTGCCCCTTTGCGGTGTTGGCCGTGCTGTCAATTTTGCCCATCATCTGGACAAATTGGACCATCTTCTCATTGTCCTTGCCAAGAGCCTGCTGAAGTCCACCTTGAGATTGTGTAAAACTATTGAGAGCTTGTTGAGCCTTTTTCAAACCGGCATCCCATTGGCCAGTTCCAACCGCTAATTCAAGTTTCGATGTTGCCATATTTCCTTATCCTTCTGTGAATGCCTTATCAACCCAAGATTCCACACGATTTACCAACGTTTCTCCAAGTTGCTGTGCTGCCTGTTCCATGTCCGAGCTGATGGTGTGGAAGAATGGACGTGGCCTGATGTTTCCTCTTGCTCCATACGTTGATTTTGAGCCGAGACCTGTTGCACCCGATGGTTTTGCAGTGCGCACATCTGTGCCAAACTCCAAAAATCTGAGTATGAAATGACGGTCTGGTCCAAAGTACTCGTTGATTTGCCGTGTACGTTTTTCCACGGTACGATGCCGTCTAATTCCACTCGCTCCTCCTGTTGGTTCCGGGACTATACGTCTTCGGTTCGATATTCTTCCGCGAGGTGATGTTATACCTACGTAACCGCGATTGCCTTCCTTGGCCTGGTGCCACAATACACCGCTTGCAGCAGAGCCAGCACCTGCCGATGCTGCCTTCTGTTTTGCCTTGGCGCGGACAATAGCAAGCGTCTTTCCGAGCTCCCTTCTTACCTCGTCTGCAAACCAATAGTCAAACTCGCCCATCCGAAGACTCCCGCTTTTGACTTGATTGACGTAGTGTTGCGTCCGCGAACTTGCAGCAAGACGCTGAAGCACCTTGTCAACCACTCTTTCCAGCTTATCCAAGCCGGAGAAGTCTGCCCTTAATGCGTCAATACGTGCATTCGTTGCATTTAATCCAACAAAACCGCCTACATACTGTGCCATAGTTCCTCTTTTACATATCTGTCATTTCGTGCTCAGAGGTTTACCATTATTTTCTCGGCTCGGATGCAATAATAAAGGGGGATTTCTCGTTTCTCTTTTAGGCAATAACGCCCAAAACAAAACAAACAAAAACAAGATGAAGAGATTACTAACAATGGCAGCTGTGCTGGTGGCACTGACTGCTTGTCAGAAGGTGGAGCTCGGCGAACCTTCTGGGGAAAATGAACAATCGGAGCAAGCCTCCGAGAGTGTGAAAACGAAGAAGTTCACATTCACCATGAAGGGTGAGTGGAAGCCGGTCACTCGTGCCTACCTGAGTGCCGACGGCAAGGATTTGACGGACGTGTGGGTGCTCGATTACGATGCCGACGGGAACCTGCTGCAACAGCTTCACCAGGCGGACAACACCGCCGAGGACTTTGGTAGGCCTGTCATGCAACTGGCCTATGGCGTGCATCGCATCTACTTCGTGGCGAGCCGTGGCGTGAATCCCGTGCTCAGTACCGACACTCACACGCTCACCTTCGATAATGTGCGCGACACGTTCTGGAAGCGTTACGACGTGACGGTGGTTGCGACATCCAACGGCAATCGTGCCGTCACGCTCGACCGCATCGTCACGAAGTTGCGCCTCACCTTCACGGACGCTGTACCAGCCGATGCCGCGAGCATCATCATCACTCCGCACACATGGTATTATGGATTCGACTACACGACAGGACTGCCTGCAAACGCACAGACGGACAAACCCTCCACTATCTCCATCCCGTCAACGAGCATCGGACAGACTGGCGTACAAGCGTCACTGTTCAGCTTCTCCACTGCCGACGAATGGACAACGGACGTTGCCATCAGCAGTCAGTCAGCAACCGGCTCCGTGCTTGGTTCTGCCACCATCGTGTCCGCACCATTCAGAGCCAACCGCGTCAGTGACTATGCCGGCCCGTTGTTTTCGTCCGGCGGGAGCATGACACTCTCGCTCAATGGCGAATGGGCAGACAGCTACGCAGGTACATGGTAAATACATAAAACAACGGATTTAACAGACTGGCGCAATACGTCCAACCCGTTAAATCCGTTGTTACAATAGAATCCGCTTAATCTGCGGTTTTAATCCGTTAAATATGCCTTAATCCAGTGTCGAATTAAAATCCGTTTAATCAGCTCAATCTGCGGTTTTAATCCATTACTCCGCGGTTGCCGTTTCCTCTTCGGGTTCGGTAGTGTCCAGCTCTTCCAGTTCAGCATCAATCTCGTTGATGCGGTCGCGCATGGCCTGCCGCTCTGCGTGGAGCGTGTTTATGTCATACGGCAGTGGCAGCTCTGCGGCCTGAGCCTCTGCGCATTTGATAACCTTGTAGTCGCTGCTGCTGAGCTGCGACTCCATGTTCATCCTCTCGGTGTAGAGCGTGTTCTTGCGCTCGATGATTTCTGCTTGTGTCATGATGTTTAAGTTTTAGGTGATACTTATCGTTCAGTCTTGATTTGATTGTATACTGAGGCAGATATGTCAAGCACATGCGCCGCTCATTATACGCTGTCCATTGCTTCCAGTCTGGGTGCATCATATCCTTCAGTGCGGAGAGCCTGCCGAAGTCTGTACGGCCTTTGAGCTGTCCGGTGTAAGAATTGAATGACGCAAGGAAGTGGTCGAGGTATCTCAACTTGTCTTCTGCTGCATTCATTTCTTCCATGTGTTCCACAGCGCGGTCGTAGGTCTTATTATTTAGATGTATACGGTGCGGCTTGATGTGACTGCCAAGGAACTCGAAGCCGTTCTGATACGGCTGGTCGTAGAACTTCCGTTCATTGAGCCTAATGCCCTTCGCCGCTAATCGCTTGCGTAGTTCTGTCATGTAAGAAAGTGCATGGACGTGGCTGTCTTCTGCTACCACTTCGATTCCGTCGTCCATGAAGAGGGTAGTGCGAATGCAACATTCCTCGTTGAGCCACTTTACTTCGTCGTTCAGGTACAGTCCCATGCCTATCTGTGACGGAAGTCTACCGATGGGCGTGCCGATGCCTGGAGGCTTCCCGAACAGCGACTTCTCGGGCTCGATGTGCTCCATCCAGAAGTGCTTCGGTGTCCTGCGCTCGCAATGCTTGGCTGGATTGCAATAGATGCAGACCATTGCGAGCCATTTCATAAAGGAAGGGAAGTCTTCATCGAAGCGGTTGGTGATGTCTTCCTGGTTGTCATCTATCACCTTGGCGAAGCTGCGGAATATCTCATCGCATAGTGCATTCTGGAAGAAGCCTTTCAGGTCCCACTTGATGACACGGCACGGCTTCGTGTAGCCTTCCGACACTTCGAAGATGTCTTCCATTACATGATTTATGGCTGCCTGGCCTCCCATGTTCTTGCGGTTGTTGAAAGTACACGGGTGAAGTATCTTTTCTATGTACGGCGCGAGCGTGTCACACAGCAGATGGTCGGCTATTCGCCCGTCGAATCGTGTGGCGAAGATTTCTCGCCACTTTGGTACGGATGTAAGGAAGGCATAGTTGTGGTCAACGCGGAAGGTCTTCTCTTGCAATGTACGCATCATGCGCACCAACAGTGGTGCCCAGTTGCGCTCGAAGTCAGCGCAGTCGCGCCCGTAGCGTTTCTTTCGTCGGGCTTCGACCATCGTGTCGTACAGCAAAGCGAAGAACCTCTCTTCAGTCATAAGCGTTTGATTCGGTTTCGATAAATTCGTGACAGCCACAGCCTGATTCGCGTTGTAGACGTTGTTGTTGTTGAGCGTGCGGTTCGTGCCGTTGAAATTCCACGCGTTGTTGACGCCGTTCCTCTGTGCGAACCATCGGTTCGAGGCGGTTAGGACGCATTAGTTGGAATACTATGAATGATAGTAGCGTCCCCTTTTACTTAATCGTTACTGTCGGCAGACTCTTCGGACGCGGTGTCCGCGACCTCCTGCCGGTCCTGACTCCTAAGTGACCGCGTAGCGTTGCGCCACTTCTTGATGCCTTCCTCTATCCGTTCCAGTTGTATAGCGATACGCAACTTGTCCCTGTCGGTCAGCAGTCCGAACTGAATGCACAGCTCAAAGGAAGCGAGCATCGTGCCAAAGTCGGCGAACATGCCATGGATGTGGGTGAGCCTCACTTCCTGGCACTCCATCGCCACCGTGAAGTGGCGAATCATGCTGTAGCATGCCGTCTTGAACTCCTGCGGAGCTCCTTCCATGCGTTCTATCTTCGGCATGCGCTGTATGGCAGGGTGTAACACGAGAAGCAGATTTTTCACGTCTGCCAGAATACTTCCCTTGTCCTTTCTTGCCTTGTTATTCCTTGTCCTTACCGCCATATCTTATTGCATATCGCTCTGCTTGCCGCTCGTATGCGGTTTGCAGATACTCGTCGTAGTTTGTTACTGTAGGCTCAGTGCGCTCTTGCGAGACGCGCTGAGACCTCTTAGATTTATTCATTATAAAAGCGTGACAGCCACAGCCTGCGGCGCGTTGTAGACGTAGCTGTAGTTGAGCGTGCGGCTCGTGCCGTAGAAAAGCCACGCGGTGCCGACGCCGTACCTCTGCGCGAACCATCGGGTCGAGCTATTAGCAAGTGTTACCTTTCCGGCCTTGGACTGTGTGCCGTTGATGATGGCGAGGTTTGCATCCTCAAGCATCGTTACACCTTCCATTACATCCCACAGATGACCGCCCTGATTGTATGCCCAGTTCATGGTAGGGAACTTTGCCTTTGTGCTACCCGCCTTCGTCGGTGCCAACCTGGGGCCGTACTTTGCGGTCAGCACTTCGCCGTCTGGCAAGCCAAACACGCCGACTTTCATCTGCGCGAGGATGCCAAACTCGCCGCGCAGATATGCCTCGTAGGTCTTGTAGTATGCACGAATCTCGGACGCGTAAGGCGAAGTCTGGAACTCCGTTAGCTTCATGGGGTCGGTGCTGCCTGCTTCGCTATGCACGGCCACGTCAGCGGCCAGGGTCCGTCCGTTGGTACCCCAATACGTCACAGCTCCCGCGAAGTTCATGATGCCGCGCGTGCCGGTTGTCTTGCCGTTCACTTTCAGGTAGCTTGTTGCAAGTGGCATGTCGCCCCACGTGGAGAAGGTGAGCGTACCGCCCGTGCAACCGCAGTTGTACTGCTGGTAGTTGCTCCACACATCGCACTGAACGATGATGCGCGTTGCGCCGGTGTCCACCTTCTCGTCGTCGTCGTTGGCGAGGTAGCACCACCATGCGTTCGTGTCGCCCAGCTGCGCTGCCTTTTCTGCAAGGGCCACATTGATTTCGGACACAGTGGTGGCGTTGAAGGCTGTAGAGGTGAGCGTCACGGGAACGTCGATGTTAGTGCCATACTGCGCGTCGCCGCTCTTCGATGTGTCGCGGATGCGGAGCTTCAGTGTGAGGCTCGTATCGGTGATGGCTGTCAGCGCATACTGAAGCACGTCGGCGTACTTGTACGAAGGCAGGCTGGCATAGTTCCCGAGGAACACGCGCCAACGTCCGTCCTTGTAATAGCCGAGGAACACTCCCTTATACGTCCACGATGCGGGTACCAGACTGCGGTTATAGACATCCTTGCGGATGGCCACCTTGTTGCCGTTCTCGTCAAGATAGACAGCGTCGCCAAAGGTCGGCGTTTCCGTAGTCGGCACGTTAACGCCGTCGAATTCGCTAATGTTACCAGCCTTGATGTTTGCCACGCGGCTCTCTGCGGTAGGCTTGCCAGCTGCATTGTAGCTGGCAGCGTCATTATATTGCTCAATCTGTTTCATGTCTATAAATTTTTAGATTGTTATTTGTTTGCCACCCCAGTCCCCTCTCTCTCGGGAGAGGGGTTAGGGGAGAGGCTTTTAATTAAGTGCCACCCAGTCGTTGGTGCTATTCGTAAGCGCAACGGCGACATACACCTTCTTGGCGACCTTGTCGATGTACTGCTGGCCGATGAAGCGCGGACAGCCGTTCCACACGCCCATCGTCTTCTCTTCCCAGTTGTCGGGGGTGTTCTCGGCACTCGGCGCACCTTCCACGGAGCTTTCCAGCACGTCTGGAGTTCCAAACTTCGTCACGCGCTCGCAGTTCACAGCCTGGGTCTTCACGGCTGGCAGAACGGCAACATCCTTTCCAGTCAGCATCTCGCGCAGAGCCTTGTTCTCATTATAGAGGTAAAGCATGGCTTCGGCGATAACGGGGATGGTCTTGTTGTCGATATTGCTCAACATCTGCCGCACGCTGTCTGGAATGCCCTGTGCGTAGGCGATGTTGATGTAGGCACTGCCGACTGCACCCTGGATGATGATGAGACCCCAGTCCTCAACGGTAAATGAACTGCTGACAGCTGCCGTGCCTGTTGCTTCGTCAGCAAGCTCGTACTTCACATAGTCGCTCTGTACGGTGGCGTTGCTGTCGGTGAAGCTGACTGTTGTGCCATCTACGCTTAACTCCTGACTAAGCGTCTCGAATGCTGCTGCACCGCCTGCCTTCATGCCGCTGATGGTGGCGGTATGTATGTAGTCGCCCGTAGGATCACCCTCAGACTCCACGGGGGTATTTGTCCATGTCGGCTGCACGTGGTCGACAAGGCGGTGCCATGTTATCTGATTGTCGCCCGTGCGCTCGATGCGGTCTGCCACGTTGCCAACAGTCAGCATCTTGTCGTAGGTATGGAGAGCGTGGATGCCTGCGGCTATATCCACCTCCGAGCCTGCATCGCTGGCATCGTTGGCGGCTACATAGTCGTCATAACGCTTGCTCCATCCGATGTGCGCACAAGTGACAGCACGGTCAATACCGCTCACGATGAGATAGCCGGCCTGCGAGGTGGTGAAGAAGCGGTAGTTCTTGCCTCCAGTGCTGGCGTCGGTGTAAGCGCAAGCTGTTCCATCGGTGACGCTCGTAGGCACGCCGTTGGCAAGCGGCTTGAAGTACACCGTCGGGCGGAGGTTCTCGCCCTGGCTGTTAGTGAAGAGTACGCCGTTAGGCTGTGATGCCGTGTTGATAGTACCGAAGGGAAGTGCAGGAACCATGAAGTACCATCCATTACCTACAGCTGTTGCTCTGCGCAAGAGATTGAAGCCGGTTGCGATGAGCTTCGATGCAGAGAAGTCGGTCTTCGCGGCAATCGACACCAACGTAGCGGGCACGCTGCTGTCGATGCTCAGGTCACCGCCCGTTGTCTCCACTACACCCTCCTGAGTGTAGTTGGCGTTCTGTGTACTGCCAGCCCACGATGCGAGGTTATCGGCAAGTGCGGGAATGACCGTGCCGTTCTCCAGATTTTCCTGAAGGGCGTTTGCTCCGGCTGCTGCTGCGTTGGCGGCCGCGGTAGCGGCTTCGCTGGCGGTGTGGTCGGCCTCGGCGCGGGTATGGTCTGAGGTGGCGGTCGTGTGGTCGCTGGCTGCAGCGGTATGGTCAGCTGTGGCTGTTGCGTGGTCGGAAGCGGCAGTCGTATGGTCAGCTGCTGCTTGTACGTGGTCAGCATCGGCACGCTCCACAAGCTCAGTCATCTGGGCGTTGTCTTGCACGGCGATTTCATGGTCTGCCTCGGCGCGGGTGTGGTCGCTATCGGCCTGCTGATGGTCAGCAACGGCCACCGCGTGGTCTTCGGCAAAGACAGCCTGGCGGTTGTTCTCGTTCAACTGCCTCTGAGTCTCTGCTGCCACTCGGCTTGCTTCCTGGTTGACGCGCTGCTGTTCCTTGGTGACACGCTGTTGCTCAGCACCCATGCGAGCCTGTTCCTGATTGATGCGGAGGTTCTCTTGTGTCACGCGGTTGCTCTCTGCCTGCACGCGGGCACTCTCGGCGTTGGCACGGGCGTTCTCGGCATTGATGCGGGCGTTCTCGGCATTGATGCGGGCATTTTCGCGACTGATGCGTTGTTCTTCGGCACTGACGCGCTCTGCCTCGTTTCCGGTCATCTGCGTGTCAATCTCAATGAGGTGGTCGGCTTCGGACTTGATGCTTGACATGTCGATGATGCAGAACCACCATTGCGGGTCTGTCAGAGCATGGCCGACGTTGCCGGACTTCAGCGAGCGATAGACACTCAGACCCGTTGGGTCTTGCACTACGGCTGCATTGCCATAGACGGTAGCGGCGTTGTAGGTTCCCTTCCACGCCTCGCCTACCTGATAGCGAATTTCTTGAAATGTGTCCATGATAGTATTATTTTTTCGTTATTACATTATGTCGTTATTACGTCGTTTCGGCTAATTGTAAAGCCTGATGATGAGCTCTGCTGTTGTCTCGTCGTAGCGGACGCGGTCGATTTCCTGCTCCAGTCCACTGATGGTCAACACGCCGTCCTCGGGATTGAAGTTCATCACAGGGAAGAGCATACCGCCGCTCACACCTTGCTCGCCTTGCGGACCTTGCGGACCCTGCGGGCCTTGCGCTCCGTCGGCTCCGTGAAGCGACGCGAGCCACTCCTCTTCAGTACCGACATAGCCATGCTCGACGGCTATCTCGTAGGCACTCTTGCCTGGGTCACCCTTGGCGTAGTACGGCTCCACTGTGCTCTCGGCATGGATGGTTGTCTCGCCTTGCAAGCTCAGCACCAGATTGAACTTGTTAATCACTCCTCCTTCGCCTTCCTCTTCGACGACAACGGGCGTTGGCGCAATCCGCTCATCGCACACTCCGCTCACGTAGCATGAGTTGTTAAGGTAGTAGGTGCGCTCCACCATGAGCGTGCCCAAACCCATTCTGTGGTCATCGAAACCGATGCACAGATTACCATCGTCGTCGAGGTGGCAGTTGGTAAAGGTGTTGCCGTCGAAACTTGCGACAAACGCCCTCGATGGCGATGCCGTGAAGTATTTGAACCTGAACGGCACACCATAACCGGCTTCGCTCTTCTCGGTGATAGCGAAGTCGGTTTTGTAGAAAATGTTTTTGTAATCCATATTGTTATCACTTTGGCAGGCAGGGTTCGGATGCCTGCGGTTATCGTCTTATTGAGTCAGCCGCATATAGGGTTTCACGTTGATGTCGAAGGATGGGAGGTGATAGACGCTGGTCGGGGATGCTGTGCCGCGCTGCTTGTAGAGGTCGTCGGTCAGCAGAAGCGACGCAACGATGATGCCTGCCGGCACCTCGCCGTATTGCTCGATGAAGTCCTCCATATCGCGGTTGCATACGTTCAGCACAGCGTTCTCTGCTGCCGTGGCATAACTGCACACAAGCTCGTGCTCAAGCTGAGCCTGCTCATCGTCGAGACGGAGGTGATTCTTCACCATGTCAAAGTTAAGGAATCGCATATCTTTTAATGTTTCAGTTCTATCATTCGCGCGTTTTACGTCCGCAGGTTTACCGACGCGCACAAACAAAAAAAACACCCAGCCGCGGGCAAAAGGCTGCCGCGACTGGGTGCTTACAATCGCACTCCACTGAGTGCTGAGAAATGAAATAAGTGTAGAAAACCTATAAACTAACTAACTAACTAATGAAGAAAAACAAGCCTCACGGCTTTATGTTGTCGCCCGCCATTGCGGTGTGTGCGTTAACGCTTCAGCAGGTCGTTGATAACTTGCTTCCTGTTCTTGCCGTCGGCACGATAGCTGACATGCACCCAATAGCTCCCTTTGGCGTTGTGTTCCATGATGAGCTGGTCAAAGACGACATGCGCCTTGATCCAATCAAACCACCGCTTGCCCTTCAGCTTGTCGCCGTCGATGCAGAGGTCGGCTGCTTCGCCGTTCAGGTGCTGCGAGTTGCTGACACCGCCGACGGCTGCGTTGAGTCTTGGGCAACGGTAGCCGCTGCCTATCTTTATCTCTTGCCCCATCGCGTCGCGTAGAGGTTGCAAGACATGATGCACCAGAGCGCAAAGGCTCGCCACTTGTTGCGTGCTCGGGATATTGCTGATGCCCTTCGCCTTGGCCGTATCGCTGGTCGTGAATTCTTCGAGCGTGAAGTTCTTACTGATTCGTGTTGCCATTCTTCGTTTGTATTTCGCCGTTCTCGCTTATTGTTACCATGATTCTGTCCTTACAGTGCTCGCGACCACAGATAAGGGGTCGCAGACAATCGAGTTTTCTTCCGTTGCTCGCTATGTCACGCTTCATGTTCGTGCGCTCATCCTCTGTCTCGTTGCGGAAGTCGCGGAACTCTTTCTGCAACTTATCGAGCTGGTCGCGGAATTCCATATAGCCTTGCTTATAATGGTCGCGGTCTTCGCGTAGTTCAGCGATGAGCCGGTGGTTGTCGTCCACTTCCTTCTGCTTGTCTTCGAGCATCTGCTGGTAGGTGTCCTGCACCTTCTGAGCCATATCCACCTCGGCAGATTTTGCCTCGGCTTCCTTTTCTTGGGCTTCGGCTTTCGCCATGGCGCGTTGCCATCGCCATGTGAAGAATGCGCCGCCGCCACCGCCAAGCAATAAGGTTCCAATGTTAATGAGGGTATCGATTGATATTTCCATTTTGTATGTATGTCTTTCTACATAGCATACATTTCGTGGCTTCAGGTTTACCATACAAAAAAGGGGAGCTATCCTCGCGGACGGCTCCCCTCGCTTACAAGATTTATTTCAGTACGAAAAATGTGTTGTTTTTATCCTTCCAGCTCTGAGCCTCCTGTGCCTGGCTGGTTGCCGCCATTGTCATTGTCGCCCTGCTGTGTGTTGTCGTCGGGGTCGGCCACTACGTCCGTTGCGGAGTACTTCACCTTCTGTGCTTGCTTGTTCAGGGCGAACTGCTTGCTGTACTTGGTGCCGACGGTCGAGCCGAGCGTCCAGGTGAGCATGTCGGGCGTGAGCATATCTTCGGTTGCCACCTGAGCACCGTTGTACTTTTCGGGGTTATCCTGCACGTCCTTGTCGCTGATTGAGCCGGACACACGGGGATAGATGGTGACGAGCTTCGTGCCGTCTTCGTTTTCAAGACTGATGCGCGAGCCTTCGAGAGTCTCTTCCGCTACGATGTCGGCAATGGCATGAATGGCAGCCTGTGCCTCGTAGGATTTGATACCTGTGCGGGCTGCAATCTTCTTGGCGAGTTCAACAGACGTGATGTCGGTACTAATAACCGCCTCGGCAAAGAAGCTGTGCGAGCCAATTTGGTTGTCGGATGGGATGCGTTCACGGACGCGATACTTTACTTTAGCCATAATTCTATACTTTTATGAGGTTAAAAAATACCATATCATTTTCTTCACTCTTCCTTATGGTTTTTGTGTGAAAACCATATAGTTTTTGCGGCTTTACTATACGGGCGAAATGCCGTTATGGGTTTACCTGTTCAGTCTCATACCCATGTTCATTGCAATAATGGCGATAGCTGCTGATGAATCTGTTCAAGGCTTCTATCGCACCTGAGCAAGCCTTCCACCTGATGTGGCTCACAATCTCAGCACCTGTCTTTCCCTGCAGTTCCTGGTCGCACTTCATGTCGTCAATCAAGTCTTGCACAATACTGTTCGTTCTTCTGCCTTCTATCCGCTTCTGGATATAGGCGTAAAATGTCATTTTTTCCATAATTCTCTAATTCTTGATAATATAAAATATCCGTTAATCTGTTTAATCTGTTGTTCAAAAAAGAGCCCCGACCTTCGCAGGCCAGGGCTCAGTACTCAACATGATGTTTTATGAAACACAAAAACCGCCAGTTCCCTACGGTGCCATTGGCTTAACCCCGGTTCGGCTTGGCGGGTCCACTCTTCAATGAGTCAAACGTAACGCTAAAACTTCTTTTTATATATCTTCCATGCCTGGACTCCGAGCCAGATGGCAATCAGGCTGAGCGCGACACCTCCGGCGTGCATCCTGAGACGTTGCCATCGGCTCAGCTCGCGCGGCACTTTGACCTCGACGGGGTATGGCACATGCACGCTGTCCGTCTTGCTGACGTAGGTCGTGTCGTGGACGGTGCGGTCGCGCCACCTGGTGTGCCATCGCTCAATCCACATGGTGTCACCCTTGTCTCGGATGTAGATTGAGTCATGGAGCCACACGCTGTCCCGTATGTTGTGACTCAGTCGCAACGTGTCGGCCCTGACAGTCTCCACTACCACCACCCGTTCGTGGCTCTTGCACCCCTCAATCAGCGAGAGCATGAACACGAAGAACATGAACGTGAAGATTGCCAAGATAGCTCGGATAAATGCCCGCATCATATCGTCGCGGTCATCGTCGAAATAGTTGTCTTGTGTCATGGCTTTTGCTTTTCTTATATCCGACGGGAATGCCCTGGAGGTTTACTCTTCGTATGGCTCATCGTCGCCTTCGTCCTCTTCGTCGTCTTCTGTGAGCTTGGCAACTGAATCGTCCAAATTGGAAAGCGAGTTGCGGATGTCAAGTAGCCGGTCGTTAAGTATATCCATCTTCCCGTCGGGACAAGTGAGTTCTTCTACGGATGCGCACAGGTCATAGAGCAGCTTCTTCGTTGTTCCTTCTGGCTCATCGTCTTCGTCAAACACACCAGGCCATGCCTCCTCTGCTTCTTCAGTCAGCAAAATTGCATCTTCAAGCACCTCTTCCCTGTCCATAATGATGCTGTAGCATTCGTTATCATCGCCTTCGTGTGAAATCTGGCGAACGTTTACGTAGTTAGGATTCCCAGCCATTGAGATAATAGTTCTCAAATAAAATTCTTTCTTTGTCATAACTTTTAATTTTTAATTGGTTAATAAAATAATTTGTGTAATTCGTGTAATTCGTTGTAGAAAATATCCTTTTAGTCTGTGTTTGCTTTGATTGTCTTCTCGAACTCCTTGTAGGCTTCTGTCTTCTTGGCTTCCTCGAACCATTCCGCATCACGTCGTTTTATCTCCGGCAGGATGGTGTCGATGCGCTCTTGCACTTCGCCCTTCACATCGAAGAGCGTCCTCTCGCCTCCATACCTGTCTATGAGTGCTTCGGCAGCCTTCATCTCGTCGCGGTATGCGGCAAGTTCGTCGTAGATGGTAGACTCCGGCTTCTCGCGCGGACATCCCATGAGCCAGTGCTCGAGGTTGATGCGCGGGTGTCCGTCGGTGAGGTTCTGTTCTTCGAGGCTCCACTCCAGCCACTCGCACACCTCTTCTGCCACCGCCTGGCGCGAGCCGTAGCGTTTCTCCCATTCCGGCAGGCGGTCAATTATCGTCTGCATCTGGTCGAGCGTCAGGAACGTCGTGTCGCCGAAGTCGCAGATGGTGAACGTCCCGCGCCCCTCGTCGTCTGTCCCTACCCAATGGCAGTCGTGGCAGTCGCATTCCAGCAGCTCAGCCACCTGCCGCGTATATTCGTTCACGGCTTGCCAAAGCTGTTCTTTCAATGTTGGTTTCTTCATTTTGAATTTTGAATTTTGAATTTTGAATTTTGAATTTATAAATTTTGAATTATTCTCTTTTTAGTATCGGTTGGTTTGTCCGCAATGTCCTGCGGTTGTTGAACCGCACACAGAATTCGTCGGCTGCATCCACGCCTCGCTCGAAGGCTTCGCGGTGCTTGGAGAATTCTTCGAGCTGTCGGCCACACATCATGTCGTAGGTGATGAAAGTGCTGACCACGAAGATGTCACCCATCTGCTTGCCAAGGAATGCACCTTCACGCACACAGAAACTCTTAAGCATTTCGCCCTTGTAGCGCACACTTCGCGACGCGAGCGTCTGGTCATTGAGTGATACACAGTCAATCGAGTGTACGAGCAAGTGCTGTACGAGGTTGTCGCCCGTCTTGTTGAGCTTCATCCTTTCCGCATAGCGTTTGATGGCGTGCGGGATGAACACTGTCTTCGGTAGGTCGCTGCCTTCGTATGACCTGCACAGATACAGCTCCCTCCCGTTGCGTGTTTGGCGAAGCGTGTAGGTGAAGTTTCTGAACGTTTCGTTCCTCTTGTATAGGATAGCGATAAAGCGGTAATGGATTTTGCGCGGCGAGTTATATTCATTATACATGATGCGTGGGAAATTCCTTCTGTCTATCTTCAGCGAATATCGGCGCAGTATCTTCGCCTGCCTGTCTATCCATCGTTCCAGGTTCGGGAGGTCCCGTGCCAGTTCGTCATACACCTCCGCATGGGTCATGGTTTCTACTAACATAAGATAAAAAATGAAAAAATGAAGAAATGAAAAAATGAAAAGGTAAAAAGGGAATCGGCGACAAAAGCTGCGATTTGTCGCCGATTTCGATTCTTAGTCCTTCTTATTCTTACTCCTTCTTGTCGGCAGTGTCACACTCCAACTGGATGCGCTGCTTCAGCGTTGACTCGTAGTCGTCCATAGCCTTGCACTGCTTATCCAACAGGTAACGGCTGTTCTCGGGCAACTGCTCGTAGGTGTCGGTGTCGCGGAATTCCTGAAGCCGCTGCAAGCGTCCTGCCAGCTGGTCGTATTCCTCTGCCATGCGCTTGATGCGCTTCTCGTCTTCGGTCAGTTCCTCTTCGGGAATCTCGTCGCCCTCGTCTTCATCCTCGTCTTTTCTGGCGATGGCCAGCTTGACAGACACTCCCTTCTCCAGTGCATTGATCAAGTCGAAATGACTCTTGCCAACCGCTTTCAGAGCCTTCGCGTAGAACTCCTGACGCATCAGCACCCAGGCGATGATGACATCCGAGCAAGCCATGAGCACGTCGGACACGCCTTTCAGCACGTCGCCTTGTATGAAGTTAATGACTGCGGTCGTGTACATTGCCACGGCCATGATGACTAACACTGTAGAAATAATCTTTTCTTTCATAATTACTTTAATTTTTAATTGTTAATAAAATTATCCAGTTCTCTAATTAAAATGAAATCCGTATCTTTCTTGAAACATTGCGTCGATATGGTCAGGCACTCTGTCCTCTCGTTGCTGATTGAGTGTCAGCAAGTCGGTGTAGTAATTCAGTGCCGTAAGAAATTTACGGTCGTTTGGTACGCTGCCGCCCTCAATGCCGAACCGCTTCTGAGCGTATTGCAATTCACATACAAGCCTATGGTTGTGCGTGAACTCTTCCGTATTGCCCAACACCAGCAGCATGGCGCAGATGATGGCGCACGTTTCAGTCGAGACGATGGGGATGCCTGCGTCAAGTGCTGACTGATACATCGCCCATCGCTCTTTGTATTCGGGAGTGTCAAATATACTTTCCATACGTTAAAACACTTCTATTTCGCCCGCGTCAATCTTCACCATCGTCTTGAAGATGTCGGACACCTGCGAGCATTTGTCTTTCACACAATTACTATACGTCCCGTCCAGATTGTCACAGCATGAAGCAAATCCGTTGCGTGTGTACATGGGACAGTTCCATACGAGAGCATCCACAAGCAGCTGTCGGCTAATCTTCGTGCGTTTCGGTTTCGCTGTTGCCATAGTTCCTTAATTCTTGCAATTCGTGTTCTCTTTCTCCTCCCCTCGGGGAGGTCGGGAGGGGGTCGCTTAGTGTTGCGTCCCTTCATACCTCTCATACAAGTCCATTGCCATGATGATGGCCTGCACGGGGTCAATCTTACAGCTTGCCGTCTGGTTGGCCTTGACGGGGCGTTTATTCTCTCTGTTGTCAATTTCGAGGGCGCAGTTGCCAAAGCAGAATGGCCACAATGGACTGTTTGAGAAGTTGATGAACGGCACCTGCGCGAACATCGCCGCATAGAGGTTGTCCGTCGGTGCGTTAAATTCTGAATTCAACTGCGAAACGACCTGAATGTACGGCTCTGGGTTCGGAACTTTCATCACCGACTGAAGGAAAGCCTTTAGCGAGTTGATTGGGTCTTTCGATTGGTATTTGTCATAACCCCAGTACTGAAACTGACAGCCAGACGCAAACAGCTCGGAGAGTCGGTTAATGTAAAGCGACGGCTCGAAAACCTTTCCAGGAGAACGGTGAAGCCAGCCGTCTTTCTCCCATTGCTCATACAGCGAGCGGATGGGCGACTCGATGAGCGACGACTCCTTCACCCACACGTCGCAATCCGCGAAGAACTGCGTGCCTCGTCCGCTGGGATGCTTCCGCGCTGCAAGATAGGCAGCAGTGTGGAGGTCGTCGCCCTGACTGAAGTCCAAGCCGGTGAAGATGACCCAACCGTCCTTCGCTGTGCATTGGTCGATGCGCATATCCACTTGCAACGGCCTCACCTGCTCAGCCGTTATCCACTTGGTGATGCGGTTCGACACCCACATATTAAAGTCCTTCGTCAGCACCTCCTGCTTGGTGTCCTCGGTGCCGGTGGCGGCTTCGTGCAGTCGCTCGCGGTAGTAGGTGGGCTGGACGGTGGTGCCGATG
>OMSJ01000039.1 GCA_900313705.1 uncultured Prevotellaceae bacterium
GGCGGGGTTCCACCTCTTCCCATTCCGAACAGAGAAGTTAAGCCCGCCCGCGCCGATGGTACTGCACACCCGTGGGAGAGTAGGTAGCCGCCGTTTTTATTGAAGAAGCCCTTCGAGAGTAATCCCGGAGGGCTTTTTTTGTTGCATGGCGGGCGGAGAGGGGACCGGCGGAGAACCGCCGGGCACGGCGGCGGGTGGAGACCGATGCAGGGAGGGGACCGGCGGAGAGGGAACCGACAGGGAGGGGACTGGCGGAGAACCGCCGGGCACGGCGGCTTTTGGGGGCAGAGTAATCTGCCTGTCATACCTATTTGCCCATTAAGCGCATAAAAATCAAACCTGTTTGCCTTTTATGTGGAAAAAAAGTCGTACCTTTGCGCGAAATAGAACGCAAATCATATGGAAAAGCATTTCAAGAGAACTACCATTACGTCCGCTTTGCCATACGCAAACGGACCTGTACATATCGGTCATCTGGCTGGCGTGTATGTGCCGGCTGACATCTATGCTCGCTATCTGAGGTTGAAGGGGCGCGAGTGCCTGTTCATTGGAGGTAGCGACGAACACGGTGTGCCTGTCACCATCCGAGCCCGCAAGGAGGGTATCACGGTGCAGGAGGTTGTGGACCGCTACCATAATCTCATCAAAGACAGCTTTGAGCGGTTCGGCATTTCCTTCGATGTATATAGCCGCACGACGAGCAAGACGCACCACAAGCTGGCGAGCGACTTCTTCCGCAAGCTCTACGATGACGGAAAGTTCATCGAGCAGGTCAGCGAGCAGTTCTACGATGAGCAGACGGGTCATTTCTTGACCGACCGCAACATCCGTGGTGAGTGTCCGCGCTGCCATGCTCCGGAGGCTTATGGCGACCAGTGCGAGAAGTGCGGTGCCACGCTTTCGCCTGAGGAACTCATCAACCCCTACAATGCCGAGACGGGCAATCCGCTGGTCAAGAAACCTACGAAGCACTGGTACCTGCCCCTCGACAAGGACCAGCAATGGCTCGAGAAGTGGATACTGGAGGACCACAAGGAATGGCGAAGCAATGTCTATGGTCAGTGCAAGAGCTGGCTCGACGGCGGACTGAGGCCTCGTGCCGTGACGCGCGACCTCGACTGGGGCATTCCCGTTCCCATCGAAGGTGCAGAGGGCAAGGTGCTCTATGTATGGTTCGATGCTCCTATCGGCTACATCAGTAATACGAAAGAGCTTTGCGACGCACGGCCTGAACTTGGTTCGTGGGAGAAGTGGTGGAAGGACCCCGAGACCAGATTGGTCCATTTCATCGGCAAAGACAACATCGTCTTCCACTGCATCGTCTTCCCCGCCATGCTGAAGGCACACGGCGACTACATCCTGCCCGACAATGTGCCGAGCAACGAGTTCCTCAACCTCGAGGGCAACAAGATTTCTACCTCGAAGAACTATGCCGTTTGGCTCAACGAGTACCTCGATGAGCTGCCGGGCCGTCAGGACGAGCTGAGGTATGTGCTTACCGCGAATGCACCCGAGACGAAGGACAACGACTTCACTTGGGACGACTTCCAGGCACGCTGCAACAACGAGCTGGTGGCTGTCTATGGCAACTTCGTGAACCGTGCCTTGCAGCTTACGCAGAAGTATTATGAGGGAAAAGTGCCCGAGTGCGGCGAACTCAATGACTACGACAAGGAGACGCTTGCGGAGTTCTGCGACGTAAAGGCTCGACTGGAGCAACTACTCGAGGGCTTCAAGTTCCGCGAGGCACAGAAAGAGGCCATGAACCTGGCACGAATCGGCAACAAATACATTGCTGACTGCGAGCCGTGGAAGGTCATCAAGACCGACCCCGAGCGTGTGAAGACCATCATCTACCTCAGCCTGCAGATTACGGCCAACCTCGCCATCGCTTTCGAGCCCTTCCTGCCTTTCAGCAGCAAGCGGCTTCGCCAAATGGTTGCAATGGACAGCTTCTCTTGGGAAGACCTTGGCCGCACCGACATCCTGCCCGCAGGCAAGCAACTGCCCAAGCCCGAACTGCTCTTCACCAAGATAGAGGATGAGGTCGTGGCTCAGCAGAAGAAGAAACTCGAGGATACCCTGAAGGCCAATGAAGCGGCTGCTTATAAGGCTGCGCCCGTGAAGCCGACAGTTTCCTTCGAGGACTTCGAGAAGCTCGACATCCGCGTCGGTCTTGTCAAGGCCTGCGAGAAGGTGAAGAAGAGCAAGAAGCTGCTGAAGTTCACTCTCGATGACGGCAGCGGTCAGGACCGCACCATCCTGAGCGGCATAGCGCAGTGGTATGAGCCCGAAAGGTTAGTCGGCAAGCGTGTACTTTTCATTGCCAACTTTGCGCCTCGCCAGATGATGGGCGAAGAGAGCCAAGGCATGATACTCTCTGCCGTCAACTACAACGGCGACCTCAGCGTCACCACCGTCCTCGATGAGGTCAAGGGTGGCAGTCAGGTCGGATAATAGATAGGATAGGTCGCCATAAGTACACGTACTTAGAGTCATAAGTACACGTACTTATTGCCAAAAGTCCCTGTACTTATCGCCATAAGTACGGGGACTTTTTTATGCTATCTGCCAGACATCTGGGAATCAGGACTACAAGAGGGCGATGTCATCCCTCCATAATCGGAAAGGATAGCGACGCATGTGGCTGTTGTAGAAGCGGCGGTCGCCTGTGACTTCCTTCCCGATGAATGCGGGCTTTTCTACCACGTCGTCTTCGCTTTCCAGTTCTATCTCAGCCATAATCAAGCCTTCGTTTTCTCCCTCGAAGACATCGACCTCCCAAGTGTGCTTGCCGTCTTCCGAGGGCACGAGCCATCGCGTCTTCTCTATGATGCCCGGTTCGCAAATGGTCATCAAGGCTTTTGCTTCGGCCAACGTGATTTCCTTCTCCCACTCGAATCGCGCGAGGCCAGCGTGGTCGCTGGGGCCTTTGATGGTGAGGTAGCCTTTGTCGCCACGGATACGGACGCGAACCGTGCGACCGTTCCCCGAGGCTATGTACCCCTGGGCAATGTGTGTGGAACTTGTGGCGAGGTTCCTGAACTCGCCAACGACGAGGAACTTGCGTTCTATTTCCAGAAGAGGCATGGGATTTTAAAGGAGTTAAAGGAGTTAAAGACGATACTTTTGGTAGGGAACTTTACTCACCTCCGAACTCCATGAGGTAGGCCTTGATGAAGGCATCTATTTTGCCGTCCATGACGCCGCCGACATCGCTGGTCTGGTAGTTAGTACGGTGGTCCTTGACGCGGCGGTCGTCGAAGACATAGCTGCGAATCTGGCTGCCCCACTCAATCTTCTTCTTGCCGGCCTCCACCTTCGCCTGCTCCTCCATGCGGTGCTTGAGTTCTTTGTCGTAGAGGATGGAGCGCAGCAGTCGCATGGCATTCTCTTTGTTTTTGGGCTGGTCGCGCGTCTCGGTGTTCTCAATGAGGATTTCCTCTTCCTCGCCCGTGTAAGGGTCTTTGTACTGATAGCGCAGGCGGACACCAGACTCCACCTTGTTGACGTTCTGTCCGCCAGCACCAGAGCTGCGGAAGGTGTCCCAGGAGATGCGTGCCTGCTCGATGTTCACTTCGATGGAATCATCGACGAGGGGCGTAACGAAGACCGATGCGAAGCTTGTCATGCGTTTGCCCTGAGCGTTGTATGGCGAGACGCGGACGAGGCGATGCACGCCGTTCTCGCTCTTGAGATAGCCATAGGCGAACTCTCCCTGAATCTCGAGCGTGCAGGACTTGATGCCGGCATCGTCGCCATCGAGCAGGTTGCTGACCACGCACTTGTAGCCGTGCGTCTCGGCATAGCGCATATACATTCGCATGAGCATCTGTGCCCAGTCCTGTGCCTCTGTGCCTCCAGCGCCGGAGTTTATCTTGAGGACAGCGTCCATCGAGTCTTCCTCGCGGCGCAGCATATTCTTGAGTTCGAGCTCTTCAATAGCAGCGATGGCTTTAGCATAGATGGCATCGACCTCTTCTTCCGTGACGAGTTCTTCCTTGTAGAAGTCGAAGGCCGTGTCGAGTTCGTCGCAAAGCGTCTTGACTTCGGCATAGCCTTTGAGCCACTTCTCCAGTCCTTTGACGAGTTTCATCTGTGCCTCGGCGCGTTTCTGGTCATCCCAGAAGCCGGGTGCCTGTGTGCGGAGCTGCTCTTCTTCGTATTGTATCTTTTTGGAGTCGATGTCAAGGTAGCGGTTGAGCTGTTCGGTGCGTTCCTTGACTTCCTTGAGTTGGTCTTGGGTTATCATAATTTGTGGACCCCCCTAACCCCCTTTAGGGGGAGTTTTTGGGTTTTTGAATTTTGAATTTATTAATTTTGAATTGAGGAACTATTCCTCATACATCTTTTCAATCTGTTCTTTGTATCGTTCATTGAGGACGGGGCGCTTCACCTTCAGGGTGTTGGTCAGCTCGCCATGTTCGAGGCTGAAGGGTTCCGGCAGGAGTGTGATGCGCTTCACTTGTTCGTAGGAGGCGAGGTCCTGCTGGATGGTCTCGATGCGGTCCATGACGAACTGCACGATGTCAGGGTTTGCGCAGAGTTCTTCGCGGGAGCTGAAGGCGATGCCGCGTTTCTTGGCAATGTCTTCGAGGAGCTTGTACTCGGGGATGACGAGTGCCGAGACGAACTTGTGCTGGTCAGCAATGATGACGATCTGGTCGATGTAGCGGTCCACACAGAATTTCGATTCGAGCATTTGCGGCGCGATGTACTTGCCGTTGCTTGTCTTGAAGAGGTCCTTGATGCGTTCAGTCATGTAGAGTTCTCCGTCCTTCATGTAGCCGGCGTCGCCAGTGTGGAACCACCCTTCTTCATCGATGGCCATTGCCGTAATCTCTGCCTTGCGGTAGTAGCCTTTCGTGATGGTGTCGCCTTTGAGGAGAATCTCGTTGTTTTCGCCGAACTTAATCTTTACGCCGTCCAGTGGCCGACCTATGGAGCCGAGAGTGATGGGCTGGTTCCATCTGTCGCACGACACGGTAGCTGTGCTTTCGGTTAGTCCGTAACCCACAATCATCAAGATGCCAGCCGAGCGGACAAACTCCTCTATGGCAGGCGGGATGGCGGCTCCGGCAGTGGGGAAGAAGTTATGGCGTTCCAGTCCAAGCGTCTTGAGGAGCAGGGCGATGACGGTCTTTTCGTAGAAGAGGTACTGCATCTTCAGTGCCAATGGAGGCACGAGTCCCCGCATCTTGTAATCGACGTTGTAGGCTTTGCCCACCCGCAGGGCGTCCTCGAGCATCTTTCGCTGTATGGGCGAGGAGGCGTTGATCTTCTCCTGGACACCTGCATATACTTTCTCCCAGAACCTGGGCACGGCGCACATGCAGGTGGGATGCACTTCGCGCAGGCTCTGCAGGATGTCTGCCGGTCTGCGGTTGACTGCCAACGTGCAACCCGTCTTGATGCAGAGGTAAGACCATCCGCGCTCGAAGACGTGGGTGAAGGGCAGGAAGTTCATGATGAGGTCCTTGTCGGAGAGCGGTAAGGCGCCGACGTGTCCTCGGAAGGCGGCGTTGTACATGCGGTGGGTGAGCATGACGCCTTTGCTGATGCCTGTCGTGCCGCTGGTGTATAGGATGTTGGCCAGGTCATCCTCTTGCACTTCAGAAGTGAGTTTCTGTATCTCTTCGCTGTGGTCTTTCCCATCAGAGAGTGCCAGGAACTCGTCGAAGTAGAGGCTCACGTTGTCTTGCGGGTCCTTCTGTACGGAGGGGTCAAAGATGATGAGCCGCTGCATGGAGTGCTCTATCTTGAGGATGCGGTAGGCCGTGTCGTATTGGTACTGCTCGCCGACGAAGATGTAGCGTATCTTAGCGTCGCTCACCATGTACTTCACCTGTGTCTCGGAAGCAGTGGCATAGAACGGGATGGTGACGGCGCGGATGCCATAGGCACCGAAATCGACGTACATGCACTCCGGCATGTTCTGCGAGAAGACGGCGACGTTCTCCTGGATGCCCACACCCAGTTCCAGCATCGATGCCGAGACGCGGCTCACCGTCCGGGCATAGTCTGTCCACGATATTTCCTTCCACTTCTGCTGCTCATCGTCGCGATAAAGCATAGCGGCACGTTTGCCGTACTGGGCAGCTTGACTGTGGATAAGCGAGGGTAGGGGACTGGGGTTCTGCATGGCTATTTGTGCTTTGTTAGGACAAAGGTACAAATAAATTAAGAATTAAGCGAGAAGAATGAAGAATTATTTGGCTTTTTTCGTAACTTTGTCCCGTCAAATGGTATTGTCTAATGCTTTACGCCTAATCCATAATGAAAACAAGAGGCCTCGACACAGGCAGAGGAACGGAGGAAGTCATGCGCGCCGATTCAACTTGTAGTTAGAGGTAAATCCTCATAAATAGGCTCGTCCTTTAATATCTTGAGAGCCTTCTCCTGCCAAGTCCTACTGGCAAAATAAGGTGCATGTGCCATCTTGATATGCAGATTGCGCGCATTGATGTCTCGCGGATAGGCGAGCATGGCACAACGATTGGCAATGTTGACACTCAGCTCGTCATAGTTCAAGTCATAGAATACATTGCCGATGATTCGTACAGCCATAGTGTACTTCATAGGCAGAGGACAATTGTCGAGAATGTAATAATAGTCATCGTTCCTGTCGGCGAAGCTATCAATGCCAACGATAGTAGTATATCCGCCACCATATACCTTAGCGCGACTTCTTCCGCCAAACGATGGCAACTTAATGTTAGTAGCCATCGTGGCTTTTACCACATCGCCAGTATAGATTTTCCGTCCTGCATCATCGATATAACCAGTATAGAAGCCTGCAAATATGACGGGATAGATTTTGACATCGGCGAAAACTTCCAGATACTGCAGTCGGCCTGATAATTCAAAATCATTAAGCGTCATGTAGTTCTTGGCATCTTTGTCCTGCGTCCAGAAAAATAGTAGGTCGTGATAGAAGAACAAGTCGAACACGCTGCCATAGCCGAATGTCCCGTCTGCCTTAATAAACCTCACTTCTATCTCGTCGAAATAGTGGTCAGTATCGACACCCATCAAAAAGTCATCCAAAAAATGCTCAACTTCCTCTTGGAAGTCTTGATAACAACACATTACCTTTGCTTTCATATTCACTCATTTTTAGTTTCTATGACGCAAAGGTAATGTGGGGTGAGGCAAAAACGTTGCACAGTTATAGAGAAATTGCACTAGTTTTTATTTAGTGAGCAAACTTCTCTTCCAAATTTGTTTTTATAACGAGTTTCTATTGTGACGGCTTCATCCTGACTAATATTCAAAGGAAGAATTTCTAGTATTGACCATGAAAAGTTGTTTCCATATTGTGGGTCTTCCTCACACAGTTTTCGTAACGTAATATCATGACCATGCCCACCAGTTTCTGCATATTGCTTCCATCTTCCCCAAATACCTTCTTGGTTATAAGTTGAGCCAACATAAAGTGATTTTGATTTTCTGTCAGAAATAACATAGATGCAATTAACAGAACTCAGCATCCTTTTCCATTCAGGATATTCTTTCTTTAAAATAATGTTCTGTAAATCGCCCAGCCTCAGCAAAACATTCTCATAGCCAGGAAACACATTGTCAAAGCCGGGGGTAATCTCAATAACTTCCTTGTCTTTCTCTTTTGTTAACCATTGATTCCATTTTAACGCACCTTTTCCCCAATCAATTATGATTCGTTCTTCTAACTCTTCGAAACCACAGACTTGTGTCATTTTGTAGTTATAGCAAGGCTCACCATTGGGGAATGAAGTCATCTCTAACCCGTCAATTTGATACACGCCCACAAACCTGGCAGTTGTTCCTTGTTCACCAATAAACGAAACAATATAATCAACATCTTTGAAAACCTCTTTACCTTGCTCGCTTTGATACCCAATAAACAGTTCTCTATTGTATCGATACCAATCATAAGGGTTGCCTTGTTCCAGTTTCCCTCGTATTACGGCTTCTTTGCGTGAATCCTTATGGCGCACGACCTTAATACGTTTGTTCACATCGAGTCCTCTTAAACTGAGCAGTTCTCTAATTGAAATGATTTTTCCCATATTCGATTTGATTTTGAGTGATTGCTGCAAAAGTACGACTTTTTTTTTGTCTGGTCAACAATATCTTGACTATTTCTTTGTTATTACTCAATATTTTCTGCAAAGGAACGAAAAGAAGCGGCAAAATCATTGCACAGTCTCAATCTTTTTTGTATCTTTGCACAATAATAATCTCTTATGGCAAAATATCTGTTTGCACGTTACATCTGGGAACTTACCACCATCTACAGAGCGAAGCGCATCACGTTGAAGGAACTGAATGAGCGGTGGCGCGACTGCTATCTGTACGATGGGAAAGAAATTCCTCGCCGCACGTTCGATTATCACCGCAAGGAAATCGAAATGCTGTTTAACCTGAACATCATCTGTGACAAGCGTAACAACACCTACCATGTGGAAGATGACAGCAGTTTTCGCAAAGGAGAACTTCGTCGATGGCTTGTAAACAGTGTGGCGGTCAGTTCCATCGTGAGAGAAGCAGAGGACATTGGAAACCGTATTGCCTTGGAACGGATTCCTTCGAGTGAACCATTCTTGCCAGACATCATTCAAGCCTTGCGCGAAAACAAAGTCATCTCATTTTGCTATCAAGGTTTCGACCGTGATATTCCAACGCAACATACCCTCATGCCCTATGCATTAAAACTGTTTCGTCAACGTTGGTACATTGTTGGACGTCCATTAGACAATGATAAGATTCTGATATATGCAACAGACCGCATCGGTTCGTTGACTATTGTGGAGCAGACTTTCAAATATCCTGCGGACTTTGACATCAGCGAATACTATCGTGACTCCTTCGGCATCATCATCGAAGATGGGATTCCCTGCGAACATATAGTAATAAAGGTGAACAGCAGTCAGGTGAAATACTTGCGTTCTCTGCCGCTTCATCATTCACAGAAAGAAACCGCCATAACTCCCGAGTATTCAATTTTTGAATATGACTTAAGGCCAACATACGATTTTGAGCAGGAGATTCTTTCACATCGTGAGGACTTCAAGATTCTGGAGCCTATTTCCTTGAGAAAAAGGATGAAGGAAATAGTTAAGAGCATGTGTGAGATGTATGATGATTTAGTATAAATGAAGAATAATCGAGATAGATTATGGAAGAGAATAAAGCTTCGGGTATAATAAAACAGACAATGATACAGATGCCTGACTCAGACTTGGTGCAACTTGCAGATAGGATTGTGGCGGTGATAGAGCAGGGCAAACAGCAGTTGGCTATCAGCATCAACCAAACCATGAAGTCAACGTATTGGAATGTTGGTCGCCACATTGTGGAATTCGAGCAACAAGGAAATGCAAGGGCAAAGTATGGGTCAAGCTTGCTTTCGCGCCTTGCCAAGATACTTCGGGCAAGGGTTGGGCGAGGCTACAGCCACCCCAATTTGAACAATATGCGGAAGTTCTACCTGATGTTCCCAATTCTTCAGACATCTGACAAATCCGTGCTTCCAAATTTTCAGATGTCTGAAAAATTGACGTGGTCACACATCTGCGAGCTTATTACTATCGATGACCCTTTAGAACGTGAATTCTATCTGAATGAGTGTGTGGCAGAAGGGTGGACTGTAGATGCGCTTCATCGTCAGAAGGAAAGTGGGCTGTTCATGCGATTGGCACTTAGCAAGGATAAGAAGGGAGTGATGGAGTTAGCTCAAAAAGGGCAGCAGATACAGACTGCTGAAGATGTGGTGAAGGACACTTACACGCTGGAGTTTCTTGGAATCGACGATAAGAAGCGATATAAAGAGAGAGAATTGGAGCAGAAGTTGATAGACAACATGCAGAAGTTCTTGTTGGAGTTGGGCAAAGGCTTTACTTTCGTTGGTCGCCAATATGCGCTGATGATCAACAATGTTCGTTATCATGTCGATTTGGTATTCTATCACCGAATACTCAAATGCTTTGTTCTCATAGACATCAAGCGCGGTGCCGTGATGCATAAGGACATAGGCCAAATGAATATGTACATGGGCTATTTTGCCAAAGAAGAGAATGTAGAGGGTGATAATCCTCCCATAGGCATAGTAATGAGCCATTACAAAGATGAACTTCTGGTTGAGTATGCTACATACGGAATGGATTCTAATCTTTTTGTCTCGAAGTACGAATTGTTCTTGCCAAACAAAGAAGAGTTGCGTAAGTTGGTTATGAATGTTCTAAAATAACACAACAGATATTTGTTTTTTGCCCACTTAATTGTAACTTTGCGCTGTCAAATAGTAAATGGTAAATGATATAATGGTAAATGAAAGGATAACTGAGAAGGCGATTGAGCTGCTGTGCCGGCTCATCGAGGTGCCGCGCGTGAGCAGGGAGGAGACGGCTGCTGCCGATTTGCTTCAGGCGTATATGCAGGGCGAGTTGGGGCTGGAGGTACAGCGAGAAGGGAACAATCTCTGGTCTATTGCTCCCGATTTTGACGACAAGAAGCAGACTTTGCTGCTGAATGCTCACATCGACACCGTGAAACCTGTGGCCGGATGGCGTAGGGACCCGTTCAAAGCAACCAGGGAGGGCAGCCGCATCTATGGGCTTGGCTCGAATGATGATGGTGCCAGCCTGGTCTCTTTGCTTCATGTTTTCGCCGAATTGGCAAAGCACTCCCCCAAAGGGGGAGCCTTCATGTTTTCGCCGAATTGGCAAAGCACTCCCCCAAAGGGGGAGCAGGGAGGGGGCTTTACAACCTTGTCTTTCTGGCGAGTGCCGAAGAGGAAGTGAGCGGGAAGAACGGCATAGAGAGCGTCCTGCCTTCTATCCAAAAAATGGTAAACGATAAATTGTCAAACGGTAAATGGATTGACGTGGCCCTTGTCGGCGAGCCGACGGGAATGCAGCCTGCCATCGCCGAGAAAGGATTGATGGTGCTCGACGTGACGGCGCACGGCAAGGCGGGACATGCGGCTCGCGACGAAGGCGACAATGCCATCTACCATGCCATCGACGACATCCAGTGGTTCCGCCAGCATCAGTGGGAGAAGGTATCGCCCTTGCTGGGACCGGTGAAGATGTCGGTGACCATCGTCAATGCCGGCACGCAGCACAATGTGGTGCCCGACGTCTGCTCCTTCACCGTGGATGTGCGTTCCAATGAGTGCTATACGAACCGCGAGCTCTACGACCTCATTTGCCAGCACGTCAAGTCGGAGGTCAAGGCCCGCAGTTTCAGATTGGGTTCCTCCAGCATCGACGCGAACCATCCCCTCGTGCAGCGCATCGTCGCACTCGGTGGAAAGCCCTTCGGTTCGCCCACGCTCAGCGACCAGGCCCTCATGCCCTTCCCCAGCCTGAAGATGGGGCCGGGCGAGAGCAGTCGCAGTCATTCTGCCGACGAATTTGTGGATGTTGACGAAATCAGTCAGGCCATAGAGACCTACATGAAGGTGCTGTCTTGTTAAGGATTTCCGTAATCGCACGCGCTCTGGCGGCCTGTTTTGTCGCTGTGGCACTATCATTGTGATAATCTGCAAAACTATCCTATGGAAATAAGTACGTGTACTTGTCGCTATAAGTACGTGTACTTATCCGACTAAGTACGTGTACTTATCCCCGTAAGTACGTGTACTTATCTGACCACTTCCCAAAGTCCTCTTTCTGCCCGGTAAGGAATAATTTTGAAGGGCGGATTATGAATTGTGAATTAAAAGTTGTACCTTTGCGGCGATTTACGCGTAAATACATTATATATAAATATGGCAAAAGAATACAATTTCCGTGAGATTGAACAAAAGTGGCACCGCCTCTGGACGGAACGCCAGACATATAAGGTAACTGAGGACGAGAGCCGCAAGAAGTTCTATGTCCTCAACATGTTCCCCTATCCCAGCGGTGCGGGACTGCACGTCGGCCATCCCCTGGGCTACATCGCCAGCGACATCTATGCCCGCTACAAGCGGCTGCAAGGCTTCAATGTGCTCAACCCGATGGGCTATGATGCCTACGGACTGCCTGCCGAACAGTACGCCATCAAGACGGGTCAGCACCCCGAGAAGACCACCTTCGCCAACATCGACCGCTACCGCGAACAGCTCGACAAGATAGGCTTCTCCTTCGACTGGGACCGCGAAGTGCGCACCTGCACACCCGACTACTACCATTGGACGCAGTGGGCCTTCCAGAAGATGTTCAACTCCTACTTCGACGAGGAACTCCAGAAGGCACAGCCCATCGAGAAGCTCATCGAGAAGTTCAAGCAGGAAGGCACCTGGCCTGCTGACGAAAAGGCTCAGAGCGACCTGCTGATGCAGCATCGCCTGGCTTTCCTGGGCGAGACGATGGTGAACTGGTGTCCGCAGCTCGGCACGGTGCTTGCCAACGACGAGGTCGTCAACGGCGTGAGCGAGCGCGGCGGCTATCCCGTGGAGCAGAAGAAGATGCGGCAGTGGTGCCTGCGCGTCAGCGCCTACAGCCAGCGACTGCTCGACGGCCTCGACACCATCGACTGGAGCGAGAGCATCAAGGAAACGCAACGCAACTGGATAGGCCGCAGCGAAGGAACGGAAGTGGAGATAACAGTTTGCAAAGAGGAGCAAGGAGCAAGGAGCAAGGAGCAAGAGAATACCAACTGCCAGAGCAATCCTCTTGCCCCCTGCCCCCTGCCCCCTGCTCCTTTGACTTTCACCATCTTCACCACCCGTGCTGACACGATGTTCGGCGTCACCTTCTTCGTCCTCGCTCCCGAAAGCGAGCTGGTCGATAAGGTGACAACGCCAGAACAGCGCAAGGCCGTCGAAGAGTACATCAAGTACGTCAAGAGCCGCACCGAGAGGGAGCGCATGATAGACCACACCGTGACGGGCGTCTTCAGCGGCGCCTACGGCATCAACCCCATCACGGGCGACAAATGTCCCATCTATATTGCCGAGTACGTCCTTGCCGGTTACGGCACGGGAGCCATCATGGCTGTGCCTGCTCACGACAGTCGCGACTACGCCTTCGCCAAGCACTTCGGCCTGCCCATCATCCCGCTGGTGGAGGGTGCCGACGTCTCGGAGGAAAGCTACGACGCCAAGGAAGGCATCGTCATGAACTCGCCCATCAGTCCCGACAAGAGCATGAAGTACGACGGCGAGAGCCTCTGCCTCAACGGACTCACCATCAAGGAAGCCATCGCCGAGACAAAACGCTTCGTCGAAGCTCACAAGCTGGGCCGCATCAAGGTGAACTTCCGCCTGCGCGACGCCATCTTCAGCCGCCAGCGCTACTGGGGTGAACCGTTCCCCGTCTATTACAAGCACGGCATCCCCACGATGATACCCGAGGAATGCCTGCCCCTGGAACTGCCGCAGGTCGATAAGTTCCTGCCCACAGAAACCGGCGAACCGCCACTGGGCAACGCTCAAATATGGGCTTGGGACGAAGCGAACCGCAAGATTGTCGATAAAGCACTCATCGACGAGAAGACCGTCTTCCCCATCGAGCTCTACACTATGCCGGGCTTCGCTGGCAGCAGCGCCTACTACCTCCGCTACATGGACCCGCACAACGACAAGGCACTGGTCAGCCCCGAGGCTGCCGCTTACTGGCAGAACGTCGATCTCTACGTCGGCGGTTCGGAGCACGCCACAGGCCACCTCATCTACTCCCGCTTCTGGAATAAGTTCCTCTTCGACCTCGGCGTGAGCAAAAAGGAAGAGCCCTTCCAGAAGCTCATCAACCAGGGCATGATACAGGGCTGGTCCAGCTTCGTCTATCGTCTGCGCGGCACCAACAAGTTCGTCAGCTTCGACCTCCTCGATGTCCAGTACGACAATGAGGCCAAGAAGAACCGCTATACCTATCAGGGCACAGAGGCTGACCCCGTATATGCCGACATCAGCATGGTGAGCGGCAACGTGCTGAACGTAGAGAAACTCCGCGAGTGGACACCTGAGTTCCGCGAAGGCGAGTTCATCCTCAACGGCAACGGACAGTACATCGTGAACCAAGCCATCGAGAAGATGTCGAAGTCGAAGTACAACGTGGTGAACCCCGACGACATCTGCGAGAACTACGGTGCCGACACGCTCCGCCTCTATGAGATGTTCCTTGGCCCCATCGAACAGTCGAAGCCTTGGGACGTGGCAGGCATCGACGGCTGCTTCCGCTTCCTCAAGAAGTTCTGGGGACTGGCTCAGACTATTCTGAATAGTCAGAATAGTCAGAATGCTCCCACTGCCGACAACCTCAAGACGCTCCACAAGCTCATCAAGAAGGTGACAGCAGACATCGAGGCATTCTCCTACAACACCAGCATCTCCGCCTTCATGGTTGCCGTGAACGAACTGAGCCAGCAGAAGTGCACCAGCCGCGACATCCTCCAGTCTCTGGTCATCCTCATTGCTCCCTTCGCTCCGCACATCGCCGAAGAGCTCTGGGAAGAGACCCTCTCTAACTCTCCCTTAAAGGGAGAGGACTCAGGGAAGGAAGTCTCCCCTTCAAGGGGAGATTTAGAAGGGTCTTCTGTCTGCGATGCCCAGTGGCCGCAGTACGAAGAGAAGTACCTCGTGGAGACCAGCGTCAAGCTCGGCGTGCAGTTCAACGGTAAGGTACGCTTCGACATGCTCTTCCCAGCCGACGCCACGCCCGAGCAGATGATAGAGCTTGCCACCTCAGCACCCGAAGCCGGGAAGTACCTCGAAGGAATGCAGATCGTCAAGACCATCGCCATACCCAAGCGCATCGTCAACATCGTCGTGAAACCGGCTTAAGGAATTGAAAATTGAAGATTGAGGATTGAAGATTTCAAGTTTTGGAAGTCAAAGGAGTTAATGAAGTTAAAGAAGTTAAAGGACAATACCTTTTGGATGCGGTGTGCTTTCCGGCAGGGGATTCTGCTGCAAGAACTATTGTCCTTTAACTTCCCAAAGCGAGCATAGCGAGCTAACTCCCTTAACTTCTTTAACTTCCGAAAATCAGCAACAAACGAAACTTTTATAACCATGAAATACAAATTGAAGAAAGGTCGTGTATGGGAGTTCCTGAAGGACTTCTTTGCCATCAACCTCGGCATGGCTACCTATGCACTGGGTTGGGCAGCGTTCCTGTTGCCCTATCACATCACCACGGGCGGCATGACGGGTATGTTCGCCATCCTCTACTACTTGACGAAGTTCCCCATATCCGCTGCCGTGCTTATCTCGAATGCCATCCTGCTCGTCATCGCCTTCAAGCCTCTGGGCTGGAAGTTCGTCGGCAAGTCAGCATACGCTGCCCTGGCACTCTCCTTCTTCCTGGAGATGGGGCAGCAGATAATGACAAGCCCCGACGGGACACTGATGCAGGTTCTTGGGCCAGGGCAAGACTCGATGGCTTGCGTGCTGGGTGCCATCCTCAACGGACTGGGCATCGGCATCGTCTTCCTTTCCGGAGGAAGCACAGGCGGATGGGACATCATAGCTGCACTGGTGAACAAGTACAAGAACATCTCCTTTGGCCGCGCCCTGCTGATTCTCGACTTCGTGGTCATCGCCTCCTGCTGGCCCATCTTCCACGATGTGCGGATGGTGGTCTTTGGCTACGTCACGCTGGTTGTCTATACTTACGCACTCGACATGCTCATCAACAGCACCAGGCAGGACATACAGTTCATCATCTTCACCAACAAACCCAACGAGATAAGCCAGCGCATCATCACAGAGACTTGTCACAGCGTGACGCTGATGAATGGCGAAGGCTTCTATAGCCACCAGAACATCAAGGTCCTGATTACCATCGTCCACAAACGCGAGTCCGTCAACATCCTAAGGATGATAAAGGAGACAGACCCTGCGGCCTTCGTCTCGCAAAGCCGTGCAGAAGGTGTCTATGGGAACGGATTCAATGCCATCAGGGCGTAGAGAAAAGGTGAAAAAGTGAAAAAGTGAAAGAGAGAGAAAGATGAGCATCAAAGACATTATAGGGCCTTCGCCTTGGCAGCTGCTGCGCGACTACTTGCAGCTGCTCGTGGGTACGGTCATCTATACGGTGGGCTACACGACCTTCCTGCTTCCGTACAAGATAGTAAGCGGTGGCGTGACTGGTATCTCGACGGTCATCTACTACCTGACGGGCTTCCCTGCTGGTAACACTTACCTTATCGTCAACATCGCCCTCCTGCTGATGGCCATGCGCATACTGGGCTGGCGCTACCTGGTGCGTACCATCATCGTCACCCTTCTCATCTCCACATTCATCGGCATCATGCAGGCTCAGCTTACGGAGATTGCTGCTGACGGCACTCCAAAGCTCATGCACATCCTGGGCGAACAGAAGTTCATGGCTTGCGTCATCGGTGCCTTCCTCGAGGGCCTCGGACTGGCAACCATCTTCCTGGCCGGTGGAAGCACGGGAGGCACAGACATCATCGCCAGCGCCATCAACAAGTACTGGAACATCTCGCTTGGCCGTCTGCTCCTGATGCTGGACATCGTCATCATTGGCGGCAGCTACCTCATCGAGCAAGACATAGAGACGATGGTCGTGGGCTATCTGGCAATGTTCATCAGCCTCAACTTCCTCGACTACGTCATCAACTCAGCACGGCAAAGTGTGCAGTTCATCATCATCAGCGAACACTATGACGAAATAGCGGAGGAGGTGAACACCAAGCTCGAGCGCGGTGTGACTGTCCTGGCAGGTGAGGGCTTCTACAGCAAAGAGAAACGTCAGGTGCTGCTCATCCTCGCGAAGAAATACGAGAGCCGCAGCATCTTCCAACTGATTAAGCGCATCGACCCCAGGGCCTTCGTCTCCATGAGCAACGTGGAAGGCGTCTTCGGCGAAGGATTCGATGTGATAAAGAAGTGAGGAAGAGATTAAGGATTATAGATTAAAGATTAAAGATTAAGGATTAAGGTCTGATTGTTTCGAGGACTAAAAGAATATATAAGGATTATGAAGGAACTCGTTATGGCCACCAACAATGCCCACAAGCTGGAGGAAGTCCGACAGATACTGGGCAGTGCCTTTACCGTGAAGGGCTTGAGCGACATCGGCTGCATGGAGGACATTCCCGAAACGGCCGACACGATTGAAGGCAATGCTCTGCAGAAGGCACGCTATGTCCATGAGCACTATGGCGTGGACTGCTTTGCCGACGACACCGGGCTGGAAGTGGACGCCCTGAACGGAGCACCTGGAGTCTATACGGCACGCTTCGGCTCCATGAACGGCTATGGCGAGAGCCACGATGCCGATGCCAACATACGATGCCTGCTTGACAAGCTTGAAGGAGCTGCGACGCGGGCTGCACGCTTCCGCACCGTCATCGCCCTTGTGCAAGGCGACAAGGAGATGCTCTTCGAAGGCATCGTGGAAGGCACGATACTGCGGCAGCGCGTAGGGAATGAAGGCTTCGGGTACGACCCTGTCTTTGCTCCCCTCGAAGCCGACGGCATGGCCTTCGCACAGATGAGTGCCGAGGCGAAGAATGCCATCAGTCACCGTGGACGCGCCACAAAGAAACTTGCAGAATACCTCTGCAACAAACAATAAATAGCTGACATTATACGTTTTCTTAATAAGAAGGCTCAACTCGTTTACCCCATTAACTTCCCATGACAAGGAAACTCTACTCTCTGGCATTGTTCCTCTGCGTGCTCTGCCTAACGGCTACAGCCCAGCAGATAGGCACCTGGCGCTTGTACCTTAGCTACTATATCGCCACTCAGAGTGTCACCAACGGCAGCACCATCTATTCACTGATGAACGGCAACCTGCTTTCCTACGACACTGAGGACGGCGAGGTTCGTACATACGACCACCTGAATGAGCTAAGCGACATCAAGATTACACACATCGCATACAGCAAGGAGGCAGGGAAACTGCTCATCGTCTATAACAACAGCAACATCGACCTGCTTGACGGAGACGGTAACATCCTGAACCTCTCGTCCCTGAAGGACAAACGCATCCTGAACAAGGAAGTTTCCGCTGTTTATGTAAACGGGGCAACAGCTTACATCGCCACAGGGTTCGGCTTCGTAGAAGTTGACATGAAGGAGGGCGTGTTCCGCAATACCTATAAGCTGAGCTACACCATCAACAGCATCGCTGCTTCGGACGAAGCGGTGTTCATTGCCACACCCGAAGGTATACGATACTGCATGAAGACAGACAACATGCACCTGGAAGAGAACTGGAAGATGAGGCTCGCATGGGGCGACATCAAGAGCATGTGCTTCTTCCAGGGCAAGCTGGTAGCAGCCAACGCAAGCGGCGTCTTTGCCCTTGACCCCAATAATGAAAGCAAGCAGCCCAAGATTGCTTCAGGGAACTTCACCTTTCTGAAGAATCTGGGAAATCAAATGGTTTGGGGAAACAAGACCACGGTTTGCTTTATCTCTGACGTAAGCGGCGAAGACGATGCAACTCTCAGTGCCGCAACGACCACCATCAAGGTCAACAACAATTGGAGCGACATCTCCTACGCTGACGGTACATACTGGATGAGTGCACAGGAGAAAGGACTGTGCGGCTACAAGAGCGACGGCTCTGCCTTAACAGCGACGGGAGCTGTCATACAGCCCAGCAGTCCGATACGCGACATCGGTTACGACGTCAACTGGATAGGAGACCGCCTCCTCGTGGCAGGCGGCATCAACACCGTGACGGGCTTCACCAACCCAGCTACGGCGATGTACTACGAAATAGAAAGCCCAACGCCTGGACAGAACATAGTCGGCAAGTGGACGAACTTCACGGAGATGGAGATTCCCGCTGAATACCCTGGGTTCAAGCTCGTCAACACCACAAACCTCGTGCAGGATCCGACGGACGACACGCACCACTTCGCCAGCCTTTACCGAGGCGGCCTCTGCGAATACAAGAACGGCAAGTTCGTCAAGCTCTACGGCCACGACAACTCACCGCTACACAGCATCTTGGCTGAATTGCCACGATACTACAACTACGTCCCCTGCTCTGCCTTGAGCTACGATGCAGACGGCAACCTCTGGATGGCCTCGTCGATGAGGGACAGCGTGCTGCATGTCCTCAAGCCCAACGGCACATGGTACAATCCTTACTACGAGGAACTGAACGGCGTCTCGCTGATAGACAAAATCCTGCACCACAGCAGCGGCATCAAGCTCATCTGCAGCCGACGCATCGAAAAGCGAGGCATCTTCTGCATCGACACGAAGGGTACGGAACGCACCACCGACGACAAGACCATCATGCACCAGAACATTACGAACCAGGACGGCACACCCTACAAGCCCGACCAGTTCTTCTGTCTCTGCGAGGACCTGGAAGGCATGGTATGGGTCGGTACATCAGCAGGACTCTTCGTGATAGAAGATGTATCCCAGGTCTTCAATCCTAACATGCAGTTCACCCAAATCAAAATCAACCGCAACGACGGCAGCGGACTGGCAGACTACCTGCTCAACGACGTCTCCATCGCCTGCATCTCCATCGATGCTGCCAACCGTAAATGGATAGGTACACAGACCAACGGCGCCTACCTCATCAGTGCCGACGGACAGGAGATGCTGCACCACTTTACGACCGAAGACAGTCCCCTCCTGAGCAACAACGTGCAGAGCATCGCTATCCATCCTGCAACGGGAGAAGTCGTCTTTGGCACAGACAAGGGGCTCTGCAGCTTCATCAGCGATGCTACCGCTCCCGAAGCGGAACTCAGCAAGAGCAACGTCACCGTCTTCCCCAACCCCGTCACGCCTGAATACAACGGCCCCATTGCCATTCGTGGACTGGTGGCGGATACCGAAGTAAAGATTGTCTCCACAGGCGGACAACTTGTATGGAACGGCATCTCAGTCGGCGGCACGTGCACCTGGAACGGTCTGGCCAATAACGGCAAGCGCGTAGCCAGCGGCATCTATCATGTCGTAGCCAACACCCCCGACGGAGGAAAGGCCGTTATGACCCGCATTGTCATCGTTAAATAACAGGGCTGTGGCGTATTGACGCAAAAGGCCTTGCCAGATCGAAGAGGCAGACAGGGAAACCGGCAGGAGAACCTGCCGGCACAACAACGAACCGGCAGGAGAACCGGCAGGCACAGCGACGAACCGGCAGGAGAACCTGCCGGCACAGTGGCTAAAGCTGCAGCTTCTCAATCTTCATCTCGCCGCAGCTCTCGATGATGCCTACGCACTCCTTGAACTCGGGTGTGGCTGCATGTTTGGCGAGGGCTTCCTCGCTCTCCCATGTCTCGCAGAACATGAAGATGTCCTTGCGTGTGGCACTCTCGAAAACGTCATAGCTGACCATGCCCTCGTGCTTCTGCGTCTTGGCAGTGAGCAGAATGGCGGCCTCCAGGGCTTCATTGTACTTGCCCTTCTTGGCTTGGAAGAAACAATTCAATCGAATCATAATGTCATTTACAATTTAAGGTTTTTGTGAATTAAGGATTTTTGATTTCGTTTTAACGTTATTTCGTTTTAACGTAATAATTCAACGATTATCTTTGCTGCCCTCTGTGGTGCGCCTGGTTCGCCGAGGATGGCTGCCATGCGGTCGTAGCCTTGCAACTGGGCTTCCCGTGCTGATCCGCCGGGAAGGATGGCAGCGAGATGGCGACGGACATTCTCGGCATTCATCTGCTCTGCGACAAGTTCGGGCACTACTTCCTTGCCGGCGATGAGGTTGACGAGAGAGATGTAAGGAACCTTCAGTATCAGTTTCCTTGCCAAGGATGCTAGCCAACCCCACTTCATGTAGTAGCAAACGACTTGCGGCACACGGAAGAGCGCCGTCTCGAGTGTGGCCGTGCCGCTGGTGACGAGGGCTGCCGTGCTGTGCTGCAGGAGACGGTATGTCTGGTCGCGAACGATGCTTATCATTGACCATTGACCATTGACCATTGAGCATTGACCATTGAACTTTGTACTTTGTACTTTGGTCATTGCCTGTTCAACTTGCTCTTTATAGAACGCATCGTCGAGGCCTGGGGCAGCGGCAAGCACGAGCTGATAGTCTTTGGTGTAGGGTAGGGCAGCCTCTATCATTCGACGGAGGTTGTCGTGCACTTCCTGCTTGCGGCTTCCAGCCAGCAGAGCGATGATGGGGCGTCCGTCGAGGTTGTTGTCCTTACAGAAAGCCTCCTTGCTCCCTGTCCCTTGCTCCTTGAGAAAGGCATCCACCTCGTCTGCCGTCGGGTTGCCCACGTAGTGCATCGGGTAGTGGTGCTTCTCGTAGAACGCGACCTCGAAGGGCAGGATGCTGAACATGGCATCCACATCGCGCTTGATGTCCTTGATGCGCCACTCCTTCCAAGCCCATATCTTAGGCGAGATGTAGTAATAGACGGGGATGTTGCTGTGCTGCTTCAGGAAGCGTGCTATCTTCAGGTTGAAGCCGGGATAGTCCACCAGGATGACCACATCCGGCTGCCATCTGAGGATGTCTTCCTGACATTGCCTCATGCCTCGCAGGATAGTCCGGAGGTGCATGAGCACCGGGAAGATTCCCATATAGGCAAGGTCGCGGTAGTGACGGACGAGTTCGGCACCTTCAGCCGACATCATGTCGCCGCCGAAGCAACGGAACTTTGCCTCAGCATCTTCCTTTCGTATTGCAGCAATGAGGTGACTCGCATGAAGGTCGCCGCTTGCCTCGCCTGCTATGAGATAGTACTTCATGTAATGAATGAAGAGTGAAGAGTTAAGAGTGAAGAGTTAAGGGTTAAGAGTTAGCTACCGCCCTGATAATGTTCAATGGTCAATGTTCAATGGTCAATGTTCAATGGTCAATGTTCAATGTCTCAATCACGCCGTGTGCGGTCATGTCGAGGCCGATGGGAGTGATGGAAGCATAGCCGTGTTCGAGTGCCCAGTAGTCGGTGTCCTCTGCGTCGGGCTCCAGGTTCTGGAAGTATCCTGTCAAGCGGAAGGCTCTCTCGTCAGAGCCAAGAGGAATGTCTGTCACCTCCAGCATCTCCTTCATCCATCTGCCACGTCCGGTGCGGCATACCCTCGTGCCTTTAAGTTCCTCCACCTCGGGGAAGTTCACGTTGAGTAGCACATCTTCGGGCAGGCCGTGCTCCAAGGCATAGCGTGCCGTCTGCATGACGACCTCCTCGAAGGGACGGAAGTTGCACTGCAGGCTTTTCGTCTTCAGGCTGTATGCGATGGCCGGCACGTTCTTCATGCAGGCCTCGAGGACAGCACCTACCGTCCCGCTGTAGTGGATGCTGACCGAAGCATTGTCGCCATGGTTGATGCCGCTCACCACGAGGTCTGGCCTGCGCGTCAGCAGTCCGTCCATCGCCAGCTTCACGCAGTCGGTAGGTGTGCCACTGCACTGATAGACAGTCAGCCCTTCCTGCTGCTGTAGGCGCAGGAGCCTGATGTTGGTGAGGGGCGAGATGCAGCACGATGAAGCGCTTCGCGGTCCGTCGGGAGCCACCACGACGACGTCGCCCAGCCGACGCATCATCCGCGTCAGTTCCTGGATGCCCTGTGCATGCACGCCGTCATCGTTCGAGATGAGTATAAGGGGACGGTTATACATATTATATATATAATGTATAGTCTTAACTTAAAGCACTCAGGCGGTACACCCCTAACAGATACACCGCCTGAGCTATAAGAATCAGAAGCGATTACTTAGTGAGCTTATGCTTCGCTCAGCTCTTCGCTCACTTAAGCACGACCTTCTTGCCGTTCACGATGTTGATGCCCTTCTGCATCTTCTGGATGCGCTGTCCGGCGAGGTTGTAGATTGATTGACCATTGGCCGTTGACCATTGACCATTGACCTCGTTGATGCCGTCAGCCTGGTCAGCGAAGGAGAATGCGAAGCCCTTCACGCCTGGCTTGGCTACCTCGAGGTAAGCCTTGCCTTCGGCAACAGTCGAGCCTTCCTGCACAGCATAGAAGCCAACCTCTTTGTTTGCGGGCTTAGCAAGGACGTAGATGGTGCCGTTGCCCTCTACAGTGCCGTCGGAAGCCTTCAGCAGGTTGCCCTCTGCACTCTCGGGATCAGCAACAGGATCCAGTGTGAATTTACCCTTGTTCTTGAGGACAACGGGTGTTCCCTTGGCAACAGATGTCACCTTGGTCAGAGATACATATTCCTCTTCCTTTATCTGGTCATAGCCTGTGGATGTGGCGATGTATGCTTCCACTTCTTCGGGGAAGGAGACATTGTGCTTCGTGACATAGGTTGCATAGCCTGCTTCGCCAACGGTAGCTACGTCAAATTCCTTTTCAATGGCAATACCACCGAGGCCAACATTGCTACCCTTTGTGAAGTAGAGACGTACATAACGTGTAGCAGCATCGAATGCATTGGCTGTCTGGAGATAAAGAATCGTATTCTGAGCACCTTCGATGGTCAATTCTTCAACATCAGTGAAAGTCTCGCCATCAGCAGACTCCTGAACGGTGATTGTGGAAGAATTGTTACCGCCAAGCATCTTGACATCAAGGGAAACGAGGACGGGCTGGCAGTCGGTCTGAACTTGAATGTAGTCGCCTGTGCCATCAAGCTTAACGCGATATGGGGCGTTGCTTGCAGCATAGTCATTGCCAAGGTCATTAGTTGTGACACCAGTCATTGCCTCTAGTGAACTCTTACCGTTGTCTGCGCCGCCTTCCCATGCGAACGGCAGCGTAGCGTAATCGACAGTTACACCTGCCTGATTGATGGTAATAAGCTCTGAATAGACGTAGTTGGCTTTATCGTCGAGGGCATAAACCTTCATGTAGGCTGTGCGGGCTTCGGTGCTTGTGTTGGCATCGATGATGTACTCTAAGTTACCACTTTCATTAATCTCTGCATCAACCCAATCGTAGGTAGCGGCATTGCCTTCAGCGTTGCAGAAGAAGACATCTGCTGCAACATTAGTGATGTTCTTGTAGCTAACGATGATGACGTCATCGGTACCTTCGGCAAAAGCATTGATTACGTTGTCGCCAAGCTCGATGGAAGGAGTGGTATCTACAGGACGCTCGAAGCTTACAAGTTGATTGTTCTTGTCGAACTCAGGTGTTTTGTTATTATACATCTTTACAAAGCCCTTGACGGTTACGATGTCGCCTACCTGCAGGTCGTCTTTTGCAGAGAACTGTTCTCCATCAATGTTCAAACCGCTATAGACTTCCATCTGGCCTTCAGTTGTGCCGTCGTCGGAAATCCAATAGGTGATGGAACCGTAGCTAGAGTTGAAGCTGTCAACCTGAGAAATGATGCCAGAGACATAAACCTCTGTTGCGGAAGTTGCAGAGCCAAGCGTGCCGATGTAGGCAACAGCCTCAGCCACGGTGTAAGGATTGGTTGCCGTACCCTTCTTCTCTACGACGGTAATGGTATAGGTTGCCTCTTGGCCTTCATAGCTGACGGTTACGGTCTGCTCGCCCAGGACATTCATGTCGTAGCCAGTGAAGGTGGCATCCTCGGTGACGTTCTTTGTTGACTGGTCATCGTAGTTGGCTGTCACGACGATACCTTCTGAGCTGAAAGCGTCGCCCTGACCGAACTCAGTGGGATAGGTGCCGGAGAGTGAGATAGACACAAGCGTTGCAGGAGCATTGACGGTGATGTCGTAGGTAGCGGTCTTTGTCACTTCGCCCTCTGTGTAGCTGACGGTAATGGTCTGTGCGCCTTCGGTTGCCATATCATAGCCTGTGAACTCTGCGCTGGCTGTCACGTCCTTCGTTGTTTGGTCTTCGTAGTTGGCTGTCACTACAATTCCTTCGTAAGAGAAAGCATCTCCAACATGGAATGTGGTGGGATAGTCACCGCTGAGTGCGATAGAAGAAAGAGCTGCAGCTTGTCCTACAGTCACTACAATCTCTGTGGCACGAACCTGAGCGCCCGAAGCGGTAAAGGAAACGGAAGCTGCAGCACCTGTCCAAGTGCCGTCGCTGACATTTGTTGTCCAACCTTCCTGATCGGCAAAGCCAGAAGCAGGATTGCTGCCTGTGCATGTAAAGGCAATGCTCTTAATGACATAGCCGCTGGCAACTGCATCGGCAGAAAGGGTAAATGTGGTTACAGAATTCTTATAGATACGATATTCCGAGCCATTGCCAAGGATGCCATTAGAACAATAGAATGTCACACCATTCTTGACGATAGAACCTGCACCTTGTGTTGTGTTGCCCTTGTCGGCTTTGGCATCAAACGTCACGTCGCCTCCTGTAAACGGAGTGCTGTCTGTGACGGTCATCTCGTAAGTGGCGGAAGAGGGCTTGTACTCACCTGAAACGCCTGCATAGGCAGCGGTGAAGGTGACAACGCCTGCTCCGACAAGGGTGACAGCACCTGTGGCGTCGATAGTAGCAACGGCATCGTTGTTGCCGCTCCATGTAACGGTGGCGCCGGACAGCGTGGTTTCGCCTGCAACAACGGTAGCAGACAGAGAGCCTGCCTCGTCGCTGACGTGAACATCCGTGTTGGTGATGGCCTTATCGCTGATGACCACGCTCGTGGCAACGCCTTGGTCGTCGCCAGAACCGCCCGAATAGTCATATGTAAGTGTAAGGTTCTTTATACCAATTTGGTTGCTTTGTGAATCGAATGTTATTTTTACTGCATTGGTTCCTGAGGGCAGTTCATCACTCGATATTGTAAAGTTCGAGGAAGTAACACCTGTGGAAATATAATTCTCACCACCGTCTGTGCTATAATGCAAAGTGATGGTTTGAGCCTTTGTGGTCCACTGTTGGCACACAAACGTAGCAGCACTAATGGTGTAGCCATCTTTCATTATAAACTCCACAGGTTGGCCTTTTGTAACAGGCATGGTTGAAATGTTTTGAGTCTGTTTGCTGGCAGCAGTAAACTTTACCGTTCCTTCCGTATATTCATACGAATGTGCGGCATAAGAGTTACTCCAGCCTGTAGTTCCGATTGTCTCGAACTTGAAGTCAAACGTCTTCGTGTCTGCCATAGCCGTTCCAGCCAGGGCGGTTGTCATCAAGGCTACGAGCATTGTGACGCGTAGCCAGAGTTTGTTAAGTAAGTTTTGTTTCATAGTGATTAAAGTTAATTGTTATTGTTTGATGTTGTGAATTGTTTTTTCATAATGGCGCACAAAGTTACGCTTTTCTTTGATTATCTCAAAGGGGAACGCTCTTTATTTTGTAAGATACATACTTATCTGCGTACAAATTTACATTTTTTTTCATTCACTTCAAAAGGAAAAGTGTTTTTATTTGCACAAATAGAGGCATTTTTTTCTGTATCCTGTCATTCGCTTCCCTTTGGGAAGTCCTGCGGCCCCTGCTGCGCAGCCGACAAAGCAGACAGGCGATGTTTTCCGACGAAGCACAGCATATCCTCCGACGGACCGCAGCATATTCTCCGACGAAGCACAGTACCTTCTCCTTCGAAGCACATTGCATTTTCCCGAAGCGCACTTTCCAAAACCTCGAAAAGCGTGCTTAAAAATTATTTTCAAGGCTTGAAAATATATTTTCAGGGTTTGGTTATATATTTTCAAGGCTTGATTATATATTTTCAAGGCTTGAAAATAATTTTGTCGGCAGCATAGATGAAGTTTGTTTAAGTTTAGGGAGCCGCACATCTTTTGTAGTTAACGTGAGTTCTTCGGCAAGCCTCAGGCACAGGCGGAGCGATGAAAAGCCAAAGGACAATCAAACACAAAGACACAAAGACACGAAGAGCTACGCCGCTGAACTGAAGACACAAAGATTTCACGGCCAGAACCTTTGTGTCTTTACACCATAGGGAGTTACTTAGTGTCTTTGTGACTTTGTGTTTGTTTAACACATGATAGGCTGTAAGTTTCCATTTTCGTCGAATTTACGTTAACATATAATTGCCATGTA
>OMSJ01000134.1 GCA_900313705.1 uncultured Prevotellaceae bacterium
CGAAGGCTACCAGAAAATCCAATGCTTTCATAACGTTCTCCTTTCTTATAATATCTTTAATCTTTAATCCCTAATCTTTACCTAAAGATTGCTCTGTGCCTACAAATTTAGTTCTTTTTTCTTATTCCTTTGGCATGAAATGAGAAAAAAATGAAGAAAAGATGGAATTTTTTGCTTATTTTGTTGTAACAGTGACGAAAAAGTGCTACCTTTGCAAGGATAAAAAAGAAAAAAGTAACCCCAAAACATAAAAACTCACTTATGAAAAAGATTCTTTTGTTAGGCGCTGCTGTTTGCGCTGTGTTTATGATGTCGTCTTGTAAGAGTAAGGAAAGTGCCTATAAGAAGGCCTATGAAAAAGCAAAGGCTCAGCAGACGCAGACTACGGTAACGCCTGCAGTATCAACGACCCCCGTTCAGCAGGTGACAACTCAGACCGTGACTCCCGTTACAACAACTCCCGTGGCCGACTACAGCAACGTTCAGGTTCGCAACGAGAATGTATCCTTCGTGGAAGGCAGCCCTCTGAAGCAGTATGGTGTTGTCGTGGCATCTGTCACCATCAAGAGCAATGGCGTTGCTCTCATGCAGAAGCTTGCAGGCCAAGGCTATAACAGCTGTGTTGCTCAGGCACAGGTGAACGGACAGACATTCTATCGCGTAGTGGCTTGCAGCTTCGACACAAAGGCTGATGCTGCCCAGAAGCGTGCCCAACTTGAAGGTCAGTATCCTGGAGCCTGGCTGTTGTATAAGAAGTAAGAGGTTGTGAGGTTATAAGGTTGTGAGGTTATGAGGTTATGAGGTTATAAGGTTATGAGGTTGTAAGGTAAATGTACTTGACACCTGAGACCTAAAAACCTGACACCTAAAACCTAAAAATCTGACACCTAAAAACCCATATATATAATAATGTGGGAAGAGTTCTCGCAATAGATTACGGGGTCCGTCGCACTGGTTTGGCAGTGACGGACCCTTTGCAAATTATTCCAGGTGGACTGACAACTGTTGAGACACCGCAGTTGCTGGCCTACCTGAAGAATTATCTGTGCAGGGAAGATGTGGAGCGTTTCGTGGTGGGCCTGCCCAGACAGACAAACGGACGTGACAGTGACAACCTGCCGAGGGTGCGGGCTTTCGTAGAGCAACTGAAAAAGGCTTTCCCTTTGGTGCCTGTCGATATGTGGGACGAGCGTTATACGAGCGTAATGGCCCAGCAAGCCATCCTGCAAAGTGGCATTGGAAAGATGGCGCGTCGCAACAAAGCCCTCGTGGATGAAGTAAGTGCCACCATCATCCTGCAAGGATGGATGGAACGGACCCCCAACCCCCTTTAAGGGGAGAAAGCCTCACCCCTAACCCCTCTCTGAAGAGAGGGGAACAAATGGTAAATGATTAAATGGTAAATGATTAAATGATATTGCCAATATACACATACGGTCAGCCTGTGCTCAGGCAAGAGGCTGAAGAGATAGACAAGGACTATCCCGAGTTGGAGCAGCTCATAAAGAATATGTACGAGACCCTCGAACGCAGCGAGGGCATCGGCTTGGCAGCGCCTCAAGTGGGGCTTCCCATCAGGCTGGCTATCATCAACCTCGATGTCATCAGCGAGGATTTGCCGGAGTACAAAGGCTACATCCGTACCTTCATCAACCCTTATATCGAAGAGTACGACGAGACGGAGATGGATGTCTCGGAGGAAGGTTGCCTCAGCCTGCCCGGTATTCACGAAAAGGTGAAGCGCCCGACTCGGATTCGCGTCACTTATCAGGATGAACAGTTCCAGGAGCACGATGAATGGGTGACTGGCTATCTGGCACGCGTCATGCAGCATGAGTTCGACCATCTCGATGGCGTCGTCTTCACGGACCATCTGAAAGGCCTTCGCCGACAGCTTACCAATTCAAAGCTTCAGGACATCAGGAAGGGTGAGTTCTCCTGCAACTACAAGGTGAAAGTGAAAAGGTAAAAAGGTAAAAAAGTTAAAGAATGAAATGGAAATCAAACGGTTATTCTTGATTGTTGCTATGCTTTGGGGCGTAGCTTTTTCACCTTTTCACCTTTTCACCCTTTCACCCTTAAAGGCCCAGATCAACACCGACCGTGTGCTCCTGATGGGGCGCAATGCCCTTTACTACGAAGACTATGTGCTTGCTATCCAGCGCTTCAACATGGTGATTGCCGTGAAGCCCTGGCTTGGCGAGCCTTATTTTTATCGTGCCTTGGCGAAGTTCTATCTCGAGGACTATCAGGGGGCGGAGATAGACTGCAACAATGCTGTGGAGCGCAACCCGTATGCCCTCAACCATTACATCCTGCGAGCCTTGTGTCGCATCAACCAAAGCCGTTATGCCCTGGCCGAGGAAGATTACCACAAGGCCATTGACATCAGCCCATTGGAACATAATGCCTGGCACAACCTGGTGCTTTGCCAGATAGAGCAGAAGAAGTATGAGAGTGCTGACTCGACGCTCGATGTCATGTTGCGACATTGGTCCAAGGAGGCCGAGCAGTACACCATGAAGGCTCAGGTCTCTCTGCTGCGCACAGACACAGTCCAGGCCGAGAAGTGGACAGACCAGGCACTTGAACTGGATGAATACGACGCCAGGGCCTGGGGTCTCAAGGCTATGTTCCAATCGAATCGCAAGGAATATGCCAAAGCGGAGTCGTCGCTCGACAAAGCCATCACGCAGACGCCACGCATGGCCGGGCTCTATGTCAACCGTGCCCTCGTGCGCTACAACAGAGACGACCTGCGGGGAGCCATGGCCGACTACAACTTCTGCCTCGACTTGGAACCAAACAATTACATTGCCCATTACAACCGTGGCCTGCTTCGTGCCAATGTGGGCGAGGACAATCTTGCCATCGAAGACTTCAACTTCGTGCTCAATCTAGAGCCAGACAACACCATCGCCCTGTACAACCGTGCCCTTCTCTTGGACAATATCGGTGACTATAACGGAGCTATCCGCGACATCAGTGCTGTCATCAAGGACTACCCCGAGTTCTGGGACGGCTATCGCCATCGTGCTGCCATCAAGCGGAAGATTGGCGACACGAGCGGTGCCGAACGCGATGAGTTCAAGGTCTTGCAGGCACGGTTGGATGTTGCTGCCGGCAAGAAGCATCAGGTCCGTACCCGCAAGAAGAGTGAGCGAAACATTGAGGACTATGCGGCCCTTGTCGAGGAAGACACTCACGAGGAAGAGAACGAATACGTCAGCGAGTATCGCGGCAAGGTGCAGAACCGTCAGACTGAACTAAGGCCGGAGCCTATCTACTCGCTCACGTACTACAAGCGAACTTCAGAGACCAATACATACATTGCCTATTGCCCTCAGATAGAAGAACTCAACAATCAGCATGTCTTCCCGATGCAACTCTATCTGACGGACAGCGAAGCTCCCATGACAGCGGGGCAGACCGAGGCTCACCAAGCCTCCATAACTGCACTCTCCGAACAGATAGAAGAGTTTGAACAGAAGACCCTCGACATGGCAGACCGCGATCTGCTCTTGAATCGTGCCCTCGACTACTATCATATCCGTGACTTTGAGAATGCCATTTGGGATATGACTCACCTTATTCTAATGAATGGCTCCGACCCATTGGCTTATATGCTGCGAGCCCAGTGTCGCTTTGCTCAGCTCGAAGTGTCGAGAACGACGGCAAATGCTTCCGACCTCCGATTGGGTTATCTTATGGCAGTTCAGGACTACAGCAAAGCCTCTGACCTTATGCCCGACGCTCCTTTCCTGCATTACAACATCGGTTGTGTGCAGGTGCAGTTGGGCGATTATGTCGCCGCTCAGAAGTCCTTCGGTCGTGCCCTCAAGCTCGACCCGCATTTCCCCGACGCATACTATGGAAGAGGTGTGGCCTACATCCTTGGAGGTCAAACGGAGCAGGGACTCAGCGATCTCTCTCAAGCAGGTGAGCTCGGCCTCTATACAGCCTATAATCTCATCAAGAAGTACTCGAAGACAAAGAAGTAGAAAAATGACTGTCCGCAACCGAAATCAAACCGAGAAATAAGGCGCTGTCAAACGCTACGTGCTGCTTTTGCCAGCGTCACGTATCGCGTTGAGAGCACCCCCTTGTTAAGGCAAATTCGGATAGCCATTAAGAAAGGTACAACGAAAAGGAGGAATAAGCATGAAAAGAAGATTCTCTATCATTGTAATGGCGATGGGACTTAGCTTGTCGCTTGCATCGCAGCCTGTCCAGAAGAATGCTGATGTAGCCAAGGATACGCTGCACGTCATTGGACATTCCCACATGGACATGAACTGGCTCTGGACGCTTTCGGAGACAGAGAAGATGGCTCACGACAACCTCCGCCAAGCTGTAGCCTTCATGGAGGAATACCCCGACTACCATCTGCTGCAGAGCGAAGCCGTCGTCTATAGGATGGTCGAGGAACAAGACCCGGAACTATTTAATAAGGTAAAGAAGTATGTCAAGGAAGGCCGCTTCGAGCCCGTTGGCGGTATGTGGGTGGAAAGCGACCAGCAGATGCCATCAGGCGAGGCATTGACGCGTTCGTTCCTCCTGGGACAACGCTACTTCCAGTCGCGCTTTGGCCGGATGGCACGAGTGGGATGGCTGCCCGATGACTTCGGACACCAGTCGCAACTGCCTCAGATGCTGCGTCAATGCGGAATGAACTATTTCGGACTGATGCGA
>OMSJ01000028.1 GCA_900313705.1 uncultured Prevotellaceae bacterium
AGCGGCTCGTCGGCCATCGGGAAGAGGTGGCGGTAGAACTCCTTGTAGTCCTCGTCCTTGAGGTCAGCTGGCTTCTTCGTCCAGAGCGGCTCTACATTATTAATAATGTTATCCTCGTCGGTATCAACTTGCTTGCCGTCCTTCCATTCGGTCTTCTTGCCAAAAGCGATGGGCACGGGAAGGAAGTGGCAGTACTTGCGCAGCAGTCCTTCCAGCTTGTCCTTCTCGAGGAACTCCTTGCAGTCGTCGTCGATGTGCATCACGATGTCTGTTCCGCGCTCGGCCTTCTCTGTCTCTTCCAAAGTAAACGAAGGGCTTCCGTCGCAACTCCACTTCACAGCAGGTGCGTCCTGATAGCTCTTGGTGATGATGTCAACTTGCTTGCTCACCATGAACGACGAGTAGAAGCCCAGTCCGAAGTGGCCGATGATGGCGTTGGCGTCGTCCTTGTACTTGTCGAGGAAGTCGTTGGCTCCCGAGAAGGCAATCTGGTTGATGTACTTCTCGATTTCGTCGGCAGTCATGCCTATGCCGTTGTCGCTGACGGTGATAGTCTTGGCGTCCTTGTCGATGCTGACACGAACCTTCAGGTCGCCCATCTCGCCTTTGAAGTCGCCTTTGCCTGCCAGGGTCTTGAGCTTCTGCGTGGCATCAACGGCGTTGCTGACGATTTCGCGAATGAAGATTTCGTGGTCGCTATAGAGAAACTTTTTGATGACGGGGAAGATGTTCTCCTCTCTAACTTTCCCCAAAGGGAGAGAACTGCGTGCAGGGGTTTGGCAGTTGAGTTTATTGTTTAGTTATGGTTATCTTTTCTCTGTCTTTTGTTACTTCTGCTTTGAACTGTAGGCCGCCCTCCATGTTAGTGGAGTTGGAGGGAGCTTCCATCAGCAGTTCGCAGAGCGGGTCTTCGATGAGGTCCTGGATGGCACGCTTCAAGGGGCGGGCACCGAACTGTACGTCGTAACCCTTCTTGCCGAGTAGTTCGCGGGCTTCGGGGCTGACTTCGAGCGTGTGGCCAAGCTCGTTGACGCGGTCGAGCAAAGGACGAAGTTCGATGTCAACAATGCGCTGGAGGTCTTCTTGCGAAAGGTGGTCGAAGTAGATGATGTTGTCCAGTCGGTTGATGAACTCGGGTGCGAACTGCTTATCGAGTGCCTTCTTGACAATGCTGCGGTTCTGTTGCTTGCTGAACGAAGTGTCCGTCTGGTTCTGGAAGCCGATGCCGTTGCCGAAGTCGCGTATCTGCTTCGAGCCGCAGTTGCTGGTCATGATGATGACGGTGTTGCGGAAGTCGATGGTGTTGCCGTTGCCGTCCGTCAGACGACCTTCGTCCATGACTTGCAGGAGGAGGTTGAAGACATCCGTGTGGGCTTTCTCTATCTCGTCGAGCAAGACGATGGAGTAGGGTTTGCGACGCACCTGTTCGGTGAGCTGTCCGCCTTCGTCGTAGCCTACGTATCCCGGAGGTGCACCCACCATTCGGCTGACGGTGTGCTTCTCCATGTATTCGCTCATATCGATGCGGATGATGGCATCGGCTTTCCCAAAGAGTTCTTCTGCCAGGCACTTGGCGAGGTATGTCTTGCCCACGCCTGTCGGACCGACGAAGAGGAAGGTTCCGATGGGGCGCTGCGGGTCTTTCAGTCCGACACGGCTGCGCTGGATGGCTCTTGCCACGGTTGCGACTGCTTCGTCCTGACCGATGACTTTCTGCTGGAGCGTGTCCTTGAGGCAGCGCAGACGCAGGTTCTCTTCCTGGCCGATGCGTTGAACGGGGATGCCCGTCATTGTGCTGATGACGTCGGCCACTACCATTTCATCCACCAGGCTCTTCTCGCTTTCGCTGATGTTCGTCTCCCAAACCTGCTTTGCCTCTACCAATTGCTTCTGGACGGTCTTGCATTGGTCGCGCAGGTCTGCAGCTACTTCGAAGTCCTGCTTCTCGGCTGCGTGTTGTTTCTTCTCTTCCAATTCTTCGACGAGCTTTTCCAGATGGATTATCTCTTCGGGGACAGGGAAGTTCTGAATGCGCATTCGGCTTCCAGCTTCGTCCATCACGTCGATGGCTTTATCGGGGAAGCTGCGGTCGGTGATGTAGCGGTTTGTTATCTTGACGATGGCCTGAAGTGCTTCGTCGGTATAGCGCACATTGTGGTGCCTCTCGTAGCGGTCGCGCAGGTTCTGTAGGATTTGCAGGGTCTCTTCTGCTGTGGGAGGCGCTACCTGTACTTTCTGGAAGCGGCGTTCGAGGGCTCCGTCCTTTTCTATGCTCTTGCGGAACTCATCGAGCGTTGTGGCGCCGATGCACTGGAACTCGCCTCTGCTCAGGGCAGGTTTCAGCATGTTGGCGGCATCCATCGAGCCAGCCGCATTACCTGCACCGACGAGGGTATGAATCTCGTCGATGAAGACGATGACTTCGGGGTTCTGCTGCAGTTCCTTGATGATGCAGCGTAGGCGTTCCTCGAACTGTCCGCGATACTTCGTGCCAGCCACGACGCTTGCGAGGTCGAGCACCACGAGGCGTTTGTTCCAAAGCGTGCGGCTTATTTTGTGGGTAACGATTCTCTGTGCCAGTCCTTCTACGATGGCACTCTTGCCCACACCCGGTTCACCGATGAGGATGGGGTTGTTCTTCTTCCTCCGATTCAGGATTTGGGCTACTCGCTCTATTTCCTTCTCTCTTCCCACGACGGGGTCGAGCAGGTCTTCTGCAGCCATTTGTGTCAGGTCTGTGCCGAAGTTGTCGAGGGCTGGTGTCTTGCTTTCCTGTTTCTTCTGCTGGCGAATGGAGATGACGTTGCCTTCCAGTCCTGCTGAAACGGGTTCCATATCATCGTCGTCATCGTCATTGCCTTTCCACGTCTCTCCGTCGTTGGGGAAGTTTTCATCGCCTGCTGCGTTTCCTTTCGACGGCATCTGCACCTTTTCATAGGTGATGTCCATCCTTTGTAGGATGTCGCTTGCCTCGTTATCGTTGGCTTTCAGGATGGCCAGGAGGACGTGTATCGGTTCAATGCTTTCCGACTTCATCAGGCTTGCTTCGAGTTTGCAGAGTCGCATGATGCGGTTGGCTTGTGTGTCGAAGTTCATGTCAGCGGGGGTAGGGGAGATGAGCACCTGGTGCTGGCGTGCCGTCTGTTCCAGTTGACTCTTGAGCGCAGTTATCCCATCTGGCAGGTAATATGCCAGAAGTTGACTTGCTTTGTTGTCAGTATGTCGTATGATGCCGAGCAGGAGATGCAGTGGCGAAACGCTGCCACAATGCAACCGGCTGGCTTCTTCCTTGCTGAAGTTCAGTATGTTGAACGTGTCGGGTGAGAAACTTGTCGTCATCTTTAACTCAATTCATTATTCTTAATATACGATTCACGATTCAGTCGTTCGCTTATATCCTACAAATGTCATGCCAAAACATTAAGCTCTGCAAATTTACATAAAATGCGCGAATTATAAGCCAGTCCGATAAAGAATTTAAGTTTTCTTTAGAGGAAAGATACACTTTTTCTCTTGTATCTGCAAAGCAGAAAGAGAGAAATAACAGATAAGTACGGGGAGTTGCGAAAATAAGTACACGGACTTAGGGCAATAAGTACACGAACTTATAGCAATAAGTACACGGACTTATGACGATAAGTACAGGGACTTATTTTAGCACCTCCAAAACATGATTACATCTCAATCAGGATGCGGGCGTTTATCATGCGGCCTGTCAGGTAGTTGGGCACGGCGTACTGGTGGTTCGAGATGTCGGTAATCCAGTAGTAGCTGCTGACGTTGTCGAGGCCGAAGATGTTGAAGCAGTCGAGTCCGAGCCAGATGTTGCGGAGCATCTTGCAGCGGCGCAGGTGCTGATCCTCGTTGTCGATGAGCCGGTAGTTCATGCCGATGTCGAAACGCCGATAGGCTGGTGCTCGGAAGGCGTTGCGCTCCAGTCCTGTGTGTGGCGGGCCGAATGGAAGTCCGTCGGCAATGGTGGCCTTGAGGTTCATCTTCCAGCGCGTAGTGCCCGGGAAGTAGTCGGAGAAGAAGAGGTTGATGTTGTAGCGCTGGTCGGTAGGCTGCGGAATGTTCTGTCCGTTGAGCTTCATGCCGGCTTTCATCAGAGAGAAGCTCACCCATGAGTCGGTGCCTGGAACGAACTCTCCATAGAGCTTGAAGTCAGCTCCGACGACGTAGCCCGTTGCGCAGTTGTTGCCGTAATAGACGATTTTCAAGTTATCGACGTTGTAGGGGTTCAGCTTCCATTGGGCTTTGTAGTAGGCTTCCGTCGTGAACTTGAAGGGTCGGCCTCCAATCTTGAACTTGTACTCCATGCCTGCCACGACTTGGAAGCTGCGCTGCGACTTGATATCCTTGTTGAGCTGTACGATAGTGTTGCCGGCTATGGTGACGGTGTCGCGGAGTTCCTTGTAGAAGGGTCGCTGGTTGTAGAGGCCCAGAGCAAGGCGGAAGGTGAAGTTGTCGTTGCTTGCCGGGACAAAGCCGATGCTGGCACGCGGACTGATGAGCCATTCCTTGTTCCATCCCCAGTAGCTGAGTCGCAATCCGTAGTTGAGGCTGAGTATGCCGATGCTGCTTTCCTTGCGGTAGGTGTCCTGAGCGTAGAGCTCGAGGTGGTTGGCGTTGATGGAGTTCTTGGATTGCATGTTGTAGATGACCTGCAGGTCTGTGCCGGTATGGGGTACGCTGTAGCCGCTACTGTCGCGATATTCCCATTCTTTCGAGTTCTCTCGTACCTTCTCGTGTTTCCATCCGAGTCCAGCCTGTATCGTGTGGCTCCCCTTCTTCAGGTCGTAGTCAAGCTTGATGGCTTGGACGTTGCTGTAGAGGAAGTTGCGGGCGTGTTCCATGTATGAGCCGACGCCCAGTTGCTCGTCGCCGTTTGTCTCGTTGAGCCAGTACTGTCCCTGTATGTCGTAGGTTTCCTTCTCGCGGTTGTTGAAGGCCGATGCGGTAAGGCTGATGGCACTCGACTTCCCCAGTCTGCGTGCTGCCCGAATGGTGCCGAAGAGCGTCTGGAACTGGTCTTCTTCCTTTCCGTCGAAATAGACCTTGAAGCTCTTGACGTCCTCCAGTGTGCCGAACTTCGTCTCGCGGTCGGTAGGCTTGAAGTTGTAGTTGTTGCGGTTGATATAGACGATGGCGTCGAATGTCCAGTCCTTCGAGGGTGTCCAGCGCAGGTAAGCCTGATAGTCGAGGAAGTTGGGTTTGTACTCACCCTTCGTCTCCAGGCTTCCGAGCATGTACTGATTGGTCTTGTAGCGTAGTCCGTTGCTCAGCGAGAACTTCTTGTTGCCGTAGCCCACATAGACGCTTGCACCGAGCAGGCTGGCGCTGACGGTCGATTCGAGGCGCTCAGGGTGTCCGTAGGTGATGTCGAGCACGCTGGACATCTTGTCGCCGTACTTGGCTTCGAAACCTCCGGCAGAGAAGTTAATCTTCTCGACCATGTCGCCGTTGATGACGGAGAGTCCTTCCTGCTGGCCGCTGCTGATGAGCATGGGACGATACACCTCCACGCCGTTGATATAGACGCAGTTCTCGTCGAAGGAGCCGCCTCGCACGTTGTACTGGCTGCTGAGCTCGTTGTGGGTGCTCACGCCAGCTTGTGTGGCTACAAGTTCCTCGACGGCATTGCCGCTTGTGCTTGGCATTCGCTTGAGGTCCTTCTTGTTCAGCTCCTGGACGGAGCCCAGTTGCCTTCGCGTCTCGGCTACGGTCACTTCCGACAGTTCCTTGCCGCTTTCTCGCATGACGATGTTGAGCGTCAGGTTGCCTTGCGGCTTCTTGAGCACGCGCCGCCGCGTTTCGTAGCCCATCATAGAGTAGAGGACCACGACGCTGTCGGCAGTAGAGAACCACGGGGTCCTGGCTCTCGTCCGTGACCCTGCCTTTCAGGTGCACCTTGGTGGTGTCGGCCTGTTGCTGCTCTTCTTCCTGAGCAGATATATTCAAGATGCCTGCAAAGAGAGGCAAAAGAAGCAATATGAAACGTCTCATCATATATAATAACGTAAAAAGTCTCGAATTATTGTGTGGAACATTGAACAATAACCATTGACCATTGAAAAATTATTCGTAACTTTGCAGCGCAAAAGAAAAATGTTCAATCTTCAACGTGTAACGTTCAATGAAATTCAGCGAATTGATTAAAGTGCGTCGCAGCCACAGAAGCTTTACGGAAGAGCTCCTGAGCGGCGACGATGTGAAACTGTTGCTCCGAGCTGGTCTGATAGCTCCCAGCAGTAAGGGACTGCACAGCTATGAGTTCATCGTCGTGGAGGACAAACAGGTGCTCTCTGCCTTGAGCCAGTCCAAGCAGGTGGGTTCCGACTTCCTGGCCGGAGCTCCTTTGGCAATCGTCGTGGTGGCCGACCCCAGAATAAGCGATGTATGGACAGAAGATGCTTCTGTCGCAGCAACGCATATCCTGCTTCAGGCTGAGGACCTTGGCCTGGGTGCCTGCTGGATACAGGTCCGTAACAGGCAGGATGCAGAAGGCCGTCCGACGGAAGAAATCGTGAAGTCGCTGCTCAACATCCCTGACGAGCTTAGGGCCGTCTGCATGATTGCCGTGGGGCACAAAGGAATGGAGCGCAAGCCGCAGAACGAAGACCGACTGAAATGGGAGCGCGTACATATAGGACAGTACTGATAGGTGCAGGCAATGTGGCCAGCTTCCTGAAGGCCAACATCAAGTCGCCTTTCGAGCTGACCTGTGTCGGCGGACGCAACAGGACATGCTCTGTTCCACAGGATGCTGACCTCTACATCATTGCTGTCAGTGATAGGGCAATAAGTTCTGTAGCCCAGGAGCTTATGAACGTAGGAGGTCTGGTGGTTCATACGGCAGGAAGCGTGCCTATGGATGTGCTTTCCCATGAGCGGCGAGGTGTGCTTTATCCCCTTCAGACCATCTCCAAGAAGCGTCAGATTCCTGCCTCACGTGTTCCCTTTTATGTGGAGGCAAGTCAGCCGCAGGACCTCGAGTTGCTTCATCTGCTTGCCGAGAGCATGGGTAGCAAAGCGCAGCAGATGGATAGTGAGCGACGGAAGTATCTTCACCTGGCTGCCGTCTTCTGCTGCAACTTCGTGAACCGCCTCTACGGCATTACTGCCGAATTGCTTGCAGAGCACGATATTCCCTTCACGGCGATGCTTCCGCTCATCCACGAGACGGCAGACAAGATGAACAAACTCACGCCAAGCGAAGCCCAGACCGGACCGGCTGTCCGATGGGACGAAGCAGTCATGGCACAGCAAATGACGCTCCTGAACGATGAACAGAAGCAGCTCTATCAACTTCTGAGCAAAAGCATACATGATATTAAAGTTCCGGAGGCTAAGAAGATATAAGAAGTAAAGAATGATAAACTACGATTTGACAAAGATTAAGGCTCTCGCCTTCGATGTGGATGGCGTGCTGAGCACGGAGAACGTCCGCATCGCTTCGGACGGAGAGCTGCTCCGTACAGCCAACACGAAAGACGGCTATGCCCTTCGGCTTGCTGCGATGTGCGGCCTTCATGTGGCCGTCATTACGGGCGCCAGAGAGTCGTCTATCCTTGCACGATACGAAGCGATTGGCATCTACGACGTCTTCCTGGGCAGCTCAGTCAAGACAGAGAAGCTGCAACAGCTACTCGACAGATACAACCTCTCGACCGACGAAGTGCTTTACATGGGAGACGACATCCCCGACTACGAAGTGATGAAGCTCGTCGGACTGCCTTGCTGCCCTCGCGATGCAGCTCCTGAGATACGCGACATCAGCTTGTATGTCAGTCATAAAGACGGAGGGCAAGGCTGTGTCCGCGATGTCGTAGAGCAAGTCCTGAAAGCTCAAGGGAAATGGATGGCCGACAAGAAAGCGTTTAGCTGGTAAAATAGTGGTTTGACCAAACGCCCAATCTACCAAACGCCCAAACAACTAAAAACGATGAAGATAATTTTAGCAAGCAACTCTCCCCGACGCAAGGAACTCCTTGCCGGTCTGGGCTTCGACTATGAAGTCCGCACGCTTCAGGGCCTCGACGAGTCCTATCCGGAAGGGCTTCCGATGGAGGAGATACCGCAATACATCAGCCGAAAGAAGGCAGCAGCCTATTCCGTAGGTGAAGACGAACTGCTCATCACAGCCGATACCATAGTCTGGCTCGATGGCGAAGTCCTGGGTAAGCCAGCCGACGAAGAAGAAGCCAGGCAGATGCTGCGCAAACTCTCAGGACGGACGCATCAGGTCGTGACGGGGGTAACATTAAAGACCCCTCTAAATCTCCCCTTAAAGGGGAGACTTGCAGTGCAGGACTCCTCCCCTTTAAGGGGAGGTTGGGAAGGGTCGTTCTCTTCTGTCTCGCAAGTCACCTTCGCCCAGCTCTCGGAAGCAGAAATTGAGCACTACGTTACGCACTATCATCCCCTTGACAAAGCAGGTGCCTATGGCATACAGGAATGGATAGGGTACATCGGCGTCACCTCCATCGAAGGCTCCTACTTTAACGTCATGGGGCTGCCCGTACAACGTCTCTATTCCGAAATGAAAAGACTCGGTCTAATCCACAATATATAATTCATTAATCACAATTGTTTCCATGTACAAACTACTTTTCACTCTTCAGATTTCACTTTTCACTTTACTTTTCCTCTCTTCCTGCTCCGAGAACGACTACAGCTCTTTCTGTCCGACCTGGCTCGGCTTCACGTACAAGACAGGCAGCTACCCCGACTATGTGCAGGGCAAGTCGGGCGGCATCGCATCCGTAAATGCTGGTGACTCACTCCATATCACAGCCTGCCAGAAGGAGCGCGGACGCCTTATCAACGGCACCGACTACAGTTGGACGGTTTGCTATGATACACTCGACACGAAGATGAACGATGACCCGAGCGACGATGAGATTGTCCATGTGCAGGTATCGAAGTACCAACATACGAACTACGACGGCTATGCAAACGGTGCAGACGACCCGGTGGGCCATTTACTCATACCGGCCAATGCCGTGAAGATGTCATTCAAGCCCGATACCGTAAAGTTTAATGCCTACTACACTTATAGCGGCCAAGGTGTTATGGTGGAAACAGGCAACATCGTCGATAACCTTTCCTACAATGGCCGTATCGTTCCTCAAAGCAGCGTGGCATACGGCGGCGCACAAGGCGTCTTCTTCTTCTACGTGAAATAGAGAACGATTGCAGTCTGCGGGTGTGTGGCTATGTCCCTCAGATAACACTTATAACATTGTTATTCGGGGTGACGATGGTTCTGAGGTTGGACTCTCTATATATAATCAACTACTATATACTTATTATTATAATTACTATAATGATAATCCGCAAAACTACCCTATGGAAATAAGTACGTGTACTTGTTGCCATAAGTACGTGTACTTATCCGACTAAGTACGTGTACTTATTCCCATAAGTCCGTGTACTTATCTGACCACTTCCCAGAGATGGGAGCAAGGGGTGCTTTTGCGGATTGTCATATTATTATATATTGCGATGGCATTTTCTCTCAAATAACATCGTTATGGGCGTTATTTTGTGATGGCCTTTTATTTCAACAACGAATTAAACGATTTGCACGAATTGAATTAGGAAACTTTGATTTTTCACTATTCACTTTTAACTTTTCACTTACTTCACTTCGCCATAAGCGACCATGGCCATGGGATACTTCGCATCAAAGTTCAAGCTCCAGTCCGTCGTAGGCATAATGGAAGCCTGGGGGAAGCTTCTGTTCTTCGATGGCGTGAAGGCCGACCTGATGCCCCATGTGAATGAAGTAGGTGGGGATGTTGCCTAAGCTACGGCTGAACTCGATGGCGTGTTCTACGGTCTGGTGCGTCTTGTGGGGCGTGTGGCGCAAAGCTCCGATGATGAGCAACTTGATGTCTCGGAGCAGGGGGAGCGAAGAATCGAAGAGTTCGGTCATGTCCGTGAGGTAAGCTACGTCGCCGATGCGGTAACCGAGGATGGGCAGTTCGCCGTGCATGACGCGCAGGGCAGTCACTTTGAGCGGACCGAACTGCAGGCAGTCGCCTTCCTTAATCTCCTGCAAGTCCAGCTTCGGAATGCCTGGATAAGTATGGTTCACGAGGCAGTAGGGTAGGCGTTGGCGCAAGTGACGGCAGGCATAGTCGTCGGCATAAATGGGGAGGTTGCGCTCGAAGGTGAATGGGCGAAGGTCGTCGATGCCCCCGACGTGGTCGTAGTGTTCGTGGGTGATGAGGACGGCATCCAGCGGCTTCGACATCTTGATGCGGAGCATCTGCTCGCGGAAGTCAGGTCCGCAGTCAACGAGAAGCCTTGTGTCGCCCTCCTCGAAGAGTGCCGAGGCACGCAGGCGGCGGTCGTGAGGGTCGCTACTGGTGCAGACTTCGCATTGGCATCCGATTTGAGGCACTCCGATGCTTGTGCCTGTTCCGAGGAAAGTTATCTTCATCTTACCCATCTTTCATTTACCATTTAACCATTTACCATTTACCATTTACCATTTAACCATTTGCCATTAAATTCCCCCTCTCGAGAGGGTTGGGGTGAGGCGGACTAATTATGAATTAAGAATTATGAATTATGAATTGAAGTAATGAAGTTCACTTCCGGTTCCAGCTTGATGCCAAAGCGCTTGCTGACGTCCTTCTGGACTGCCTCGCAGAGCTTCAGGATGTCGTGGCCTGTTGCTCCGCCCTTGTTGACGAGCACAAGTGCCTGGCGGTCGTGTACGGCTGCTGGTCCGAGGCTCCTGCCCTTCCATCCTGCCTGCTCTATGAGCCATCCTGCTGCCAGCTTGACTTGTCCGCCTTCTGCGGGGTAGTGGGGCATCGTCGGATAGTCGGCCAGAAGACGGTCTGCAATCTCCTTCGCTACGACAGGGTTCTTGAAGAAGCTGCCTGCATTACCCTGTTCCTTGGGGTCTGGAAGCTTGGCTCGACGGATGTCGATGATGACTTGCCGCAGTTGGAGGGCCGAAAGAGTGCTATCAGCCCCCTCCAGACCTCCCCTTAAAGGTGAGACTTGAAAATTCTCTCCCTTTAAGGGAGAGTTAGAGAGGGTCTTCCTTTCTTCTATTGCCTTGATGAGTCCGCCATACTGAAGCTTGGGTTCAAAGTGCTTGCTGAGCCGGAAGTTGACGCTGGTGATGGCGTATTTTCCCCAAAGCTCTTCCTTGAAGATGCTCCGGCGGTATCCGTAGCGGCATTCTTCGCGTTTCCATGTTCGCTCTGTGCCGTCAGCCAGACAGATGCCGTGCACCTCTTCGATGACGTCGCATACCTCCACGCCGTAAGCGCCGATGTTCTGTACAGCAGCCGCACCTATCTGGCCCGGGATGAGCGAGAGGTTCTCCATTCCGTACCATCCCCGGCGGATGGCCTGGGCTATGAAGTCGTCGCATATCTCGCCCGAACCGACCTCGACCAACACTTCATCGTCCGTCTCTTTCAGCAGGTGTGTTCCCTTGATGTTTGACTTCAAGACGATGCCGTTATAGTCGTTGAGAAATAGCAGGTTGCTACCGCATCCGATGTGCAGCATCGGCAGGTCTGCATACGTGTCTTTGATGGCCGGAAGTGCCTTGCGAAGCATGTCCTCCGAGTCATAGATAAAAAGTTTGCGGCATTCTACGTCGATGCCGAATGTGTTGTCAATTTTCATACTTTGTCAAGCGCCAGTTACCCTTTTCCCTGCTGAAGGTGAATATCTCCTGTAGGCCGTTGGAGAGGCCGCTCTTGCGCATCACGATTCTGTTTCCGCTGTAGTTCTGTCCCTTTCGTATGTTGGAGATGATGCCGCTGGGCACTTCCGGGCAGAACGTCTGCCACTGGTCAGCATCTATGATGCCGTCGATGCTTCCGTCTTCGTCCTCTGTGTCTTGAATGACGATGCGCAGCGGGTCGGCGATGGATTGGCTTTGGAAGAGGCTGTCTGAGCAGAAGTGCGCATAGAAGGTGAGGAAGTCGCAGAGCTCGTCTTCTTCGAATGTTTCCTCTCTAAGCGCATCGAGTTTCCAATGTCCCGCGTCGCGCTGGAAGAGGAAGTTGCGTATCGTACCGTCGTTGAGGTTGATGCGTTGCAGGCTCACAATGGTGTCTTCCTCCAGTTCATCGTCGTCCTCAGCCTGCATTTGCCTTGCGCTACCGTAGAGCGTCGTGAAGAATTCTCCGGAAAGGAAGCTGAATTCAAATTCAGGATCGAACTGCTCGAGCAATTCCGTCGGACGCTTCGGATGTTCCAGGCGCAACGGCTTCGCAGTCCTTTCGCGGCGCAATGCGCGGCTATGGAGGTAGGCAAAGAGGAAGTCGTTGAAGACGCTGTCCAGGGCTTCTTCGGTGGCGACGAACAGGGGAACCTGTGCAAGGGAGTCCTCTTCGTCCGAACAGACCTCCTGCTCCTCGCTCATCTCGACCTCTTCCGCTTCCTCTACGAAGGCATCGGAAGGAGCTCCCTTTCTCCCGCAAGAAAGCAAAGTGACGACTGCCACAAAGCAACAAATGACCTTACACTTAATGCCCATTCCGCATTGTAAATCCTAATTCGAGCGCAAAATTACAAAATAATCTCTAATCCCTAATCCCTAATCCGAAACTTTTTTGTACTTTTGCACGCGAAAAGGATAAAATGTCCCGCCTCTCCTAACATTCAGGCGGAAGAATAGCATAACAGATAAACGACATGATACAGAAAATAGAACAGCTAATGCAGGAGATTGCTGCCCTCCAAGCAAAGAATGCCCAAGAGGCAGAAGCTCTGCGCATCAAATACCTGAGCAAGAAAGGTGAGATTTCGCAGTTGATGAACGACTTCAGGAGCGTTCCTGCTGAACTGAAGAAGGAAGTGGGAATGAAAATCAATGAGCTCAAGAACTTGGCTCAGGAGAAGATAAATGCCCTGAAGGAATGTGCTGGTGAAACTGCCGCAACAGGTGCTGCTTCAATCGACCTCACCCGCACTCCTTATCCCATCGCCCTCGGCTCCCGCCATCCGCTGACGATTGTCAAGAATGAGATAGTCGATATCTTCAGTCGTCTGGGTTTCACCTTGGCAGAAGGTCCCGAGGTGGAGGATGACTGGCACGTCTATAGTAGCCTGAATTTCGCCGATGACCATCCAGCACGCGACATGCAGGACACGTTCTTCGTGGAGTCGCACCCCGACATCATCCTTCGCTCGCACACCAGCAGCGTACAGTCCCGTGTCATGGAAAAGACGCAACCGCCCATCCGCATTCTGTGCCCGGGACGTGTCTATCGCAACGAAGCCGTAAGTGCACGTGCTCATTGCTTCTTCCACCAGATTGAGGGTCTGTATGTTGACAAGAATGTCAGCTTCACCGACCTCAAGCAAGTGCTCCTCCTCTTTGCCCAAGAGCTCTTCGGCCCCGAGACAAAGATACGCCTCCGCCCAAGCTACTTCCCCTTCACGGAACCCTCTGCCGAGATGGATGTCAGTTGCTCCATCTGTGGCGGTAAAGGCTGTTCGATGTGTAAAGGCAGCGGCTGGCTGGAGATACTTGGCTGTGGCATGGTTGACCCGGCTGTGCTCGAATCCAACGGCATCGACAGCAGCATCTACACAGGTTACGCCTTCGGTATGGGCATCGAGCGTATCACGAACCTGAAGTACCAGGTGAAGGACCTCCGCATGTTCAGCGAGAACGACGTCCGCTTCCTTGACGAGTTCACCAGCGCAAGGTAGTACATTATTAATAATATATAAGAGAGAGCCCGAAGTTGTGTCTTCGGGCTCTCTTTGTCTGGCAAGGTCTTTCGATGTCGAGAAACGGGACGAAAACAGACGCTCCCAGTTAAGACACAAAACTATCCACGTTATAAATTCATTTAACCCACGTGATATTTTATTTTAACACGTGATAAAATGAATTTACCCACGTGATAATTTCAATTTACTCACGTGATGTTTTCTGACACCCTTCGCTGTGTCTGCTGGTGTTGTTAGTGCCGTGGACGACAAACTCCTTTCAGCAATGCTTTTTGTGCTGGTTGGGACTTAGTGTTTTTCTGCCCTTTCAAGTTCGAACTTCCTGACATTAGCCTTCTTCAAGCTCTTCGAAAGATTTCTCTTCTCAGCTTTCGTCATCTTGCCTTCGAGGGTGAGATGGTCGATGCCGAACAGAGAAAGCCATTCCGGCAGCACGGCTTTATCCGCGTAATGAAGGTCTAAATGCTTAATGTGCTGTGCATTGTCCGGCGCTTCTGGCTGTGTCTCAGGGGTTTGCTTGTTGCTTGTGATGCGTAGATAACTAATATCGGGCTCTTGGTTGAAATAGATGCTCAGGTACTCTATATGGTTTATCTTGGCAAGTATTTTCGGCAAATTGTCGCTGCTCGACACCTTGCCATCGATGGAAATGTAGTCGAATTTGATATGGTCGAACCATTCGGGCAGCACGATGCCATCGGTGAAGTGGAGTCCAAGGCCCTTGATGTGTGGAAGTTGGGCAAGCATCTCGGGCACCTCCTTTACCTTGAGGTCTATACTTTTCTCGCTTTTCTTCTGCAAGTCGGAGAGCAAGTCTTCGTTTTTCTCTGCCTTGCGCAGCAACCAACCAATCTTCGGAGTAAGCATATTTGCAAGCGTGTCCACCTCTTCTCCGATGAATCCCGCCATGAGTTCCATGGGTGTCTCGCTCATGACGGTGCCCCTTTCAGGGTCTATCATGCGGTATTTCAGGCCGACATACACGCGCTGGGAAGGCATTTCCTTTTGGTGGTGAATGCTGTCGGGCGTCTGTCCGTTCTCGTCTGGGAAGAGTTTCAGCAGCCAGCCATCAAGCATAGTAGGCTTCTCATTACTGCATCCGCCGCCTCTCAACCTGTCTGTCGGCCCTTTCTTGACAATGTCTTGCCAGAACTTCTGATTGGGCTGGCCTTTTGATGCAAGGACAAACTGCTCGAGTATCGGCTCGAGGCTTCTTGTCCATTCAGCAAGTCCGTATCCGGCAAGCTTGCGTGTCTTGTCGAGCACGCGTTGCCAGTCGGCTGGCGTTCCCTTGAGCGTGATAGTGGGAATGCCGCAAGCTACATAATAGACCATGTATTCGAAGTACGACTTCACGCTCTCCATCAGCGTAATCTGCGAGGCGATACGCTCGGCAGGCAAGGTTGTCGAGAAGTCTGCCGTTAGGGTCTGCGCGATGTCATCCTTCGTGTACTTCTCTATTTGAGAGGCGAAGTCGCCAACAAGTTTCTCGTAGTCGGCTTGTCCTGAAAGCAAGTCCTGCTTGGTTTCTATCGCCAAGTCCATCTTGCCTGCATGGCTCACCAGTTTTGGACGCAGTTCATCGCTGTGCGCATCAACGTATCTGGCAAAGCCTTGACTGATGAGCAACCATATCATATCCGGGGAAAGTGTGACGGATTGGTGCTTCTTGTATGCCCTCAAAACGCATTGGAAGAACGCATCCTTCTCGGCTCCCCTCAGGTTCTTTGCGCCCTCGAAGCTTGATGCCACGATGTTGTAAGCACCATTAAGGATGGTCTTGTCCTTGCTTAGAATGGCTTTTGCCATCTTCTCGCCGTCAGAAAGGTACCTGTACTTCTCTTCAATAGGCTCCAAGCCCTCGTCAACAACGAAGGTGATGCTCCCATCGGATTGGCGGATGACGTTTCTATTGTCTGCATGTCCTGTTAAAGGGATGAAGACGAGGCATAGGGCGACGATGAACTTGCCGGCCATTTCAAGCTTCTTGAACGGGAATCTTTGCAATCCGTCGCTCGTGGCGTCCACCTTCGAAGGGTGTCTGGAAGTATTCGTCCATGATAGCGTCGGCCTCTTCATTCGTGATGAAGCGGCCAGGCATCACTAGCACGTTGGCATCGTTGTGCTGACGAGCGAGATGGGCTATCTCTGGAATCCAGCAAAGGGCAGCACGAATGCTCTGATGCTTGTTGAGCGTCATGTTGATACCCTCCCCGCTACCGCAGATGGCAATGCCTTTCTCGCATTCTCCCGCTTCCATACCCTTTGCCAAAGCATGTGCGAAGTCGGGATAATCGCAACTCTCCTCGGTATATGTTCCATAGTCGTGAAACTCGATTCCTTTCTCTGAGAGGTATTCTTTTACATGCTGCTTGAGTGCAAAGCCAGCATGATCACTTGCTAAACCAATCATTTTTTATAATTAAAAATTAATAATTAAAAGTGAAAAATTGATACTTGGGTTACTGATTGTCTTTTGTGGATTTTACGATGGCAACTAAGATGGAGATTATTTCTTTTATATCGTTATCAAGAGATAAATAGATGTCATCTTCCAAATATTCACCATAGTGTAATAAATCTAACCAATAGCGTGTTTCGTTGGCTTCTTTGAGGGCTATTGACATTTTATTGATGAAGTCGGCCTTGCTTTGAGCAAATTCAGCCTCTTTAACCATCGCACCTACGGATGTTCCACTACGAACCAATTGGTCCGACATATTGAATTCCTTCTTTTCTCGGATATACTGATATGCTTTAACCATTTGGCGAGCAAAAGCATGAGTCTTTAATGCAATTAGGTTATCTTTCATCCAAAGAATGTATCAATTTTTAATTTTTAATTTTTCATTGTTCATTTAATATGTTTATGGCTTGTTCGTAAACGTTTTCTGCAGTGAAGCCAAGTTTCTGGTCAAGCACTTTGTATGGAGCAGAGAAGCCGAAGCTGCCGAGACCCCAGATTGAACTGCATGGATGAGCACCTACAAGGAAGCCTTGCAGGTTAACTGGCAAGCCAGCCGTAAGGCCAAAGACTTTGCTGCCAATGGGGAAGAGCTCACGTTGATAGGAAATAGGTTGCTCACGGAACAGCCCTTCACTCGGAGCACTCACCACACGAACTTTGTAGCCGTCTTTGCGCAGAAGCCTTGCACCGGCAATGAGGGTGCTGACCTCAGAGCCGTTGCCGACCAGGATGATGTCGAACTGCTCGTCACTTTCTGCTGCAATATAGGCTCCGCGAGATGTACCTTCATAGTCTGTTCCCTCGGGAAGGTCTTCGATGGTTTGTCTGCTAAGGATTAGGGCAGATGGCGATTGAGTGTTCTCTATTGCCAACTTCCAGCACCATGTCGTAGCTTTGCCGTCGGCAGGTCGAAGCACGAGAAGAGAGTTTCGTCCGCTGTGGTTCTTCATCTTCTCCATCAAGCGGATTTGTGCCTCCTGCTCTACAGGTTCGTGCGTAGGACCATCTTCACCGACACGGAAAGCATCGTGACTCCAGACAAACTTCACGGGCACTTGCATTAGCGCAGCCATGCGAATGGCTGGTTTCATGTAGTCGCTGAAGACGAAGAATGTGCCACAAGCAGCAATGACACCGCCATGGAGCATCATACCGATGCAGCAGCAAGCCATTGTAAGCTCTGCAACGCCAGCCTGCAAGAAGCCGCCGCCATAGTTGTCGCGAGAGATGACCGACGCACCTCCCTTGATGAAGCCGTCCGTCTTGTCGCTGTTGCAAAGGTCGGCTGAGCTGACAATCATATTGGGAACCTGCTTCGCGAGCAATGTGAGACAAGCACTCGAAGCGTTGCGGGTAGCATCGTTTGGCTTCTGCTGGATAGAGTCCCAGTCAATGGCAGGAAGCTTGCCGGCAAACCAGTCCTTAAGCTGTGCTGCCTTTTCCGCATTCTGCTTTGCCCATGCCTCTTCTTCCTTAAATCGCTCGGCGGTAATGCCCTCCAGTTCCTTGAGGCGTGCCTCGTAGAGTGAAGCCACTTCAGGAAAGACAACAAAGGGTTCATCTGGATTGCCGCCCAGGTTGGTAATTGTGTTGCGATAGGCATCGCCCCCCAGAGGAGCGCCATGCGTCTTGCAACTGCGTTCGTAGCTGCTACCGTCTGCCTGAAGAGCGCCCTTGCCCATGATGCAGTGACCGATAATGAGGGTGGGCTTGCCAGTGACAGCCTTCGCCTTGTCGAGTGCCTGACGTATCTGAGCCACATCGTTTCCGTCGATGTCGAACACTTCCCATCCGAGGGCACGGTACTTGGCAGCCGTATCTTCGTTAGTCACGACGCTGGTTTCTGTGGAGAGCTGGATGTCGTTTGCATCATAGAACATGATGAGGTTGTCGAGTCCTAAGTTTCCTGCGATGCGGGCAGCTCCTTGACTTATTTCCTCCTGTACGCCGCCGTCGCTGATATAGGCGTAGATGGTTTCCTTCTTGAAGGTCGGATTGCCTGTTTTTGCGTAGAGGAACTTGGCAGCGATGGCAGCACCTACGGCATAGGTGTGGCCTTGTCCAAGCGGACCGCTGCTGTTCTCAATGCCTCGCTCATAGCAGACCTCTGGGTGTCCAGGCGTCGGAGAGCCCCATTGACGCAGTTGCTGTAGCTCGTCGAGAGTGAACTTGCCAATCAAGGTCAGTTCCGCATATAGCATCGGTGCCATGTGACCAGGGTCGAGGAAGAAGCGGTCGCGTCCTTCCCAAGTCGGATTGTTGGGGGCGAACTGAAGGTATTCACTGTAAAGGACGTTGATGAAGTCGGCACCACCCATTGCTCCACCTGGGTGTCCGCTCTTTGCTTTCTCCACCATCGCAGCAGCCAGGATGCGGATGTTGTCGGCTGCACGATTCATTGTAGCTACACTGTTCATAAAGGGCCTATTTATTTTATGGTGATTATTCTTTTCTGCAAAGGTACGAATAAGCGAAGACAATACAAAATTATTTCACTTATTTTTCTTACCAAATTGTGACGCGCTTTGCCTTTGGCACGAACATTGGGTCAGCCTCTGTGATGCCGAAGGCTTCGTACCATGCGTCGATATGCGGCATCTGTCCGTTCACGCGCCACATGCCCAACTGGTGCGGGTCGCTCTTGACGCGTTTCTGTATCTCTTCGTCGCGGATGTTCTGTCCCCAGACGTTGGCGTAGGCCAGGAAGAAACGCTGTTCGGGTGTGAAGCCATCGATGTCGGGTAGGGGAGCATCCTTGGTGGCGTTCTTGAAGGCTTGGAAGGCAACCATCAGACCTCCGTGGTCGGCCATGTTCTCGCCAAGCGTGAGAGAACCATTGGCATGAAGGCCGGGCAACACTTCGATGCTGTCGTGGAACTCGCGCATCACCTGGATGCGCTCTTCGAATTGCTTCGTGTCTTCTTCGCTCCACCAGGTAACGAGGTTGCCGTTCTTGTCGTACTTGCTGCCTTGGTCGTCGAAGCCGTGCGTCATCTCGTGACCGATGACCACACCGATGGCACCGTAGTTGAAGGCATCGTCGGCTTGCATGTCGAAGAATGGCGGCTGAAGGATGCCTGCGGGGAAGCAAATCTCGTTGGTCGTGGGGTTATAGTAGGCGTTGACCGTCTGCGGGGTCATGTACCACTCGTCGCGGTCAACGGGCTTGTTGAACTTCGTCCGGATCATATCCTTTATCTCCCATTCGCCTACAGCAAGCATGTTGCGGAGGTAGCTGTCGCCAATCTCGAGGTCGCTATAGTCTTTCCACTTGTCGGGATAGCCTACTTTGACATAGAAAGCATCGAGCTTCTCTCGAGCCACCTTCTTTGTCTCGTCGCTCATCCATTCCTGTACGTCGATGCGCTCGCCAAGAGCCACTTGCAGGTTGCTGATGAGCTTCTCCATGCGAGCCTTTGCTTCGGGCGGGAAGTATTTGGCCACATAGAGCTGACCAAGAGCTTCGCCAAGGCCACCTTCAACAGCAGCGACAGCACGCTTCCAGCGGGGACGATCCTCTTCCTTGCCGCTCATTACCTTGCCGTAGAAACCGAAGTTGAGGGCACGGCTTGCATCGTCGATGTAGGACGAAACCATGTCGATGGCGTGCCATAGATAGATGTTCTGCAGGGCTTCGGGCGTCTCTTCCTTCAGAACCTTCTCTACCTCATGGATAGCAACGGGCTGACCGAGGCACACTTCCTTTACGCCTTCCATGCCTAAGTTGCTGAAGAAGCCGTCCCAGTCTATGCCGGGGAACTGTTCTTTCAGCTCTGCGTAAGTGAGCTTGTTGTAGTTGGCTTCAGGGTCGCGAAGCTCTGTACGGCTCTTGCTGGCTACGGCAATGCGTGTCTCGATGCGAAGCACGTCATCGCTGATGCGCTGTGCGTCCTTCTCGCTGAAGCCCTGATGCTGACAAAGGTCGATGATGTACTTCTGATAGGCTTTGCGGATTTCCTGCGTCTTGGGGTCGTCATCAAGATAGTAATCTTTCTGTCCGAGTGTCAGTCCGCCCTGGAAGATGGAGACAAGGTTGTTCTTTGAGTCCTTCTCGTCTGCACCGATGTACATGCTGAAGAGACCGGGTACACCTTGCCTCTGCATACGCGGCCAGACTTCCTTGAGCCAGTTTTCCGTGATTTCGCGGGTGTTCTGATAACCATCGCAGAGCAGGAACTCCTCGAATGCGTCCCAGTAGTGCTCGTTCAAGTTTACGCTGTCCATAGCTGAGTTGTAGAGGTCGGCAATCTTCTGTTCGATGGAGCCCTTCTCGTTCTGCTGAGCAGCCACGCTGTCGATGAGCGAGCGCAGACGCTTGTTGTTGTCCTCTTGGAGCACGTCGAAGGAACCGAAGCGGCTGTACTCAGCCGTCAGGGGATTTGCCTTCTGCCATCCGCCGGTAGCGAACATATAGAAGTCCGTGCCGGGAAGATAGGTTGAGTCGAGGTTGGCGAGGTCGATGCCAGACGCCAGTTGCTTGTTTCCTGTCGAGCAAGCAGCCATTGCTGCAAATGCAAAGACTGTAAAGAGATTCTTTTTCATTGTTTTCTTTTCTTATTTCGTTATTTCGTTATTTCGTTATGACGTGATTACGATGTGTCGATGTTTCGTTATAACGTTATTTCGATGTTTCGTTATGACGATTCATTCTTTCATTCTTTCATTCTTTCATTTTATATCAGCGCTTCCCATTCCTCTTCGGCTTTCTTCAGTTGTGCCTTTAGGCGTCCATGCTTCTCGTAGAGCGTGACGTCCTGACTGCCTTCTGGTGTTGACATCTGGTTTTCGAGGATGCTGATGGCTGCTTCGAGCTGCGTCACCTTTTCTTCTGCCTCTTGCAGAGCCTTTTCCTTTCGCTTCTGTTCGCGGGCCAAGGCTTTCTGCTCGGCGTATGTGAGTGAAGAGTTAAGAGTTAAGAGTGAAGAATCAGAGTCGCTTTCGCTCGCTTTGTTACTTTTATTCTTCACTCTTAACTCTTCACTCTTCACTTTATTAGTCCAGTCGTAGATGCCACCCAGATGCTCTCTCACTTTGCCGCCGCCGAACTCATAGACCTTTGTGACGAGGCCGTCGAGGAACTCGCGGTCGTGGCTAACTACGATGACTGTGCCGTCGAAGTCGCGGATGGCGGCCTTCAGCACATCCTTCGAGCGCATGTCGAGATGGTTGGTCGGCTCGTCGAGGATGAGGCAGTTGACGGGTTCGAGCAGGAGCTTTATCATGGCCAGTCGTGTGCGTTCACCGCCTGAAAGGAACTTCACCTTCTTGTCGCTGGCTTCACCGCCGAACATGAAAGCGCCGAGGATGTCGCGTATCTTGAGACGTATGTCGCCTCTTGCCACGCGGTCGATGGTGTCGAAGACGGTCAGTTCGCCGTCGAGCAGTTGTGCTTGATTCTGAGCGAAGTAACCTATCTGCACATTATGTCCTACTTTAAGTGTTCCGTCGAATGGAATGTCTCCCATGATGCACTTGACGAGCGTCGTTTTACCTTCACCGTTGCGTCCGACGAAAGCAACCTTTTCGCCTCTTCTGATGGTGAGGTTCACATCTTTGAAGACGCAATGGTCGCCGTAGCTCTTGCCCACTTCGTCGCAGATGACGGGGAAGTCTCCGCTGCGCATTGAGCAAGTGAACTTGAGGCGCAGGGCACTGTTATCGACCTCATCGACCTCTATCGGTACAATCTTCTCCAATTGCCTTATCTTCTGCTGCACCTGAATGGCTTTCGTTGCCTGGTAGCGGAAGCGTTCGATGAAGGCTTTTGCATCGGCTATCTCCTTTTGCTGGTTCTCGAGGGCCCGCAGTTGCTGCTCGCGTCGCTCGGCGTGTAGTGTGACATATTCGTCGTACTTGACCTTGTAGTCGTATATCTTCCCGCAGGAAATCTCGATGGTGCGGTTCGTTACATTATTTATAAATGCGCGGTCGTGGCTGACGAGAACAACGGCGTTTGCACTTGTGGCAAGGAAGTTCTCGAGCCACTGTATGCTCTCGATGTCGAGGTGGTTCGTTGGCTCGTCGAGCAGAAGTACGTCGGGATGCTGTAGCAGCAGCTTGGCCAGTTCGATGCGCATACGCCAGCCACCGCTGAACTCGCTCGTCGGGCGGTCGAAGTCCTCTCGACGGAAGCCGAGTCCTTGCAAAGTGCGCTCCAGTTCAGCCTGGTAGTTCATGCCTCCGAGCATCTGGAAGTGCTCATTGAGATGCGTGAAGCGTTCCACGAGGTCCATGTAGGCTTCGCTTTCATAGTCAGTACGTTCTGCCAGTTGCTTGTTGAGTCTGCTTAGCTCGTCCTCTATTTCGTTGATGTGCTCGAAGGCGCGTTCAGCTTCCTGTCTGACGGTGCGTTCATCTGTGAGCACCATGACCTGCGGCAAGTAAGCGATGGTGACATCCTTAGGTGCGCTGACTGTTCCGCTTGTAGGTTGTTGCAGGCCTGCTATGATTTTGAGCATCGTGCTCTTGCCAGCACCGTTCTTGCCGACGAGTGCAATACGGTCGTGGTCGTTGATGACATAGCTGATGTCATTGAAGAGTGGCCGTGCGCTGAATTCTACGCTAAGGTTGTCAATCGATATCATGTTCTTGGCTGGTCAATAGAGCTGTATGTATTCGTAGGTGTTGCCCACTTGCTTGAGGTATCGCTCGAAGTCCTCGAGGGCAATGACGACGGTGCCTCGGCAGTCGTTGGGGTGGAAGGAGAGTGTCTTCCTGCTTGGGTCGGGATAGTTGCTGTCTGCCAGCAAAGCGGCATCGAGGAAGAGATGGACGTGGTGCTCTGTGTCGTTGATGAGTCCGAACGGTGAGACGCTGCCAGGTTCGAGCCCGAGGTACTTCATCATCCGCTCTGGCGAAGCGAAGGAGAGCTTGCCCGGGGCTGGTTTCCCTTGTGCTTGGAGAGCTTGCTTGAGGCGAGCTTCGAGGTCGTGGATGTCGAGGTCGTGGTCGCAATGGAAGCAGACGAGGTAGTGCTGATTGCCTTTGTGGTTGCGCATGAAGATGTTCTTGCAATGGACGGAACCGTCGTCCTTCCACCAGCGTTTTGCCTCCTCGATGGTCTTGCCTTCGGGATGGTTGTAGCAGGTGAATGGTATGTCGTGCTGCCTGAGGTAGTTGAGTACTTTATCTTGTCTTTCTGTAGTCATGTTCGTGCGAAGTTAATGTCAGAAGAAGCAGACGTCGCTGATGACGAATGAGCCGACGTGGTCGTTGAGCTTCTGTGCGATGCGTTTGTGCTCCATCATGAGGTTCTGGCGGAGTGGGGCGCTGGTGAGCTGTACCTGGAGCTTCCCGTCGCGCACGAAGACCTGACGTGTGTAGCGGCAGATGGTGTCGCCCATCACCTCCGTCCAAGCTTGCGTGATGCGGTACTCGAGCAAAGGCGTCTCCAGTCCGTTCTGCCGCAGGAAAGCCAGCAGAACATCGTGTATGGGTTGAGCGCGGAAGTAGCTTTGGTTATTCATTTTTCACTTTTCGCTAGCGCACCATTTTTCATTTTTCACTTTTCATTTATCACTTGCGCAGCACTCTCCGTTCTCTACGATGAACATCTTGTTGTCGCCTTCCATTGAGGCCAGTATCGTGTCCAGATGGTCGCGGTTGGTGTCTGTGATGAATATCTGTCCGAAGCGGTCGCTGGCCACCAGCTTCACGATTTGTTCCACGCGTTCAGCGTCGAGTTTGTCGAAGATGTCGTCGAGCAGCAGCAGGGGAGTGGTGCGGGTTCCGGTGCGGCTCAGGAAGTCGAACTGTGCCAGCTTCAGAGCGATGAGGAAAGTCTTGCTCTGCCCCTGCGAGCCTTCGCGACGGACGGGATAGCCGTTCTGCAGCATCTCGAGGTCGTCTTTGTGGATGCCGTGCAAGGAATAGCCGACCGCTTTGTCCTTGTAGCGCTGGCTCACAAGCTGCTCCAGCAGCGGACCTCGCTGACAGTGGGACACGTAGCGGAGCTCCACCTTCTCCTGCTCCTGCGCGATGCGGTCGTAGAACTGCTGGAAGACGGGGACGAGCTGTTCGATGTATTCGCTGCGCCTTTGGAAGATGTACTCTCCTTCGCGAGCCATCTGCTCCTCGAAGACGAGGAAGACGTCTGGAGCGAATTCCTCTTCCTGCTTCAGCATGACATTCCTCTGCTGCAGGGCTTTGTTGTAGCGGATGAGCGACTCGGTGTATGCCGGGTCGTACTGGCAGATGACCATATCGATGAAGCGTCGGCGCTCTTCGCTTCCTCCCGACACGAGCGACTGGTCGGCTGGCGAAACCATGACGAGGGGAATGAGCCCGATGTGTTCCGAGATGCGGCGGTAGGCCTTCTTTCCGCGGCGCACCACTTTCTTCTGCCCGACCTTCAGGCCGATGTGGATGTCCTCCCTCGTTCCGTCCTCGTGCTCGTAGAGTCCTTGCAGCGACATGAACTCGTTGCCGTGCCTGACGCTCAACGTGTCGATGCTGCTGGTATAGCTTCGGCAAAAGCTCAGGAAGTGTATGGCATCCAGCACGTTTGTCTTGCCCTGTCCGTTGCCGCCGATGAAGCAGTTCAGCTTGGGCGAGAAGTGCAGTTCAGCCTCTGCGATGTTCTTATAATTGAATATGGTAAGGTCCGTCAGTCTCATTTCGCGTGCAAAGGTACAAAAATTAGTTCAAAGTTCATAGTTCAACCCTCATATTTCTTTTGCAATCTTACTATTTCTGTTGAACTTTCCTGTTCCAGAGGAAATGATGCAACTTTCCTGTTCCAGAGGAAATGATGCTACGAATGTGATGTGTCAAGGAAATTCGCATTCGTATCGATTTTAAGCGACTTTTTTCAGTTCTGCGGCACTTTGCTGCCCCCAACTCGAAAAACGTGCTTAAATCGAATGAACGTTGAAAATCAACATGTTGACGCACCTGCTTTTTGAGGGTAACGATAAATAAGTATTATTAATGTGTTTCCTGCTGTTAAATACTGCAAGAAAAACATGAAATTTTTGCGTAAAACGACGGAAAACTTCACGTACCTAATTGGAAAAGTACGTGTACTTACCTGGCTAAGTACGTGTACTTATTGAGATAAGTACGTGTACTTATTTGAAGGACTAAGCGTGGAAAGTTCCAGAAGCACGAGTGCCTGCGCTTTTCGGTGTCAAGACTTTTCGCATAGATATCGTGTTTCTCCAGACAACTTTTAATTCGCTACAGATTCTTCAGCAAGTCATATTCATCAAGTATTATCTGGTTCTATTCTGCTTGGCATACAGACTTGGACATTTCCTACAAGCCACCATTTGATGG
>OMSJ01000037.1 GCA_900313705.1 uncultured Prevotellaceae bacterium
TAATCTTCATAATCGTCGAGCAGTTCCTCCAGGCTGGCCTTCGCCACATTGGTGAGCTTGATTTCCGTCTCGCTCGAGGTGGCGGCGGCCTGGTTGCCCTCAGCGATGTTCTGCTTGCCCGAGCGAGCCGCCTGCACCATCTGGTCGATGGTTCGGTCACCTTTCTGCAGGAACCGCTGGCAGAAGTGGAAGGTGATGTCGTAGATCATCTCCGTCACCTGATAGACCCGCAGATTGCGATAATGCCCATGCTGAGGAAGGAAGATGAGCTTCTGAGAACTCTGAGGACTCTGAGGATTCTGAGAACTCTGAGTATTCTGAAAACTCTGAGTATTCAGATTACTCTGATTATTCTGATTCATTGATGATGGGTTTTAGGTTGTCCAATAGTATGGCGGCTTGGGTGTGGAGGCTTCTGAGGACTCTGAGGACTCAGAATTTTCTGAGTTTTCTGAGTTTTCTGAGGATTCCGATTGCAAATTTACGAAAAAATCCTTCATCCACAAAGAACCTGGCCACATTTTACGGACAAAAATCTTTCGGCAAAAGGAAAACTTTCTGCGGGAATTCTTGCAGGTTTGAAAAAGTCATTATAATTTTGCAATTGAATTGAGAGTTGCCTCTTGACGGTATGGAGGCAACGAGGGCAAAATCTACCATAACTTATTAATTCTTAAACACTTTTGTAAAAATGAACATATCTATAGATGACTTCAACATCCTGTCTTCCGACTTGAGCCGACGGGACGTGCAGATAGCGATGCTGCAAACGGAAATCCTGCAGCAAAAAGAGATATATACCCGCGATATTTCCTTATTGTCGAGGGAACGGGACGCTCTCCGGGATGAGAATCTGGCGCTCAAGGACGAACTTTCGCTGATGAGGACGGACTTCGAGAACCTGCGCTTCGAAAACCATTGGATGAAGCAGTACATCCTTCTGTCCGTGGAGCGCGTGCGCGATTTCTTCTCGCACATACGCGACTTCACCCTGCTCGCGGCCATCAAGTCGTTTGTGCTCGACATGCTGCCGCCGAACGCCACGCCCGAGCAGAGGACTTTCACGCAGGATGTTATGCGCCTGCAGATGCCGGAGGACTCGCCCCAGATTGTGATAGAGAATGCGGTCGATGTGATTGCGACCGGTGGTGTGAAGAATGTTAATTCTTTGAATCATGATTAAGATTGGGACGGTCAACGGCGATGTAATCGAGGCCGGTGGCGTGAAGAACGTCACGAACAACTACTACGGCGAGGCTGCGGCGAAGCCTGCTGACGAGATGCCGAGCGACGACAGGCTGGCTGAGGCTATCGAGGGCTGTCAGGCATACTTCTGGGCTAACAGCGCTTATGCCGTGCTCTTCTGCCTGCTGCGCGACGAGTATGGGATGGCCGACAACATGTCGCGGTTCGAGGCAAAGGTCGAGCAGCTGCCCTACGGCGGAAAGAGAAGCTACACTTGCCCGAAAGGCACGATAGTAAACGCCTTCAGCAACAATCCCATCTACAAGCAGCCCGTCGGCAAGTGGAAAGACAAGGCCAGCACGCGCATCCTGAAACTCTTGGAAGAGTTGCGGCTCCAGCTTGAGTTATAAGTGGGTTCTATTAATTAATATTGTTGTCCGGGGAAAATCAAGAGCACCTCTACTTATGCGTCTATAATTCGGCTTTCTTGACAAAAGCAGCTCATGGGGGCTTCTTCGCTTCGCTCAGGCGCAGGCGGAAACCTCTAAAGTCCCGAAGGGACGAGAGACCTCCGTCTGTGGTCTATCGCGCCTTGACTTCGTCGACCTTTGGTTCGGCGCTTTTCCCCGGACTGCCTACTTCCTAATCAAGATGGAGCCATACTTGCCTACCTGTACGGCATAGACGCCAGGGGCTGTGGACGGAAGGCTGATGCCGCCATCCTGCAGGGCTGAGTCCGCCAGGAGAATGCCTTCTGTGGTATAGACACGGATGGGAGTTCCATCCGGTACGCCAGCAAAGGTGAGACGGCCAGCAGAGAGGCGGAAGGTGATGTCCTGCGGCTGGTGACGGCTCAGTTCCGGAATACGGGTTGAAATGCCCAGGACGTGGAGCAGTCCGCGATAGGCATCTATCTTGCCATTGCCATAGCGTATGGGGTCGGCTTTCGTGAAATCGTCGGTAATGGCTGATGCTGCCATAGCCTCCTTAATCTCCTCGTATGATGCATCGGGCTTAGCCTCAAGCCACAGGGCGATGATGCCGGCTACGGTAGGTGTTGCCATCGAGGTGCCGCTCATAGCCCCCCAGCAATAACGACCATCCTTGGCTCCGACAACATAAGAGGTGTATTCGGGCTCGTTGTCTCCATTTGTCTTGATGTAGGTTTCATCATAGCTGTTGACGGCAGATATGATCATGCTGCCTGGTGCGGAGATGAAAGGGGCGGTATGGCCAGCCAGGTCGGTGCCGAAACTGGTAAAATCCGAGTATGCCCCCAGAGCATTGACCGAACCGTCGTCCTTTTTCTGGCCCTCGATGTTAGTATAGGAACTCTTGGCTGCCCAAGATCCGACAGTAATGATGCTGCCGCCCGTCCCCCAGTCGCCCATAGAGATGGAGCTGCTGCCCAAGGTATAGTAGTCAGAGCCGATGAGATTGGCGAACGTGGTGCCTGAATCGCCCCACATATCGACGATACTGCCCTGGGGAGAGGTAAGGTGGAATGTGAACACATAGGGTTCTTCCAAGGAACCCTGTGTTTCGAACCGAACACAGGCATGACCGTCTGATTGGGTACCGACACTCAGTTTGATGACAGCCTCATCAGTAGCGCTTCCCAACGATTTCTTGATTTCCTCGACCATCTCGGGATGGTCGTCGAATCCCATATTCTCTATTTCGTCCGCTTCAAAGTCGATGTCCAACATCATATTGCCGTTTTTGTTGGTGAGCAACGGCGAGCGCCACTCTTCCTTCAGCGTCTCGACATTAAACAGACCTATCTGGCAACCTATATCGGAGGTTTGACGACTATAGGCATAAACTTCTGCTTCCTGGGTAAGAATGGTGTGCAGGGTGTCGTTTTCGGCAAACTGACGGTTGATGTAACAGGAGTCAGCACCTTCGTTTCCGGTGGCCAAAACCATATAGTAACCGTTCTGTATCAGATCGTCGAACGTCGTTGAAATAAGGCTGGTGCCGTCGTGCGTTCCATCATGGCTGTTCAGACTGAGACTGATAATGTAGGGTTTCCCTTCCCGTTGGGCATAGTCGTGAACAAAGCGGATGCCATTGAAAAGGTTCATCACCTCTTTATCTTCTTCATCTGCATCGTTATCTCCAACAGTATTGTCATCTGCAGGGGAGAACTGTTGGAAGGGGCAGAGCACGATGTCTGCTTCAGGCGCCATGCCACCCAACACGTTGTCTTTGAGCGTTATAGGGCTGCCAGCAGCTATCGCGGCACAATGTATTCCGTGAGATTCGCCGGAACAATCGGCCCCCATATCCAGAATCTGTTGGGGGTCGGTAATCAGCAATCCATCCAGATTCTCCCCGTCGGCAGTAACAATTGGCTCATCACCATGGACACCAGGCATATAGACTGCCTTGATGCGCAGATTGTTATCCTTATCCTTAAAGGCGGGATGGGTATAGTCGAATCCTTTGTCGAGGATACCCACAATGACACCCTTGCCCGTGTAGGCCTGAGTCAACGGAGCAACACCATCAAGGACCTTATTGACACGTGTCACCTCGCGCGACACATGGGTCTTCTGCTTTACACGAGGGCCCTTCGTGATATAGTGGATGCCTTCGATGGCAGCCATATTTTCAACCTTATTGACGGGTGCGCTCACCATAATGGTGCGGCCTATCGTACCTTTCAGATGGGCTCCAAGGGCTTTTATCTGAGCCTTCACGGCATTAACATCTGCCTCGGGCTTACAAACCACAAACAGGTTGGCCTCCCGCAGACGCACCTTCGAACCCCTGGTGGTCACATCCTGGTTTTTCACTTCGAGTCGCTTCAGGTAAAACTGCGTTTCGGCAGTAATGACACCATTTCCGACTTTCGCTTGTGCCAACGCCACTTGTCCCGAAGCCAGAAACAAGACAAGTATGGCTGCTAATCTAATCATCTTTTTACACATATCGTTGCTAATGTCCATTTTCACATCTTCTTACTTTCATCACCTATCCCCTCCAAATCTACATCATAAATTACTTCACCGATGAACTTCTTCTTCAGGTAGGCCATTACAGAACACCAGGGCACGAGGAATTCCGTAGTCGGGATTGCCCATCACGTTGCTGAGGGCATTATGGCGCTGATAGTCTTTGCCCGATTTCACTTCAATAGGCAATGTGTGGCCGTCCTTCTCGATGATGAAGTCCAGTTCGCCCTGCTTTTTGCTGTTGAAGTAGTAGAGTTCAAAGCCGTGGGCCTGCAATTCCTGAGCCACCACATTCTCGTAAATCGAGCCATAGTTGATGCCCTTCTCATCGTTGATGATGCGTAGTTGGATACCTTCAGCATACTGACACGCCAGCAGTCCGATGTCGCTCTGGAACAACTTGAACAGGTTTCTACTACGCGACAGCTTCAGCGGCACCACAGGTTCTTCTACGTTATACGTAGGCAACGCCACGCCAGCATTCTTCAGCCACAGGAAACTATTCTCATAACGAGAGAATTTCAGGTTCTCGTTCAGGTCCTTCAAGATAAACCGCTTGTTCTTCGCGTTCAGTTCTGATGGTATCAGGTCGAAAATCTCGTCAATATAGAGTTTGTGGTTCTTGTCGTATTTCGTAATTTCGCGTTTATACAGTCTGATGATAGCCTGCTGTTCTGCCATCACGTCCTGCAGATTATGTGTATCGATATATTTCTGAACAGCCGCAGGCATACCGCCCACGATGAGATAGAGCCTGAACAATTCCATTATCTTCTTGTGAACAAATTCGTCAACGGGCTGTTGCTTTTCGAAAGCCTTTTGAAGGTCATCCCTCACCTGCCCCGACACACCCATCGCCATGAAGAATTCCTCGAGGTCCAACGGGTACATGTCCTTCACGTCCATATAACCTACTGGCTCAGAGCGCAGGTCCTGCAACTCCACATCAAGCAGCGAGCCGCTTAGGATGTAGCGATAACTGCCCTCATTCACAAGAAACTTGGTGGCAGTCACTATCTCTGGGCAATCCTGTACCTCATCGAAAAACACGAGTGTATTTCCTGCCACCAGCGGCGTACTGGTCAACAGCGATAGCCTTACCAGAATGTCTTGACTACTTTTCGCCCCCTTCAGAATCTCTACTGCGTCGGGCTGTTCTATGAAGTTTATCTCCACAAAGTTTTCGTAATGAGTCGTACCATACTGGCGTATAGAGAACGACTTACCCGTCTGTCGAGCACCAGTCACCAACAGCGCCTTGTTTGTCCGCTTGTAAAACTGCTCTAAATAGCTGTCAATTTTTCGTTTAAGCATATCTCTGTCCGATTTTCCAATGCAAAGATAAACACTTTTGTCCGATTTTCCAATACATATTGACAGATTTCTGTCCGTTTTTCCAATTAATTAACAAATAATAAAGAAAGTCAATCAAAACGCTATCCGACAAAAAAAGAGAGCCCTTCAACAGAACTCTCTAAATGCCTTCTGGGAGCCACTACGGGGACTCGAACCCCGGACCCACGCATTACGAATGCGTTGCTCTACCAACTGAGCCATAGTGGCAACTTTTGTGTTCAAGCGGGTGCAAAGGTACAACAAAAAGTGAAAAGTGAAAAGTGAAAAGTGAAAAATTTTTGTGTTTCGAGCGAAATTATGTATTTTTGCACTCGATAAAGCATTATAGCCAATGGAACAGACAAGGAAAAAGACTATTTGGATAGTGCTGGCAGCACTCATCGTACTGGCTGCCTGCATCATTTTCACGCTCTTGCTGCTGACGGGGAAAGTGACCTCACCCCAAGAAAGCTCATCTGAGGAAGAGTCTTCGGGATGGCTCATTTACATCGACCGCGACGACTCGGCAGATAGTGTTCGAGCGAAGTCGGCGTTGGGATGGCGATGGGACATATATAATAAGGTATTGGCCTATCACCATCATACAGGCCGGTATCGCGTGGAGGCTGGCTCAACGTGCTTGCATCTCTACCGGCAACTGCGGAACGGCATTCAGGAGCCTATAAAGCTCGTCATACCGACCTCCCGCACGATGGAGAGGCTTGCAGCCACCCTGTCGCAGAGCCTGATGGTGGATTCGGCTGAGATTGCTTCTGCGCTGACTGACAGTTCGTATCTGGACACTCACGGCTATACGACGGCAACCATCCCTGCCCTCTTCATTCCCAATACCTACGAGGTCTATTGGGACACCTCTGTCGATAAGTTCGTGGAGCGTATGGAACGCGAGAACAACCGCTTCTGGACTGCTGAGAGAAAAGCCAAGGCGGAAGCCCTGCATCTGACTCGCGAAGAGGTGGCGACCCTGGCAAGCATCGTCGATGAGGAGACAGCCAACAACGCCGAGAAGCCGATGATAGCTGGCCTGTACCTCAACCGGCTGCATCAAGGAATACCTCTGCAGGCTGACCCGACGGTAAAGTTTGCCGTTGGCGATTTCATGTTACGACGCATTCTGAACAAGCATCTCAAGACAGAGAGCCCCTACAACACTTACCAGGTTACTGGTTTGCCCCCTGGTCCTATCCGCATAGCGAGCATAGCAGGCCTGGAGGCCGTGCTCAATCCTGTGCGTCACAACTATCTGTATATGTGTGCCAAAGAAGACTTCTCTGGTACGCACAACTTCGCCGCCACACTACCTGAGCACTATAGCAACGCTCGTCGCTACCAAAAGGCCTTGAACAAGAGGGGAATAAGATAGGGCTTACACAACATGTAGCATCGGCTGATGCCGGCGTGTCGTGTTAGCCGATGCAACGTGTCGTGTAAATCAACACTCCGCGAAAAGGTCGCCAACAAGGAACGACAACGCATTATTATCCGTATTCATAATTATATATGCTTTTTGTTTGTTGTTTAAGGAAAAAGATGTAATTTTGCAGAAGAATTTAATCCACGTCAAAACATGAATGTCAGCGATAAACTATCCAATGCCTTGTAATGTTTAACAGAGTGTGACGTAACAATAGTTTACGACCTCTCTTAACATTATAGACATTATGGGTAAAAGTAGAAAGCGTACACCTGTCAGCACTTGGTGCTGTTGCAAGTCGCAGAAACGTGGCAAGCAAATGTGCCATCGCAAGTTTCGTCGAATAGAACGAATTATGATTTCCCTTGAAAGATGGGAGAACATTCCTATCAGACAACGAGAAGCTATTAACCCCTGGAATTTGGAAGGCGATGGAAAAACTTACTGGCATCTTGTACACACAGATATGTCGTGCATCAAACTGATGCGGAAATAAAACCATTTTCCTCATATCTACACATTCTCTACCACTTGGCTTTCGAAGCCGAAGACATCTACTGCCTTGATGCATACTTGACGTGAATCCTTGTGCGGGACGCGGAGGCGGGTCTTGTAGATGCAATTCCACATTGCACCTGGTTTAGTGCAGAAAATGTAATAATCGCACAGAATTGGGAGTGACACTACCTCAGTCCGACGTAAATTCTGTATGGTCAGACTGCAGTACTCCCGTGGTGGTACTGCAGTCCTCCCGTGGTGGTACTGGAGTCCCACCACGGGAGGACTGGCTGCTTACCTGCCTGAGCTGACGATAAGGGTGCGCAGGCGTTCGTTCAGGACATCTGCTCCGAGGAGGCACGAGATGGGCAGGTGCATTCGGTAGCGCCAGTAGTGCTTAGGATTGGCTGGCACGTTGATGCGCTCGTCCTCTGGCTTGGGGTTCCTCAGCTTCTCATCTATCGAGAGCCAGTCCTGTAGGCTGATGAGGCAGAGCATCGATGGACTGTCGAGGTGGTCGGCCAGAACCTCTTCGCAGATTTGTCCCGTGGCTTCCTTGGGTGCTTTGCCTTCGTGCTCCAGTACCGTATTGTAGAACAGTTGTGTACGCTCGGTATTCTCTTTCCACCAGAGTCGTAGGGTCGGCATGTCGTGCGTGAAGATGGTATCCACGCTGCGATATGGGTTGTCCTGCAGGTCGGCAAAAGCTACGCCATAGGTCTTTGGCATGGCCTGTATCTCGAGGGTCAGGATATTCAGGCGCTGCAAGACAGGTCCGACACATGCAGGCACCATGCCGAGGTCTTCGCCGCAAACCAGCATGTTGCTTGCGCCGATGAGTGCGGGCAGCTTCTTCATTGCCTGTTCAGCCCAGAAGTCGTTGTGGCGATGGAAGAAGAAATCCTCGTAGAGGCGGGCAAAGGCATCCTGTTCGTACTTGGTAAGATGTAGCCAGGCTTCCTCTGTCTTCGCGCTGATGCGCGGATGATAGAGGCCTTGCTCGTTCTGTTGGCCGTCGGACTTCTTGGCTGCTGCGGAACCGTCCTGCTGCTGCCTGGCGTCGCGTACAAAGAGGTCTGGGTTGAACCTCATGCCGTAAGACTCTATCTCCCCTACGCTCATGGGCAATGCGGGGGAGAACTGGCCAGCGAGGGAAGGCTCTCCTTTGGGAATCTGCCAGATGCGGAAGAATCCCAGGATGTGGTCGATGCGGTAGGCGCTGAAGTACTGAGCCATTCCGCTGAGCCTGCGTTTCCACCACAGGTAGCCGTCGGTAGCCATGCAGTCCCAGTTGTATGTTGGGAAGCCCCAGTTCTGCCCTTCGCGCGAGAAGTCGTCTGGCGGCGCTCCTGCCGACATATCCTTGTTGAAGAGATGCGGTTCCTGCCAGGCTTCGACGCTGCTGGGACTGATGCCAATGGGAAGGTCGCCCTTCAGGAACACACGGATGCTGCGGGCATAGGCGGCGGCATCTGTAAGCTGCGAATGGAGGATGAACTGGACGAAGGAATAGTACTCCACCTCGACCGAATGCTGTTCAATATACTCCGCCACAGCGGTACGATTGTAAGCAGAGAGTTCGGGCCATTGCTCGAAGCAAGACGTAGCATAGGCATCGCGCAGATGGCAGAAGACGCTATAGGGTTCGAGCCATTCGGCATTTTCCTTGGCAAAGGTCCGATAGGCAGTCCTGAGGCAGATGCTGCTCCGCTGCTCTTCGTAGTACTGGTGCAGGTATTCCTCCTTCAGTCGCAGGACTTCCACGTAGTCGAGAGCCGGCAGGTTGTTCAGTTTCTGCCAACGCTCCTGGAATCCGACGAACATGTCCGACTCGGACAGGGGCAACTGGCGGAGGTCGGCATAGATGGGATGGAGGGCATGTACGCTAATGGCGTTGTAGGGATAGCTATCCGTTTCCGTGCGTCCCTGAGTGGTGTCGTAGATAGGCAGAAGCTGTACGGCGTGCATCCCGGTATGCGCAGCCCAGTTCGCTATTTCCTTGAGGTCGCCGAAGTCCCCTACCCCTTGGCTGCCTTCCGTCCTGAGCGAGAAGAGGGGTATGACGAGGCCGGCAGCCCTCCATTGAGGCATCTTCATCCGCATCTCGCCATCGGAGAAGGCCAAGACCCATGAACCGTTGACCAACGACCACTGGCCGCCGGAAGGGCTCTGTCTGTTGGGACCAGTCTCCCAACGGACGCTCTCTTCGGCTTGCTCTTTTAAGGGGGAGAGACCCTTAGCTTCACCTTCGGAAGGACGAGCAGAGACGACGACGTACTTATATTCGAATGGCAGCCGCAATCCGTCTGCGCTAATGGAGAGAATCCACTCCAACTGTCCGGACTGTACCATAGGTAATGCTCGGGCTGTATCCCAGTTGCCGAGCGAAGGCTGGTCTCCGACGAGAGCCACTCTTTCGCCCGCAGCGAGCTGGGGAGCCTGTACGCGAAAGAAATAAGTGCGCGGGAAGAGAGCAACCGAAGCGGCAGGCGACCTCCAGAGGCCCTGAGCGACCTGGAAGGCCTCTGTATAGCAGTACGATGCCTTAGGCACATCGCGCCAATGGTCGATGAAGAAATAGGTGCGTGCATCGTCGGCAGGAAAAAGCCTTGGCACCACATCCCATTCGCGACGAATCACCGTCGCACCACCTACTCCACCACCATCCGATGAGGCAGTAATGATGTATGTGTATCTCAGTTGCTTACCTCGTGCCTTAAGCATGAAAACGCCTTTCCAGAGGAGGCCGTCTTCCGTCTCGAGAGGGATGTGCTGACGGTGTGTCTTTCCGTCCGAAGAGAGGAAGGTGAGTTCAACCTCAACGTTCTGTCCCCATTCTGTGTGGTACTCTATCGAAAAATGTAGTGTCATAAGTGCTTTTTCTTTCAATTTGCATAACAAAAGTAGATAGAATTGGGCAAAAACGCAAGAGAAGTTAAAGAAAAAGGCAAAAAAACTTGCATAATAACCAAAGAATACCTATTTTTGCACATATAATTCAAGTCTAAGGTGGTCTTGCAGCGAGCAGGACGTTAACATCATAGGACGTACTGGTTAGATCGGGATACTCATCAATTTACATTTTATTACCGAGACATGTTTCACTTGCTAATGGCGTGCCATCCCATTTGTGGTTAGATGGATTACAAAGGCGGTGAACCCTCAAAACCTGTTTTTCGGAGTTTCATCACATCACCAGTACGCCCTTTTTGTATGCCTTCCATCGAAGATATCTTCATTCATAGCTCATATTTTACAAAAAAGTTGTACCTTTGCACGCCCAACGGCATAGAGTCCGTATCACTCCATGAACGCACGTAAGTCACTTCTGTTCTTCTGCAGCATCCTGGCAGGTCTTGTCCTGCTGAGCGTCTGCTTCCCTTCCGATGGTCTGCCATTGGGAGGCGACATGCGTCTGCGTTTCCCCAGCCTCATGGAGGTCATGGGAGGGAAAGCTGAGCCGGAAGAAACCTGCGAAGAAGTGGATACGCTGCCCGACCTCACGCCTGAAGAACTGCTACAGATGAGGCAGGATGCACTCAACGCCAGGAAGATAGAGGAGTTCCGCACGTTCTGCTCGAAGGATGCAGCACGTCTCTACCTGCCCGACGACGACGAAAGCTATCTCGACGGACTCTGGGAAGCCCTACAGTCCGCCAGCTCAAGCCACATCCGCATCATGCACTATGGCGACTCGCAGATAGAGTGCGACCGCATCACAAGCTTGCTTAGGCAAAAGTTCCAAGAGGAATTCGGCGGCATGGGCGTAGGCTTAGTACCAGCCCTGCAGAGCATCCCTACCTTTACGCTCAGTTCCAGCATCGTGCCCGACGACGTACCGCAATACCTGGCTTACGGACCTGCCGACATGCGGCTCCCCGACAACTTCTATGGTCCACTTGCCAGGGTGACGAACATACCTGAGCAAGCCACTATCCGCCTCATCGGGACGGGCGGAAAAGACTACCGACTTGCCTCACGCTTCAGCCGTATCACCGTCATCACGAAGCATCCCGCAACGCTCCTATTAACAACAGGAGACGAAGAAGAGGCGCAGGAGATGCCCCTCGTCAGCGGCGACGAGCCTTGCTTCTATGCTGTCTCGCTCGGTCGTACCGTCAGCAGAGCCACTCTCGAGGTTCAAGGCGAAACGGACATCCTGGGCATCCAGCTTGACGGACAGACAGGCATCAACATCGACAACATCCCCATGCGCGGCAGCTCTGGCCGAGACCTCACCACCATCAGCCGCGCGTCAATCCGTCCGTTCTTCGACCGCGAAGACGTGGCAATGGTCATCCTACAGTTCGGAGGCAACAGCACACCCTACCTCGACGCCACCAAGCTACATGATTTCAAGGAAAGCGTCAAGACGCTCATACGCTCGTTCCAGGCACTTGCACCTAAAGTAAAAGTGCTCTTCATCGGACCGGCAGACATGGCACGCAACAATGAAGCAGGCGAGCTGGAGTCCTACCCTATCCTGCCAGCCCTGAACGACAGTCTCCGCGTCGCTGCCAATGAAGCAGGAGCTGCCTACTGGAGCATGTATGCGGCGATGGGAGGAAGGGGAAGCATCGTGCGTTGGGCAGAAGCTAACCCACAACTGGCTGGCGAAGACTACATCCACTTCACGCCACTCGGAGCCAAGAAGATAGCCGGGCTGCTCTACGACACACTCCACCTTTACTATCGCTTCTACCTCTTCCGCACAGGGCAGGAGCAAGTGGAACTAACCGCAGAAGACACCGCTGCAGTAATGACGACACAGGAAGAACAATTATTAAAAACCACAGATTAAACGGATTAAACTGATTTATTCTCGACAACGAATTAATACGGATTGAACGAATTAAATCCACAGATTAAGCGGATTAAACTGATTTATTCTCAACAACGAATTAAAACGGATTGAACGAATTATAACCACAGATTAAGCGGATTAAACTGATTTATTTCCGACAACGAATTAAAACGAATTGAACGAATTATAACCACAGATTAAACGGATTAAACTGATTTATTTCCGACAACGAATTAACATATGCCACATTACATAAAGTATTTAACAACGGATTTAACGGAAAGCACGGCTTCATCTTTCAGAGTAAAGGGTGAATGCAATCTGCTTAAATCAATTAAATGGTTTAGAACAACTCCGTTCAATCCGTTGCTTATTATTATATTAATAATGTGTATGTCCCTTGAGGTTGGGGCGCATGTACCCATCCCTGAGGTGCAAGGCATCCGCTTAGGCACAAACCGCCTGGACTTCCCAGGCTCACGCGAGAGGTTCGACTCGCTCATCAATCGCCTGCAACACAGCGACGAGCACCTGAACATCCTGCACATTGGCGGCAGTCACGTTCAGGCAGGCTTCTTCCCACAACGTCTGCGAGAGCACTTCGACGCTTCCCGCGGTCTGCTCTTCCCGTGGAAAGCCATCCGCTCGAATGCGCCTGTGGACTATACCCTAACCTCCGCAGGTACATGGACCAGGTCGCGCTGCATCGAGACCGCTCCCCTGGAAGTGCTGGGCATGGGTGGTGCTGCAGCCATCACCTCCGACTCGCTTGCATCGCTCCGGCTGGAGCTTCCCTCGAGATACCAGTTCAGCCGCCTTCGCATCATGGGAGAGGCCACAGGCACAGCAGAGCCGTACCTGATCCTCGACAAAGGCGATACCATTCGAGCCACAAGGCAGGAGAAAGATTACCTCTTCCAGCTCGACAAGCCCGACAGCCTCTGCACCATAGCTTTCAAGGGAATGGAAGCCGGCGCACGCTTCGTCCTGCGCGGCATCTTCCCTGAAGGCAAGCAACGCATTCTCTATACTGAAAGTGGCGTGAACGGAGCAAGCGTCCCGTCGTGGCTGCGTTGCAACCTCCTCGCGGAAGAGCTCTCGCACATCTGTCCGCCTGACCTGGTCATCTTTGGCATAGGCATCAACGACGCCAATGTGCCGCCTTCACGATTTGATGCAGAGGCATTCAAGGCTTCGTACCGCAGTCTCATGGACGAGCTGCGCAAAGCCAACCCGAATGTCTGCTTCCTCTTCATCACGAACAACGACTGCTGGTTGCGCGTCAGCCGGCAGCGCAGGACATACAACCGCAACACGCAGAAGGTCGAACAGGCCATGATGGAACTGGCACGCGAATGCAACGGAGCCGTATGGAACCAGTTCCGCATCATGGGAGGTTACGGAAGCAGCGGGCGATGGGTCAATGCACACCTTATGAACCGCGACCATATACATTTCCTTCGCGCCGGTTACGAACTGCTGGCAGATTTGCTGTATAATGCTCTATCGGAGTGCTCTGAATACTCTGAATACTCAGAATACTCCGACAATTAATTTAGAATTTAATAATTTTGAATTTTGATTTATTCATAGCCTACCTGCGGAACGTTTTCTCCTTCGACGAGAACAGCCCGCTGCTCTTCACTCAGATGCACTTCTGGGTGTTCTTCTGCATCGTCTTTGCCGGCTTTGCCTTCATGCAGAAGCGAACCCTGATGCGCAACGCTTACCTGATGGCTGTGAGCCTGCTCTTCTACTACAAGACGAGCGGACTCTTCGTGGGGCTCCTCTTGCTGGTCACTTGCAGCGACTTCCTAATTGCCCAGCGCATCTATGCCTGCGGGGAAACATGGCGGAAGAGGCTGTGGCTGACGCTTAGTGTCACCATCGACCTTGGCATCCTCTGCTACTTCAAGTACAGCTACTTCTTTGCCGACATCATTGGGCAAATCTTTGGCATTCACTTTGATGTCAGGAACATCGCAGCCGAGTGGTTCAACACGGCGGCAGGCAGTCCCGTCTTCAGCGTGGACCGCATCATCCTGCCGGTAGGCATCTCGTTCTACACCTTCCAGGTCATCAGCTATACCGCCGACGTCTATCGCGGACTTATCCGTCCCGTAAGGAACATCCTCGACTTCGGCTTCTACGTCAGCTTCTTCCCGCAACTCGTAGCCGGACCTATCGTCAAGGCGAGCGACTTCATACCGCAGCTCTACCGTCGCTACTTCCTGAGCCGAAGGATGTTCGGCCTCGCCATCTTCATGATACTTGGCGGTTTGGCTAAGAAGATTATCCTGAGCGACTACCTGGCCCTCAACTTCATCGACCGCGTCTTTGCCAATCCCCTGCTCTTCACCGGCTTCGAGAACCTGGCAGCCCTCTTCCTCTATTCCCTTCAGGTCTATGCCGACTTCTCGGGCTACACGGATATTGCCATCGGCCTGTCGTTGCTCATGGGCTTCCACCTGCCGCGCAACTTCAACTCGCCCTACAAAGCCCAGAACTGTTCCAACTTCTGGAAACGATGGCACATCAGTCTGAGCCGCTGGCTGCAGAACTACCTCTACATCCCCCTTGGCGGTAACCGCAACATCACCTTCGGCACATACCTCTGGATAGCTACACTTACCCTCTCAGCCCTGATATTGAGCGGCAACGTCTGGGTAGCACTCGGAGCGTTGCTGCTGGCCGTTTCCGTCATCGTGACGGCTTGGCGCTGTCCTGACAGGAGGAAGAAGATCTATGCCAACCTCAACAGCATGATTACGATGCTGCTGGGCGGTCTTTGGCATGGAGCAAGCCTGAACTTCCTCATCTGGGGCGGACTGAACGGCGTAGGCATGATAGTCTATAAGTTCTGGCGCGATGCCAAGCCCCTCCACCGCGCCATCGCCACAACCATTGTCGCCTTAGGCTGCTGGTCGCTCACCATCTTCTGGCCAGCACCGCTCTGGCGCATCCTGCTCTGCTTCACGGGATTCATTGCCGTAAGCGCCTGGCTAAAGACCCTCTCTAACTCCCCCTTAAAGGGGGAGAACACCTCCCCTTTAAGGGGAGGATGGGTGGGGTCTTCTTGGTCCATCCTCGTCACCTTCACCTTCATCACCTTCACGCGCCTTTTCTTCCGCTCGGGCAGTAACCTCGACCCAGCGACAGCCAACCAGCAGGCTTGGCAGACAGCCAGCCAGATGGTGACGCGCATCGGCTCGCGCTGGACAGGCAACGAGTGGGCCATCATCAGCACCTATCGCAGCGTCTTCCTGCTCTTCCTGCTCGGCATGATAATCCACTGGCTGCCAGAAGACTGGAAACGCCGCTACCGTCTGGCCTTCGCCTCTCTGCCTCTGCCCGTCATGTCGATTGTCTGCATCCTGGCCGTCCTCATCATCTACCAGTTCGTCAGCGCCGAGATGCAACCGTTCATCTACTTCCAGTTCTGACACGAACCTTGTCAGGTTTGTTAGGATTTTTCGCAGCTGTGCCGTTTCTGACGGCCTTTTTTTGTGCGGATGGCACTTTCCTACCCCAAATGCAAGAAACGGGCTTAAACCAAGCGAGCATTGATAATCAGTAAGATAGAAAGCTATCCTAGTTAAGGCAGAGCAAACATAGTGTCAAGGTAGCACTATAATCCGTCAAACAAAGCACAGAAAACAGCAAATTACAACTGTGGCGAGGTGGTCTAATTAGGTGTACCTAATTGAGGAAGTACGTGTACTTATTTGAAGAAGTACGTGTACTTATTGGGGAAACATGGCACGTCGCGTCCTTCTGGACCCCGTTCCGACGCAAAACGGTGTCGTGATTTCTGATGCTACACGTTCATGTCGTTCTCCACAAAGCGGAGGGGCAGCAAGGGCGTGATGCCTTCGGAGACGAGCGTGCCCTCCGTGCCGTAGAGCAGGATACGGATGGGGCATCCGTAGCGCTCCTCGACCCCAGAGATGACCTGGCGGCAGGCGCCGCATGGCGAGACGGGCTGAGGCAGGAAGCGTTTGCCCTTCCTGGCTGCAATTGCCAATGCCACAACCGGCACGTCGGGATGCTGCGCACCGGCGGCAAAAAGAGCTGTCCGTTCTGCACAGAGGCCCGATGGATAGGCCGCATTCTCCTGGTTGGAGCCGATGACCACCGTACCGTCCTCGAGGCGTACGGCTGCTCCGACATGAAACTTGCTGTAGGGTGCATAGCTGCCTGAAGTGGCGTTTTTGGCTGACTCTACCAACTGGCGGTCTTCCTCGCTAAGTTCATCCATCTCGAAGATGCGAAATATAGCCTCTATCTTACGTTCAATCATTGAAAATTGATTATTGGAAATTGACATTGGTTAAATACAGCGCAAAGTTACGAATAATTTTTCAGTTCAATGGTCAATGTTCAATAAAATTTCGTATCTTTGCGCCCGTATTATGAAAAAGCACATCCTTTTACTACTATTTCTGCTCCTGTTCATTGCGCCTTGCTCGATGTTCAACGTCCAATGCTCAATGATTTGGGCTCAACGTACCAATCAGGCATATTGGACATACATCGACAAATACAAGGACTGGGCCATCGAGCAGATGCGCGACTATCACATCCCAGCCAGCATCACCCTGGCGCAAGGGCTGCTGGAGAGCAATGCCGGTCGCAGCAGGCTGGCTACGCAAGCCAACAACCACTTCGGCATCAAGGTGGGAGGTTCGTGGACAGGGCCGTACATCGTCCAGAGCGACGACCGGCCCAACGACCGCTTCCGCAAGTACAAGAACGCTCGCGAGAGCTACATCGACCACTCGAAGTTCCTGCAAGGGAAACGCTATCAGGGACTCTTCCGGCTCAGCATAACCGACTACAAAGGCTGGGCTCGAGGACTGAAAGCGGCTGGCTATGCCACCAATCCTGCCTACGCCGAGGCACTCATCCGCACCATCGAGATGTACAACCTTCACCAGTTCGACAAAGGCAAGCTACGCTCGAAGTCCTCTGCGGCTACGCCTCAGCCGGTCATCGTGGACGACTTCTTCCAGCGCCACATCATCTATCACAACAACAAGAACGACTTCATCGTCATCGAGGTAGGCGACGACATGGCCACCATCAGCAAGAAGACAGGCCTAAGCCTGCGCAAGCTCTACAAATACAACGACTTGCCTCGCGACTATGCTCCCACGGCAGGCGACATCATCTACCTGAAGAAGAAGCGCAAGTGTGCTTCCCGCGAATTCCGCAAGAACCCCATACACATCGTAGAGGAGAACCAGAGCCTCTTCGACATCGCTCAGCTCTACGGCATCCGCCTGGAGTCGCTCTGCGAACTGAACGAGTGGGACGAACCCCACGCCGTGCAGGTGGGAGAGATATTACGAATAAGGTAAAGCCCCCTCTAACTCCCCCAAGGGGGAGAATAAATTGTAAATCCTAAATCGTCAAATAGTAAATAAAAGAGATGATAACCCTTTCCAATATCGCCGTGCAGTTCGGCAAACGTGTCCTCTACAAGGACGTCAACATGAAATTCACAAGTGGCAACATCTACGGTGTCATCGGTGCAAACGGTGCAGGCAAGTCAACCTTGCTGAAAGCCATCAGCGGTGAGCTGGAGCCAACAAAAGGCACAGTAGAACTTGGCCCGGGCGAGAGGCTCAGCGTCCTCAGCCAGGACCACTTCCAGTACGACCAGGAGACTGTGCTCAACACCGTCCTCATGGGACACACCACGATGTGGGAAGTCATGAAGGAACGCGAGGCACTCTACAGCAAGTCGGAGTTCACGGACGAGGACGGCATCCGCGTAGCAGAGCTCGAAGAGAAGTTTGCCGAAATGGGAGGCTACGAAGCAGAAAGCGACGCCGCTGCCCTACTCTCCGGCCTCGGCATCAAGGAAGCAAAGCACTACCAGCTCATGGGCGAGCTATCAGGTAAGGAGAAAGTGCGCGTCATGCTGGCAAAGGCACTCTTCGGCAATCCCGACAACCTGCTGCTCGACGAGCCGACCAACGACCTCGACCTTGACACCGTACAATGGTTGGAGCAGTACCTCAGCGAGTTCGAGCACACGGTACTCGTCGTGAGTCACGACCGTCACTTCCTCGACTGCGTCTGCACACACACCGTCGATATCGACTTTGGCAAAGTAACCATGTTCGCAGGCAACTACAGCTTCTGGTATCAGAGCTCACAGCTTGCACTCCGTCAGGCACAGAACCAAAAGGCAAAGGCCGAGGAGAAGAAGAAGGAGCTGGAGGAGTTCATCCGCCGCTTCTCAGCCAATGTGGCAAAGAGCAAGCAGACCACCAGCCGCAAGAAGATGCTCGAGAAACTCAACATCGAGGAAATCAAGCCTTCCACACGCAAGTACCCTGGCATCATCTTCCAGATGGACCGAGAGCCCGGCAACCAAATCCTCGAAGTGGAAGGACTGAAAGCCGTCAGCGACGATGGCACCGTGCTCTTCGACAACGTCAGCTTCACCGTAGAGAAAGGCGACAAAGTGGTCTTCCTCAGCCGCGACCCAAGGGCTATGACAGCGCTCTTCGAAATCATCAACGGCAACCGCGAGGCTCAGGCCGGCACCTTCAACTGGGGCATCACCATCACAACAGCATATCTGCCGCTCGACAATACTGAGTTCTTCCAGAGCGAACTCAACCTTGTCGATTGGCTCAGCCAGTACGGAGAAGGCAACGAAGTCTATTTCAAGGCATTCCTCGGCAGGATGCTCTTCTCGGGAGAAGAAGTGCTGAAGAAGGTCAACGTCCTCTCGGGTGGTGAGAAGATGCGCTGCATGATAGCACGTATGCAGCTCAAGAACGCCAACTGCCTCATCCTCGACACCCCAACGAACCACCTCGACCTCGAAAGCATACAGGCCTTCAACAACAACCTCAAGCTCTTCAAGGGCAACATCCTCTTCGCCAGCCACGACCACGAATTCATCGAGACCGTCGCCACACGCATCATCGAGCTCACACCAAACGGCATCATCGACAAGCTCATGGAATACGACGAATACATCAGCAGCGAGGCCATCAAGGAGCAAAAAGAGAAATTGTACGGCACACAGAACTGACAAACCGTCGATTGGCACACTTATTGTAGCAAAGCAAACTGGATAAAGTACAACAAGATGAAAGAAGAAAACATAGAAGAAGAACTGAAGAAAGCAACTCAGGATGCACCTGAGACTGAACAAGACACACAGGAAGAGAAGGAGCAGACGCCGGAGCATGAGGCAACAGCCGAGGAACAGCTTGAAGCTGCCAACGCCGAGATTGCAAGCCTCAAGGACCAACTGCTTCGCAAAATAGCTGAGTTCGACAACTACCGCAAGCGCACCATCAAGGAAAAGACCGACCTCATCCTCAATGGTGGAGAGAAAACCATCGTCACCATCCTGCCTGTCCTCGACGATATGGAACGCGCCTTGAAGAACATGAAGCAAGCCGACGACGTTAGTGCCGTACTTGAAGGCGTAGAACTTATCTATAAGAAGTTCATGGACATACTTGGCAAGCAAGGCGTAAGCATCATTGACACAAAAGAGGCAGACTTCGACGTTGACGTACACGAAGCAGTAGCACAGTTGCCTGCTCCCACACCCGAGCTTAAGGGCAAAGTGATGGACTGCACACAGACGGGCTACAAGTTGAACGACAAGGTGATTCGTCACGCACAGGTAGTTGTGGGAGTCTGAACAATTCATAATTAACAATTCATAATTCATAATTATTTCCTTCGCTTGTTTGCAGGGCGTAGCATGATTTTGAATTTTGAATTTTGAATTTTGAATTTATACAATATGGAGAAGAGAGATTACTACGAAGTGCTGGGTGTCAGTAAGACAGCCAGCGATGCAGAGATAAAGAGCGCATACAAGAAGTGCGCCATCAAGTATCACCCCGACCGCCAAGCTGGCAAGAGTGATGCCGAGAAGAAGGAAGCTGAAGAGAAGTTCAAGGAGGCTGCCGAGGCATACGATGTCCTCCACGACCCCCAGAAACGTCAGCGCTATGACCAGTTCGGCTTTGCCGGAGTGGGTGGTGCAGGCAGCAACTATCAAAACATGTCCACCGACGACATCTTCAGCATGTTTGGCGATGTCTTCAGCGACCTCTTTGGCGGCGGCGGTGCATCGTTTGGTGGCTTCAGCGGCTTTAGTGGCTTTGGCGGTGGCAGCAGAGGCGGCAGGCATGTGGAGAAAGGTTCCGACCTCAGGCTCAAGGTACGTGTCAACCTAAACGAAGTAGCTACAGGCGTCACCAAGAAGTTCAAGATAAACAAGTACGTCACCTGTCCGCATTGCAACGGCAGCGGCAGCGAGGACGGCAAGAAGGAAACATGCTCGAAGTGCAACGGCACAGGTGCCACCTACCGAACCATGAACACGATGTTCGGCCACATGCAGACGCAGACACAGTGTGAAGCCTGCGGCGGTACGGGCTCCGTCATCCGCAACAAGTGCAAACAGTGCGGCGGGCAAGGCATCGTCAAGGGCGAAGAGATAGTGGAAATAAAGATACCTGCCGGCGTACAGGAAGGCATGGTCGTCAACGAGCGCGGCAAGGGCAATGCCGCTCGCTGGAACGGTGTGCCAGGCGACATACAGGTCTATATCGAGGAAGAACATCCCGAACTGCTTCGCGACGGACAGAACCTGCAGTACAACTTGCTGCTCGACGTTCCCACAGCCATTCTGGGCGGAACGGCAGAAGTGCCTACCATCGACGGCAGAGTGAAGATAAAGATTGACCCAGGCACACAACCAGGCAAGACCATGCGCCTTCGCGGAAAGGGACTGCCCGTCGTGCAAGGCTATGGCTACGGCACAGGCGACCTCATCGTGCAGATAGGCGTCTATATCCCCGAAAACCTTTCACGCGACGAGAAGGAAGCCATCGAGAAGCTCCGCACCAGCGACAACATGAAGCCAGGAGCAACGGCAAAGAGCAACTTCTTCAACAAATTCAAGAAGATGTTTGAATAAGGGTAATGTCGTAATGTCGTAATGTCGTAATGTCGTTATAACGAAAGAACGAAAGAACGAAAAGATGACTTATAACTCCGCAGTTCAATATCTGTTCGACTCTGCCCCTTTGTTCCAGAACGTAGGGGCAGCGGCGTATAAAGAGGGACTCGGTGGCACACTTGCCCTCGACGAGTACTTCGGGCATCCGCATCGGCAATACCGCACCATACACGTGGGCGGCACGAATGGCAAAGGCTCTGTCACTCACACCCTTGCCGCTATCCTGCAGGCACAAGGCTATCGCGTCGGGCTCTATACAAGTCCGCATCTTGTTGACTTCCGCGAAAGGATTCGCGTGAACGGCAAGATGATAAGCAAGAAGCGAGTCGTGGAGTTCGTAAAGACCCTCTCTAACTCCCCCTTAAAGGGGGAGAAAAAGAAGTCTCCCTTTAAGGGAGATTTAGAGGGTCTGTCTTTCTCCTTCTTCGAGCTTGCCACAGCCCTCGCCTTCCAGTACTTTGCAGAGCAGAAGGTTGACTTTGCCGTGATAGAAGTCGGCTTGGGCGGCAGGCTGGACTGCACCAACATCATCACACCCGTGCTCTCCGTCATCACCAATATCAGCTTCGACCACGTGCAGTTCCTCGGCGACACGCTCCCCAAAATAGCGAGCGAGAAGGCAGGCATCATCAAGGCGGGCGTCCCCGTCTGCATTGGTGAAAACATCAACAAAGAAGTGAAAGCAGTCTTCCAGAAAAAGGCTGAGGAGGTAGGAGCACCAATCACCTTCGCAGAGGACAGACCCTCTAAATCTCCCTTAAAGGGAGACTTATTTTTCTCCCCCTTTGAGGGGGAGTTAGAGAGGGCCTTTGCACTGACAGGTTTGTGCCAAGAGAAGAACCGACGCACCATCTTGACTGCAGTCCATTTGCTTCGGGAGCAAGGGATTGAGATTAGCGACAAGGCCGTGAAGAAAGGTTTTGCCGATGTGACTACTATGACTGGCCTCATGGGGCGATGGCAGACCATCAGCACGAAGCCGCTCACCATCTGCGACACAGGACATAATGTCGGCGGGATGCAGTACATCACTAAGCAATTGCAGCAGACGCCCCACAAGCGGTTGCATATAGTGATTGGCATGGTGAGCGACAAGGATGTGAGCACGGTGCTCAGCATGTTGCCGAAGGATGCCGTCTTTTACTTCACCCAAGCCTCCGTGCAGCGGGCTATGCCGGCAGAGGAGTTAGCGCAGAAAGCCATCTCCGTCTTCAACTCCCTTCCCAGCGGCCAGGCACAAGCGAGGCAATTCTCTATCTACAAGGACGTCGTGTCCGCCTATCAGGCAGCCCAAGCCGCAGCCTCCGACGATGACCTCATCTTCATTGGCGGCAGCACCTTTGTCGTTGCCGACCTGCTGAGATTCGTCCTTTAAGCGTGGGGAATACCAAATTCTTCATATACAGACTGGCGACACTTTATTCTTGATTAGCATGCTCATGCCAACCAAGTAAATCCGCAGAGCAAAACAATCCGCTGACCTGCGTACCCAGAGGGCCGGGCGGCTGTCTGGGGCGGCGACAACATACGAAAAGGACCTGCACGGTGTGTAGGTCCTTTTCGTAGCGGGAGTGGGTCACGATCCCACGACCTCCGGATTATGAATCCGACGCTCTAACCAGCTGAGCTATCCCGCCATCATGCATTTCTTTTGGAATTGCGCGTGCAAAGGTACAGCTTTTTCGCTGAACTGCCAAACATTTCCCGCACTTTTTTTCTTTTTTCTTTCTTTTCACCTTTTCCCCTTTTCCTTTTCTCTTATATAATATATATAATGTGTATCTTTGCATGAAGAAATGTTTATTCTCCAATGCTCAACGATGTAATTATAAGCCAGGACCTGCGGCACGATGTAGAAGAAGCCATCCGGCGTCAGCCGCACGACCGCCTGTTCGTGCTCACGGACACGACCACGCTGAAGTTATGCTGGCCGTTGGTAAGTGCTCTCCCATGTCTGGGGACAGCAGAGATGATTACCATCGGCGATACGGACGAGAACAAGACGCTCGACTCGCTCTCTCATGTCTGGTCGTCTCTCCAGAAGGGCGGCGCCACGCGTCACTCGCTTATGTTGAATCTGGGGGGCGGCATGGTGACGGACCTGGGAGGATTCGCTGCCAGCACGTTCAAGCGTGGGCTGGCCTACATCAATATCCCAACGACGCTGCTCAGCCAAGTGGATGCCAGCGTGGGCGGGAAGACTGGCATCAACTTCGGTGGCTTGAAGAACGAAATCGGGGTGTTCAGTTCCCCTGCTTCGGTCATCATCTCCAGCGAGTTCCTCTGTTCGCTCGACATGGAGAACATCCTCTCCGGCTATGCTGAGATGCTGAAGCACGGCCTCATCAGCGATGCCGAGAGCTGGGCTGAGCTGCTCTGCTTCGACCCGACTCTCATCGAACATTCAACATTAACCTTTGACCATTTGGCTACGCCCGAAGCTTCCTCTGAAAGACACAATGCGCAACACTCAATGGTCAATGGTCAATGGCAACACATCGGTGCGCTGGTGGCAAAGAGTGTCGCCATCAAGCAACGCATCGTCGAGGAAGACCCGACGGAAAAAGGGCTCCGCAAGGCGCTGAACCTCGGCCACACCGCAGGTCATGCTCTCGAAAGTCTGGCCCTCGAGCAGGGACGACCTGTCCTGCACGGCTACGCGGTGGCATGGGGACTTATCTGCGAGCTCTATCTGAGCGTCGTGAAATGCGGCTTCCCGAAGGACAAGTTCCGGCAGACGGTCCAGTTCATCCGTCAGCAATATGGCGACCCGAACATCGACTGCAAGCAGTACGAGCATCTCTATGAGTTTATGACTCACGACAAGAAGAACGAAGGCGGCATCATCAACTTCACCCTGCTGGCCGACATCGGAGACATACGCATCAATCAGCAGGCAAACAAGGAAGAGATATTCGAAATGCTTGACTTCCTCAGGGAAGGGTAATGACGAAATATCGAAATAACGAAATATCGGAATAACGAAACTAAAACAACAATATATCATGAAGCGCATACTACTTTTATTAATTCTTCACTCTTCACTCTTCACTCTTCATTTTGCTGGAGCAGCCGACCTGACAAACGCACGATGGTACACAATCAAGGTCGCAAACGGTGGCTACTTAAGCACTAAGTCAGGCTACATGGACGGCCTGAATCTCTTGCTGAGCAATACGACAGAAGACACGAGCGACAATGGTCTTTGGACCTTCATCGGCAACGAAACCGACGGCTATTCCTTCTACAACAAAGCCCGAGGCGGCAACTATGTCCTGGGCATGACAGGCAACGAGGCACAAGGCCGAGCCAAGATGGTGGCCGAGAACAGCACGAGAAGCGTCACAAAGTTCGACAAAGGCAAGAACGAAAACGGCTTCTGGATAAAAGACCACGGCTCGGCCAACAAGTACTGGAACAAGCGTGGCAACTACCTTGCATACTGGGACAACGCAGCAGGCAGCAGCGATGCCGGTTCACGCTTCATCTTCACCATACAAGGCATCCCCGAGGACTTCTTCTCCACCAGCGAGCAAGAGGACAACTACTACTACGTCACCTTTGCCAATTCCAGCCTCGTGCTTCAGGACATGGGAGCCCAGCAGAACATCACGACGCAGACCCGCAGATACGGAGAGAAGAGCCAGTTGTGGAAACTTGTGGGCAATGAAAAGGGATTCCAGCTTGTCAACAAAGGCTCTGGCCGTTACGTCTATTACGACGGCAGTCGGCTCAAGGCACGCCAAGCAGCAGACGCCAACGGATTCACCATCGAGGAGACCACCAACGCCAACTATGTCGGCTACTACGAGATGACATGGGTGGGAGCTGCCTCACAAGCCAACCGCTACTTCAACCAATGGGGCGGAACAGGTGCTGGCAAAGAGATAGGACTATGGCAGGCAGCCGACGGCAACAACATCATCTGCCTTATTGCCGAAGCCGACGTTTTGCCCAGTGAGTTCTGCGTAGGACAGAAAGGCACACGCCCGACCGACATCCACGACTTCTCCCTTTGGTACGACATCCCAGCCACTGCCACCGGCGTCTCCGACACATGGATGGAATACTCCCTGCCCATGGGCAATGGTCAGGTAGGAGCGACCATTCGCGGCGGCGTGCTTTGCGACGACATCCAGTTCAACGAGAAGACTCTCTGGAGCGGCTACAACACCAACGGCAGCCAAAACGGGCAAGGCTACTTCCAGAACTTCGGCTCGATACTCGTCAAGGACCAGAGCAACACCTTCTCCGCTGCTGCCTCCGACGGCAAGCCCATCGAGAACTACAGCCGCTACCTAGACATCATCGACGGTGTAGCAGGCGTCAACTTCCAGTCGCCAAGCAAGCAGACCACTTACCAACGCCGCTACTTCGCCTCTGCCACAGACCACGTCTTCGTCGCACACTACGAAGCAGACGGCCAGGAGCAGATGACGCTGAGCATCAGCTATGCTCCCGACACACAAATCAATGCCGGCAACGTCACATACACCACGGAAAGCGACGGCACAGCATCTGCTACCTTCTCCGGCAAGCTGCAGATTGTCAGGTACGACACCCGCTTCAAGGTGAAGACAGACGGCACACTGAACGTCACGACAGAAGGCATTCGCGTCAGCGGAGCCACATGGACAGACATCGTCATGGCAGCAGCCACCGACTACGATGCAAGCAAGGCAAGCTGCGTAAGCGGGCAGACGGCTTCCGACCTCTCCTCTCTTGTCCTCTCACGCGTGAACGATGCGCTCGACAAAGGCTACAGCACCTTGCTCTCCAGCCACACCGCACGGCACAGCGCGCTGATGAACCGCGTCAGCCTGAACCTCGGCGGCTCTTCGACGAAGACGACAGAGGACCTCATCAAGTTCTACAACGCTTCGGAAAAGAACAAGACGAGCAGCGACGGTCTCTTCCTCGAAGCACTCTACTTCCAGTATGGCCGCTACCTCACCATCGGTGCTAACCTCGACACCACCATCCATGCGCCGTCGAACTTGCAAGGCATCTGGAACGACCGCAGCAACACCAGCTTCTGGCATTGCGACATCCATGCCGACATCAATGTGCAGATGAACTACTGGCCCGCCGACCCAACAAACCTCTCGGAGATGCATCTGCCCTTCCTCAACCACATCCTCGACCTGGGCGCTCCTGGCAGCAACTCGCCTTGGTATCAGTTGGCAAAGAGTGTGAAGGGCGCCAATGGTTGGATGGTAGCTGTGGAGAACAACATCTTCGGCGGCACATCGACCTGGTGCAACGGCTCCATCAAGACCTGCGGCTCCTGGTACTGCACACACCTCTGGCGCTACTACAAATACTCCATGGACCGCGAGTTCCTGAAGAAAGCCCTGCCCGTCATGTACCAATGCGCCCTCTTCACCAAGTCCATTGCCACAAAGGACAGCAAGGGTCTGTACGAAATCACCGGCGAATGGAGTCCTGAACACGGCCCCTACGACGTGACGGCATTTGCCCAGCAGACAAGCTACGAGGTATTGGACGAAGTGATGAAGGGACATGCCGAGCTCGGCAGCGACTCACCTCTCTCCGCATCCGACATAGCAGCCATCCAGGACCTCTACGACAAGTTCGACCGTGGCCTTTGGACAGAGACATACAACGGCAAGACCTGCATCTCGGAGTGGAAGAACAACCCGCTTTCAGACCCTGGTCACCGGCACCTCTCACACCTCATGTGCCTCTATCCCTTCTCACAAGTCAGCGCCTTCGACCAAACCACGGAAGGCAAGCGCCTCTTCCAGGCAGCCTACAACGGACAGATTGCCCGCAACGGCGACGTGACGGGATGGTCGATGGGATGGCAGACGAACACCTACAGCCGCTGCCTCGACGGTGACCGCGCACGCAAGAACCTCTCGCTGGCTCTGCGTCACTCGGGCAGCTATGTCATCGAGATGGGTAACTACGGCGGCTGCTACTACAACCTCTACGATGCCCACTCACCCTTCCAGATAGACGGCAACTACGGCTGCACCAGCGGCATCTGCGAGATGCTCCTGCAGTCCTACGACGACGTCATCACCCTCATTCCTGCCCTACCCTCCGCATGGAAGAGCGAAGGCAGCGTCAGCGGACTCAAGGCACAAGGCAATTTCACCGTTAGCGAGACCTGGAAAGACGGTGCCATCACCAGCGCCGTCATCACCAGCCACGCCGGTCAGCCACTGCGCATCCGCTACGACAAGCTGAGCAGCCCACGCTACACCTTCCGACTGAACGATGAGCCAGTTGCACCTATCGTCAACGCCGGCATCTATACCATCCCTAACGTGAAGCAAGGCGATGTCCTCACGATTGACGATGACGACGAGACCGGCATCAAGGAGATAAGGAACGGAAAACGGAAGAAAAGCAATCCTAAAAACCTTCCGACGTACACTCTAAGCGGGAAGCGCATCGCCCATGAACAGAAAGGATGCATCGTGGTACAGGAAGGAAGAAAATACGTGATTAAGTGAAGCATCTACTCATTGCCCTTATCTTGACTGGAATGTCCCTGTGCGCTCAGGCACAGAGACATTCCCTCTTTCTTGGCCTTCCCCTCGGAGGGGACAGGGACGAGTTTGTGGATTCGTTGGAAGTAAAGGGGTTTGTCTTCGAGGACGAGGACAACGAATGCACCACCCTGACGGGACTCTTCGACGGCATCGGAGCTAAGCTGGAGGTTCATGCCACGCCACGTTCCCACACCGTTCACCTCGTCATCGTCTATTTTGTCGAGATGGAAGGCAATGAGGTCGGACTTCTGATGAAGAGCAAGCAGATTCGCAAACAGCTTCGCCGCAAGTATAGTTCATGGGACTACACGCACGAGCGGAACCTCGAGGAGTGGTCTTCCACCTATGCACGCATCTCACTGGGCAAGAAACGACTGAAAGGCGACTCCTTCAAGACGCTCTTCGTCCAATGGCAGGACCGCAGCGGCTGGGAAGCGTTGCAAAGAGAGCAAAGGGAGAAGGATTAGCTAAAACGACCAGATGTCGAACAGCAATTTTCCCCAAATGGAAAAGAAGAAGATGAAGGGCAACAGAATGCAGATGCCCGCAACGATGAGGCAACCCACGAGACATCCCTTGTTTTCGTCCTTCACAATAACAGGCTCCGAATCGTTCTTTACCTGCTGAACAAGATTGTCGGGTGTCACTTCCTTACCTTGTTGACGCAGACGGTCTTCCGGCGTAATGGCAGCAGGCGTCACGAGCCACATTACTATATATATAATAGGAAGAGGCAGACCGATGCCAAGGAGTGTGAGTGCAATTGCACCGAGTCGCCAGATAAGCGGACTGCCTGCTTCGAAATAG
>OMSJ01000162.1 GCA_900313705.1 uncultured Prevotellaceae bacterium
AAGCTCTCTGTTCCCGAGATTATGACCATTATGATACTGTTCCACAATTCTGGCTATCGTTGCCTGAAGCATTTCTATCTGAATGAGGTCTGCGTGAACCTTCGCCACCTGTTCCCGCAGGTTGTCTCCTACAACCGCTTCGTGGTAAGCATCCAACCCCTTTTTGGCAACGAGCCATAGCCCCAGTATTTACTGGGGTTCCGAGTGTTCCAAAGAAATTGGAGATTTTTTTGTTTTTAATACAATTTAACCTAATGCCTCCTGGGCTATGAGCTCATAATCACATCTGCCCTCGATCACCATCCTAAAGAAGCCGTTGAAGAAATCAAGTGCTGCTTTCTTTTGGAGCTTGCAGGTTTCTATGAAGGTGAGCCATGCAGCTGCCACCTCGCCACTCCTCTCACTGCTGAAGCCACCAAAGCTCTTCCGCAGGTTGGTGAATGGACGAACGGCACGTTCGCAACAATTGTTGTCGATTAAGACACTTCCGATATCCTTATAGGCTGTCAGCTCCCTCCAGTTGTTGCGCATGTAATTCAACGCCTGCTCCAACTTACTGGAGGCTTTCACCTCTTTGCTCTTTATCTTGGATAAAAGTGCCATCGCTCGCTGGTCGAGTTCGATGAGCACGGGTATTGACTCCTGTTTCCTGGCCGTCAGGACCTCCTCTTCCGTACGGTGCAGAAGGATACTCTCCAGCTCTACCTTGTACAAGATGCCTATCAAGTCTATAAACTGTTGGGCCTGTTCATCATTATAGTCTTTCAACGCCGACCAGAATATCCGCCTCAAATGTGCCCAGCAGCATACATGTATACATCCGTGAAGCTTGTTGAAATAGGCGTAGGCATTGTAGGCATCTGTCATCAGCGTTCCCTTGAAATCGCCGAGGAATTCCTCTATCACCTTCCGCTTCCTGCGACCGAAAAGATAATAGCACACCTTCGTCGTCAGATTGACGATGACCCACATGTAGCGCTTCACATATTTGTATGTCCCATCGGGCATCAAGGCCTTGGTCCAAACCCACGTCTCGTCACAGTAGATGCTTGTACCCATTTTCAGCAGCATCTTCTTTATGTACTTCTTGCCGCCTTCAAGCAGCTCTGCACCACGGGCAAGCCAGTTCAATACGCTCTGCTTGCACATGCTCATCTTCTCATTGCACATGCGGTACATCTCACGGCCGCTTGAAAGTGCATACTGGAAACGGTTTACGCCCAGGTCGGAAAGCATGGAATAGGTGGCACTCGTATGAGGCACGAGACTTGGAGCATCATATCTTGATTCGTTGACAAACACGCGTTCACGCTTCTCGTCTTCCCTTGACTTGGGAACGAAGAATGCAAACTCCCTGCCGGTCTTCTTGTCACGGACCCAGGCGTACAGGTATCTGTCCTGGCGCGTCACGCTGACACGGTCAAACTGGTCTACGGGTCTTGTGTAGCGGATAAACTCGAGGCCCATCTCATCCAATCTGTCGATGTCGCAGTCATGCACTACGCATACATCCGCATGCATGGTGCTATAGTGTTCAGGGCGGTTGCTCAGGTCACGGAGCTTCTTCTCCTGCGGCTCTGTTCTAGTGCTGTCAACTTCTTCGGCTACATCATCATCGGCTGCCGGAGTGTCGTTCTTGCTCCCCTTCTCGATGTAGTCCTCTTCATCTTCATCCTTCGTCTTGTCTGTTCCGCCATCAGAGGACGTGGAGGCTTTCGGCTTCTCATTGCACTTGCCATACTTGTCACGCTTGCGCATGGCTAGTTCACCAACCAGCTTTTCATACTTGGCCTTCAGGTCGTCATAGGCTGCAGTGGTCTTATCCAGTTTCTCTCCCATCGCCCTGTTCGCATCAAGCAGGGTACTGACTGCATCAAGCAGGTCATTTATCCTTTTCTGGTAATCCTCACGTTCCATATCAGACAATTGTCCGCCCTTTACAGACGATGCCTCTGCTTCCAGCTGCAGCTTGTAATGGGCCTGCATTATCATGCGCTCTATGTCTATATGCCGATCTGCCATAATATGGAACTTTTGCTATGCAAAGGTACGCAACTTTCACGGCATCTGCAACAAGATAAACACTATTTAACATCCTATACATCAAGCATTTGCGCTCATTTAAGACCCTCGGAGTCCCTTGTAATACAATCCCACACGGCACACTAAGACACAACGTCAGAGATGGCCTTACGAGGGTTCAAAGGCGAATGGCTTTGCGTGCGCAACAACCTGGAAGTCAATATCTTGAATAATCAATTAACTTTAAACCAAAGCATGGAATTATGTATTTTTAACATCCGGAAATACTGTGCTGCCGCTCATACCCCGCATTTCGCTTCTCTCGAGTCGATCCTCCTGATGACCGGACAGCTCAGCAATGCAGTCAAGTACTTCCACTCAAGTACATACATCGGCTTGTCACCGGTGAACTCAAGTCTTACGAAACTCATGCCATGGTCGAAACGCTGAATATAAAGCTGGCACTCATTATGCTCATGACGGATAATCTTCACCAGCTTCTGGTTCCTGGACGTAAACACGTAGGCGGTGCCTTCCTCCTGATGCCCGGCAAGGGAACAGACCACGCCGTGAAGCTTGTCATACCCTCCACGCATATCCCGGTAGTTGGGGATAAACTTGAATTTCGTCGCGCCGGTTATGCTGAACATAGTGACTGAAGCTTATTAATGAAACATACCAGCTCACCGTAACTCAGCCTGTGGTGTTCTATACGCACACCATTACTCAGGCCGATATTCACGTACGACACATACACCTCTCTGCGATTCTCTGCTGTCTCGGATACTGTCTTCACACCATCATGATTCTCC
>OMSJ01000075.1 GCA_900313705.1 uncultured Prevotellaceae bacterium
CCCCCTTCGAAGCACTCAGCAAGTTGAACGACATCAAGAAGCTCGTCAAAGGGAGTTCATAAAGCCCCTCCCCAGCCCTCCCTTAAGGGGAAGGAGCATTCCCATCAAACATTCTTGGACCCCCTAACCCTCTTTAGGGAGAATAAATGATAAATGGTAAAATAAATCGCTGATTCTTTTGCTTGTATTGGATATTTAGCTAACTTTGCAGGCAGAAACATACTTAATTATATTATATAATGTGTACCGTAACATTAGAATACAATCAGCACAATGCCCTTGCACGTCGTAAGCTTGCTGCACTTTTGGCAACAGGTCTCTTCGTTCAAAAGGACGAACAGCCAGACAAGAGTGTTGAGGAGGACGTTGAAGCCCATCGGGCTGAGAGGGAGGCTTTTCTTGCTCATTCAAAGCAATCAATGTCGAAGGTAATAGCACGGTATCTATGAAATATCATCAAAGAGACATTGTTGAGGTCAGTTTCCTTTTTCCAGATGGCACCTTTAAGCCGCATCCTGCCATTATCGTTTCAAATGATGAACTACAAGAAGCAGAAGACGGGATGTTCTATCTTGTCCTCATCACTTCCAATGACTGGCTCAATCCCCAGTACTCCTATCCTCTTTCCGACGAAATGATTGTAGGACATACCTTTGCCAAACCAAGTTTAGTGAAGTGCCAAATCATAGCAGGATACATTGAGCGTGACGTAGTCCGTCGTCTGGGAAGCATAAAGGAAAAGTACTTCAACGAGATTGTTGACAAGATAATAGAGTCTATATTTTGACTTGTTGCTTGTTAACTTAAATATATGCAAACCAGCGAAGGGCATCTGTTTTTATGAACAGATGCCCTTTTTTTGATGAAAAGTTTTGTTTTGTGCTTGCTTATTCGTACCTTTGCAGTGGATTGAACGACATCAAGAAGCTGGTGAAGGGGAGCAACTGAACAGGTGGAATGACTGAACGAAACATATCGAATCAAAAAACATCGCGTGCTTAATTCGTTGCATCATCGCGACCGTGCAATTGCATCGTCGCGACCGTGCAATTGAATTGTCGCGACTATGCAAACAACATGACAAGAGAAATTGACTCAGAAGACCGCATACAGCGGGCAGTGGAGCTCTTTATGCAGGGCTACGGCTGCTGCCAGAGTGTGTTGTGCGCCTTTTCGGACCTCTACGGTCTGGACGAAGAGATGGCGCTGAGGATAGCCGCCGGCTTCGGAGGCGGTGTGGGCAGGATGCGGATGATGTGTGGAACATGCTCCGCTTTGGTGATTCTGGCGGGCTTGGAAAAAGGCCAGACGCGGGGCGAAGACCGTGAAGGGAAGGCTGCTTGCTATCAGCTCGTGCGCGAACTCCTCGAGACTTTCCGACAGAGGAACGGCAGCATCATTTGTGCCGAATTGTTACAGAGGAAGACCCCCCAGCCCCCTTTAGGGGGAGAACCGAAGCTCGACGGGGGAAGTCAACTCAACACCCTTGAACCCTGTATGCCCGACGAACGGAATGCCGAATACTACCGCGTCCGGCCCTGTGCCCGCAAGGTGGAGAGCGCAGCGCGGGTGTTTGCAGAGTATCTGAGCAATCGGAATAATCAGAATAATCGGAATAATCAGAATAATCAGAGTAATCGGAATAATCAGAGTAATCAGAATAATCAGAATAATCAGAATAATCAGAAGCAATGAAAAAGAGTTTTATCATTTTTGCAGTGCTGGCACTTAGTGCTTTGGCCCGCAACGCGCAACAGACAGTCGGCGAACTCATCGACTATCATTTGGTTGGGCCGTGGAACGAATCGGCATGGATAAGCGCCAAAGATGCCCAGGTTGTCACGGGCAAAGTCGTCGATGGCACTCGTGCGGCCGATGGCGCAAGCTGGTTCGTCAGCAGTCCTCGCAACGCGAAGAAGGTGAAGAGGGCCATCTGGAAGACCTCCGCGCTGGGCACCTACGAGCTTTATGTCAATGGTCAGCTCGTCGGCAACGAGGTCTTGAAGCCCGGCTTCACGCACTTCGAGAAGACGAAGTACAGCTTTACTTACGACATCACGAAGGCCTTCAACAAAGGCGCAGGACAGGAGAACAACCTTGCTGTGCAGGTGGTGCCGGGTTGGTGGGCTGACAAGATTATCACCCCGGGCGGTCACGACGGCATGATTGGCAAGAAGGTAGCCTTCCGAGGCGTGCTCTTGTTGACTTACGCTGACGGCTCCGAGGAAACTTTTTCCACGAACCAGAAGGACTGGAAGGCTGGTGTGGCAGGTCCTGTGACACATGCCGCCATCTTCGACGGCGAGGACTATGATGCCCGACTGCCGCAAGGATGGGAGCGTGCGGCTGCCTTCTCGCAGCCGGAAATCAATGAGGAATTCCCCGGGAAGGTTTGGGCGACCGATGGTGCAGAGATTTATCATCGTTGGGACCTCGCTTTGTCTCCCGTCAAGGCCTACACTTGGAAAGGCACGACAGGTGCGACCGACGACCAGTTCGGTAAGGTCAACATCGTCGAGGAGTTCGCTCCGGGTAAGCCCATGACGGTTCGTCCGGGTGAGACACTCGTGGTCGATTTCGGCCAGAATGCTTCCGCAGTACCCGCCTTCGAGTTCAAAGCGAAGGCCGGCACCGTGCTGACTTGCCTTCCGTCCGAGCTTCTGAACGATGGCAACGGCGCAAAGAGTCGCGGCATGGACGGGCCGGAAGGCAGCTGCCACCGCCTCAACCTTCGCATCCCGGACACTGGAATGATACTCCGCTACACGTTTGCCGACAATAAAGGCTTCGTGACGTTCACTCCCCGGAGCACCTTCTACGGCTATCGCCTCGTGTCGATAACGGCCACGGACGAGGTCACGATTCGCAGCATCAAGTCCGTCCCCGTCTCTTCCATCACGAAGGAACTGGAGACAGGCACTATCATGACGGGCAGCGACGACATCAACAAGCTCATCTCCAACACGGTCTGGGGTCAACGCTCCAACTATCTGTCCGTCACCACAGACTGCCCGCAGCGCAACGAGCGCCTGGGTTGGACAGCCGACACACAGGTCTTCACCGAGACCGGAACGTTCTTCGCCAACACAGACCGCTTCTTCCATAAGTGGATGCGGGACATGAGGGACACGCAGTCGCCTACCGGCGCTTTCCCGGGCGTCGCACCTCTCGCTCAATATGGGGCAGGTGACGGCAAGGGCAACGGCGACATGATGCGCCTGGGCTGGGCAGATGCCGGCATCATCGTGCCTTGGACGGTGTGGAAACAATTTGGCGACAAAGACATTGTTAACGAGAACTGGGAAGCAATGGACCTCTTCATGAATCACATCTACGAGACCAAGTATGAGCACAACGTAATGACGGGCGAGAACGGCAACTACCAATGGGCGGACTGGTTAAGCTACGAACCCCTGGAGAGCTGCAGCGGACGCAGCCACGAGAACGGGCAGCCGAAGCCCGAAACGATAGTCTATTGGAACTACCTTAGTGCGTCGTACTGGGCTATCGATGCAGGCATGATGAGCGACATGGCACGTGCCACTGGCCGAGACGCCGCTTACTATGAGAAGATACAGGCCGAGGCGAAGGACTATTTAAGACAGAACTTCCTCAATGCCGACGGCTCCTTCAAGCTCGAAATCCTCAACACGATGCAGACGCCGGCACTCTTCGCCCTCAAGAACAACCTGCTTCAGGGGACTGCAAAGGACGCCATGATTGCCCGCCTCCGCAAGAACTTCGAGGAGCACGACAACTGTCTGCAGACAGGTTTCCTCGGCACATCCATCCTCATGCAGACCCTCACGGAGAACGGTATGCAGGACATCGCTTACGAACTCCTCTTCCAGCACAAGAACCCGTCGTGGCTCTACTCCGTCGATAACGGCGCAACTACCATCTGGGAGCGTTGGAACTCTTATACCGTGGACAAAGGCATGGGTCCGCGCGGCATGAACAGCTTCAACCATTATGCTTACGGATGCGTCTGCGAATGGCTTTGGGAGACCGCAGCCGGCATTGCTTCCGACCCGAAGGAGCCTGGCTTCAAACACATCATCATGCGTCCTGTGCCCGACAAGCGCCTTGGACATCTCAAGGCAGAGTACAAGTCGGCAGCCGGCACCATCAAGAGCGCTTGGCAGTACAAAGGCGACCAATGGACCTGGACCTTCACCGTTCCTAAAGGCGCCACAGCCACAGTCACGCTCCCGGGCGAGACAACTTCGAAGGAATATCAGGCTGGCACATATACTATAAAGAAATAGGAAGTAAGATGCGCCTGCTTCTGTTCCTCTTTTTCATGCTTCTCGCGTCTTCCTTAGCTGCGCAAAAGTATGATTGGGACGACTTCGTGGAGGAGTACACGAGCGATGTGGAACGGGCAGAGGAAGAGGACCTTCAACAGCATCTGCTGGAGTTGAAGGAGCTTTCGGAACATCCCTTGAACATCAACACGGCAACTGTAGAGGACCTTCTGCAGTTGCCGTTTCTGTCTGAGGCACAGATAGAACAGATTCACGCCTACATCTACCTGCACGGACAGATGCAGACGTTGGCCGAGTTGCGACTGGTGCCGCTCATCGACGACGCGACGCGCAGGTGGATTCCTCTCTTCATGTATGCAGAGCCGGAGCAGCAAGAGACCGACAAAAGGTTGTTCAGTCGGCTTCGCCACGACTTCTCGACGCGCCTCGACATACCTCTTTATTATAGGGTAGGGCAGCAACAGGAGAACGGCTATCGTGGCGACCCGCTATACCATCGCATCCGTTACACCTTGGGCAACAGCCGGCACTTTCAGGCGGGACTGCGAGTGGAGAAAGATGCAGGAGAGCGTTTCTACGACAGCTACGGCGCATATGCCATGCTGCACGACGTCGGCATCCTCGACAAGGCAGTGGTCGGCGACTATCGCATCGGGTTTGGTGAGGGCTTAGTGATAGGCGGCAGCACTTGGAACAGCAAGAGCACGCCGCCGCTCAAGACGCAAGGCGGCATCCGCCCTATGACAGGGATGGACGAGACGAACTTCCTCAGAGGTGCAGCCGTCATGCTGGCTTTAGGCAATCATATCAAGCTGAGTGCTTTCGGCTCGTACCGAAAGCGCGACGCCACACTGACGAACAAGGGCGAGGTGCAGACCTTGCGGACCGACGGTTACCACAGGTCAGCATCGGAATGGGAGAAGAAACGGAACGTGGGAAGCACGGTGCTGGGTGGCAACATTGCCTGGTACAACAAAGGCTTCCATCTGGGTGCGACGGGTTACTGGCAGAAGTTCAGCCGTACCCTCAACCCCGGCAGCCAGCAATACAGGGCGATTTATCCTAAGGGAAATGCCTTTGGCGCAGTCGGCATGAACTACGGCTACACACGCTACCGCCTGTCTTTTGCAGGCGAGGCAGCCTACAGTACTGCCGCCGGCGGCTGGGCAACCATCAATCGCGCATCGTGGAACATCGGGCGCAACTACATCCTCTCTGCCGTCCAGCGCTTCTATGCCTATCAATACTATTCGTTCTACAGCAGTGCGCTTGCCGAGAACAGCAATGCCCAGAACGAGAGCGGCGTGCTCGTGCACCTGCAAGCCGAACCTCTGGCAGGACTGCAGGTGACTGCCTACGCCGACTTCTTCCATCATCCCTGGCCGCGCTACCGCATGACGCACAGCAGCACTGGCCAAGAGTTCATGCTGCAAGGCAGTTATGCCATTTCGCGAAGGCATACGTTGCTGGCTCGCTATCAGCTCAAGCGCAAGGAAAACGGTGACCGCATGGAGCCGCACCACCGCGTCAAGCTGCAGTGGACGTGTGAGCCTTCGAAGCTTTGGCGCTTTCAGACCACAGGTTCTTTCCACGAAGTGCTGGGCAGCAAAGGCCTCATGCTCTCGCAGAACGTCCGATTAGTGCTTCCCAAGCCGAGCCTTTCATTCAATGGTCAGTTGGGTTATTTCAACACCGACGACTACCTGAGCCGCATCTACGTCACGCAGCCCTCGCTCTACAGCTCGGTGTCTTCTGCGTCCTATTATGGACATGGGATGATGGGCATCCTCACCTGCCGCTGGCAAAGCAAGGGCGGACGCTGGATGGTCGAAGGACGCTATGGCATGGTGCGTTACTTTGACCGCGAAGAACAAGGCACAGGCCTGCAGCGAATCCTCAGCCCTTGGAAGAACGATTTGTCTGTTCAGACGAGGATAAAGCTCTGACCATGCAGTAAAGGCCGAGCACGACGAAGGGGATGGAGAGCAACTGGCCCATGTTCAGGAGCATTCCCTCCTCGAAGGCTTCCTGGTTCTCCTTCGTGTATTCGATGAAGATTCTGCTTGTGAAGATGAGGAACAGACAGAGTCCGAAGAAGAAACCACTGCCTACCTTCTGCGGATAGCGACGGTAGAAGAACCAGTGTATGCCAAAGAAGATGGCATAACAAAGGGCTTCGTAGAGCTGTCCCGGGTGGCGCGGCAGCATGTCCACCCTCTCGAAGATGAAGGCCCAGGGCACGTCTGTGGGGCGACCGATGATCTCTGAGTTCATCAGGTTGCCGAGGCGAATGGCGCAGGCACAGATGGGGGTGACGATAGCCACGTTGTCGAGGACATGCCGGAACTTGAGGCCGACGTGCTTGGCGTACAGCCAGAGGGCAATCATCAGGCCAAGCGTGCCGCCGTGGCTGGCAAGCCCTTCGAAGCCGGTGTACGTCCAGCCCTGCCCCGGCACGTTGCGCATGGGCAGCAGCATCTCAATGGGGTGCGACAGGTAATAGCCCGGCTCGTAGAACAGGCAATGCCCCAGTCTTGCTCCGAGCAGAATGCCGATGAAGCAGTACATGAACATCGGCTCGAACTGTTCCTCGCTTATCTTCTGCTGACGGTACAGCCTGTGCATGAGCAGATACACAGACACAAGGCCAATCGCCCAGAAGAGCGAGTACCAGCGTATAGCGAAGAAGCCCAAGTCGAGGGCAATGATGTCGGGGTTCCAAGTGATATATTGAAATTGCATTTCAGATTAAAGATTAAGGATTAAAGATTAAGGTTTGATTGTTTTGCGGTTGTGTTTCTATTTAACGATTAAAGCTTTTGTTGTAAAGGGCTGTAATCACCATTGTCTATTATAGATTTGTGCAACGCAGACAGTTGTCTGTTAATAGGTATAATCTGGCTTTCTAATTCTTTTAATTGTTCTTCATTAATATAGTTCTCGTCCTGCGACAGCTCTAACTCGCACATAACTTCATTGAGTGAACCAAAGGCAATTTGTATGAAATGCGCCTTCTCTTTGGCAGAGAAGCGTCCGAATCCTTCAGCGATATTAATGGGGATTGACATGGCAGCTCGCCGGAGCTGGTCGCACAGGCCATATCGCTCTTCAACAGGGAAGGTTTTAATAAGTTTACACACAGCATGAGACAATGCTTTTGCACGCTTGTAAACCTCTAACTTCCGATAGTAAAAATCTTCCATCCTGTTACTGTTACAATCTTATATACAAACAGCTTTAATCCTTAATCTTTAATCTTTAATCCGTTTTAACATTAGACGTTAAAACGGAAATGCATGATGTCTCCGTCCTGCACGACGTAGTCCTTGCCTTCGACGCTCATCTTGCCTGCTTCGCGGACGGCGGCCTCGCTACCATATTTAATATAGTCTTCGTACTTGATGACCTCTGCGCGGATGAAGCCTTTCTCGAAGTCGGTGTGGATGACGCCTGCGCATTGCGGGGCTTTCCAGCCGCGGCGGAAGGTCCAGGCCTTCACCTCCATCTCGCCCGCCGTGATGAAGGTCTGAAGGGTGAGCAGGTGGTAGATGGCCTTGATGAGGCGGTTGCAGCCGCTCTCCGAAAGGCCGAGGTCCTCGAGGAACATCTGCTTCTCCTCGTAGGTTTCGAGTTCTGCGATGTCGGCTTCCGTCTGTGCTGAGATGATGAGCATCTCGGCATTCTCGCCCTCGATGGCTTTCTTGACGGCTTCCGTGTAGGCGTTTCCTGTGGCAGCCGACGCGTCATCGACGTTGCAGACGTAGAGGACGGGCTTCGTGGTGAGCAGGAAGAGGCCGGCAGCTGCTGCCAGTTCGTCCTCTGTCTCGAAGCTTACGCTCCGAGCACTGAGGCCCTTGTTGAGGGCATCCTGGTAGCGGAGCAGGACGTCGAGCTCCACCTTGGCCTGTTTGTCGCCACCCACACGGGCCTGCTTCTCCACCTTCTTGATGCGGTTCTCGATGGTCTCGAGGTCCTTGATTTGCAGTTCTGCGTCGATAATCTCCTTGTCGCGGACGGGATTGACGCTGCCATCGACGTGTACGATGCCGTCGTTGTCGAAGCAGCGGAGCACGTGGATGATGGCGTCGCACTCGCGTATGTTGGCCAGGAACTGGTTGCCCAGCCCTTCGCCCTTGCTGGCGCCTTTGACGAGGCCTGCAATATCGACGATGTCGCAGACGGCGGGCACGATGCGTCCCGGGTGTACGAGTTCGGCGAGCTTGGTCAGTCGTTCATCGGGCACCGTCACTTGTCCGAGCTGAGCGTCGATGGTGCAGAAGGGGAAGTTAGCTGCCTGTGCCTTCGCACTCGACAGACAGTTGAAGAGGGTTGACTTGCCCACGTTGGGCAGTCCTACTATACCGGCTTTCATTGTATCAATTCATAATTCATAATTCATAATTCATAATTCACAATTCATAATTACAATCCCGCTGCCGAGGTGCGACTAGAAGTCGTTGAACTCGTCGTTCTTTGCGGCTTGGATGGCGATGCATTCCATCTCAATGAGCCATGCGGGTCGGCAGACGGGGGCGAGGGTGAAGACGGTGGGGATGTTGGGGAACTTCTCGCGGAACATGCGGCTGACCACTTCGTAGTCGGCACCGTCGCGCAGATAGACGACGAGCATGGCTGCATCGTCCATCGTCATGCCGGCTTCCTCAAGCAGCTTCGCCACGTTCTCCCACATGCGCTGTGTCTGTTTCTCGATGTCTCCCACGTGTATGACTTCGCCCTTGTTGTTGATGCTTGCCGTACCTGAGATGATGGCGTGGTTGCGGTCGCCGAACTTCAGGAGTGTGCCTCGTTCGAAGGTGACGCCGTACTCGCTGGTGCGGTTGAGGTGTGACGATGCGTAGAGGTAGCGTTGCTGTTCTGGCTTGAAGCCCTTGAGGGCATAGCATCCCAACTGGATGATGGCCTTAGGGTCGGAGGGACTGCCGCCGATGCCTGTCGAGGCGATGTAGTGCGTCTCGGGTGTCAGTCCGTGCTCCGTGAAGTTTTCCCATCGGGCTAAGACGAGGCCTTTGTACTGAGTATCGACGTCGCGGACGTAGAACCATGTGCGGATGCAGTTGTCTTCCAGCGTCATCTGGCAGTCTTCGAGTAGCTGTTCGTAGTCTTCGAGCAGTCTCTGTGTCTGTCCGTAGCTGCTCCCGTCGTTTGTTGTCATGCCCATCGTCCAGAGGTGCTCGTAGCCGTTGTGGCGCACGATGGTGGAGTGTAGGCTGTCGGCATGAGGGATGACCTCCGTGCCGCGCTGCATGTATATCCACAGGGCGAGCTTGCTTCCGTCCAGTGGCGGTTGCTGTATGCAAGAGACGCTGCAGTCGTCGTCCAGCCCGATGATAGGTTGCTGGTTGGTGGCATCCGAGAGGAAGTAGCGCTTGAAGACAGGCTTTGCGCCTTTCATCTCTTCAGATGCCAGGAGGTGCGCTTCAGCCTGACGGATGCGGCGGTATTGCTGGGGGAAGGCTTCGCCGCGCGGCTCAACGTGCAGCATGGCGTGCCATTCTTCGGCTTTCGTCTCAGAAGGCAAAGCCGGAGCTGCCGTTTTCCCCTCCGGGACAAAGGCCGTCAGTTCGATGCATACACCGAGTTCTTCTATGTTTATTTTCTTTAGTTGCATGGTGCGTTTGCTGATATTGGGTGCAAAGGTACTAATTATAATTCAAAATACAAAATACATATTTCAAAATTATTGCGCGATGTGGCACAATGCTCTGCTTGGCGAAGCGTTCTGGCCGAAGTGTAAAAGGGGTGTAGAAACCCACGAAAGGGATCTGCCCAGCAGGATGCAAAAGAAAACCGACAAACGTAAGTGCTTTGTTCTCTTGCGTTTTGTCGGTTTCTTGCTTCCTTTGGTTTGTACCCAAAGTGCCCGGAACGGGAATCGAACCCGTACGGCCATCACTGGCCAAGGGATTTTAAGTCCCTCGTGTCTACCAATTCCACCATCTGGGCGGTTTGCGCTGCAAAGATACAACAAAAAGTGAAAAGTGAAAAGTGAAAAGTGAAAAATTATTGCTTGTCGTTGCTTTTATAATTATTGTCAGGCGAAAAAAGTAGCTCTACGCAGTTTTGCGCTTGTGCCTGAGCACAGCCGTAGCGCACGAAAAAGCTGTGATAATCCTGCCGAACCATGAGCTGAGGGCAGCACTTCCCTTGCTATTCATTGCCGGAACCCTGTGCCTACAAAATCCGAACCCTGAGCTTACAAATCCCGAACAGCGTGCCTAAAAATTATTTTCAAGCCTTGAAAATATATAATCAAGGCTTGAAAATAAATAACCAAAGCTTGAAAATATATTTTCAAGGCTTGAAAATAATAGAAGTTTGTAAAATGAGGCGCGGGATTTGTCTTTGTGGCTGAAAGAAATTCCCGCTACGTCAGGATGAAGTAGATGACGGAGGCTGGGATGGTGAGCAAAGCGCTGTCGAAGCGGTCGAGCAGTCCGCCGTGGCCGGGCAGGATGTGCCCGCTGTCCTTGATGCCAAGTTGCCGTTTGATAAGGCTCTCCACGAGGTCGCCCCACGTGCCGAAGACGATGACGACGAGGGCAAAGCCGAGCCAGCGTTCCAGGGGCATTGACGACTGTCCGTTGACTGACCACAGACCATTGTCCAGCCACCAGATGACGACGGCTGCCGCAAGGGTAAACAAGCCGCCGCCGATGCTGCCTATCCACGACTTCTTGGGCGAGATGCGGGGGAAGAGCTTGGCTGGGATGTAGCGTGAGAGCGAGCATCCGCAGAGGAAGGCAAAGGTATCGTTCACCCAAAGGAAGATGAAGAGGGCAAGGGGATAAATCCAGTTGTAGGCCATGCTGCCTGCCATCTCGTCATAGACGATGCTGAGCAGGGGCAGGAGGGCAAAGGGAAGGGCAATGTAAATCTGCGAGGCAAAGCAGAGAGCCCAGTCCTTCAGGGGTTTCTGTGTATGCCTATAGAGACCGCTGATGATGATGTAGAGCATCAGCAGACCATAGAGGGCGAACATCTGTGCTGTCTGTGGGCTGGCGATGGCGCTGAGCCACACGGCAGCAGCAAGCACGACTCCGGCCATGGCATTGATGGGTCGTGGCATAGCGGCTCCGAGGTGGGTGTTCATCAGCGAGCCGAACTCCCACAGCGTTGCTGCTGCAACGATGGCAAAGAAGAAAAAGGCACTGACGGGACTATAGACGGTGCAGCCGACGAGCAGCAGCACATAAACGGCACCAGTTAAGGTGCGGATAATCAAATTCTTCATAGTAGGTTTCGTTATAACGTGATGACGTTATTTCGTTATGACGAGGCTTCGTTGGTTTCAGGGGCTTCGTTGGTTTCGGGGGCTACGCTGGTTTCGGGGGCTTCTTTGTCCTCTTCTGTCAGCAGCTCTTCGGTGCGGCTGGCCCAGGGACGGGGACCGAAGATGCGCTCCACGTCTTCGGCAAAGATGACCTCGCGCTCGACGAGCAGCTGAGCGAGGGCTGCATGGCCTTCCGCATTCTTCGAGAGGATGTCTTTGGCTCGGGCGTATTGCTCGGCTATCATGGCTTTCGTCTCCTCGTCGATGAGCTGTGCCGTGGCCTCGGAGTAAGGACGCTGGAAGCCGTACTCCTGGTTGTCGTAGTAGCAGAGGTTGGGCAGCTTGTCGCTCATGCCCATGTAGGTGATCATGCTGTAGGCCTGCTTGGTGACGCGCTCCAGGTCGTTCATGGCGCCGCTGCTTATCTGTCCGCAGAAGAGTTCCTCGGCAGCGCGTCCGCCCAATGTGGCGCACATCTCGTCGAGCATCTGCTCGCGGGTCGTTATCTGCCGCTCTTCGGGCAGATACCAGGCAGCGCCCAGGGCACGGCCTCGCGGCACGATGGTGACCTTGACGAGCGGGTTGGCATAGCGTAGCAGCCAGCTGATGGTGGCGTGTCCGGCCTCGTGGAGGGCGATGGTGCGCTTCTCTTCAGCCGTCATCACCTTGTTCTTCTTCTCCAGACCGCCTATGATGCGATCCACGGCAGCCAGGAAGTCGTCCTTGTCAACAGCCTTCTTTCCGTTTCGCGCAGCGATGAGCGCCGCCTCGTTGCAGACGTTGGCGATGTCGGCACCGCTGAAGCCAGGCGTCTGCCGGGCCAGGAAGTCGATGTCGAGCGACTGGTCCGTCTTGATGGGTTTCAAGTGGACTTGGAATATCTCTTTGCGCTCGGTCACGTCGGGCAGGTCCACATGTATCTGTCTGTCGAAGCGTCCGGCACGGAGCAGAGCCTTGTCCAGGATGTCGGCACGGTTGGTGGCTGCCATGATGATGACGCCGCTGTTGGTGCCGAAGCCGTCCATCTCCGTCAGGAGCTGGTTCAGCGTGCTTTCGCGCTCGTCGTTGGCTCCGACCTGTACGCCACGGCTGCGGGCACGGCCCACGGCATCAATCTCGTCGATGAAGATGATGCATGGAGCCTTCTCCTTAGCCTGACGGAAGAGGTCGCGCACACGGCTGGCGCCGACGCCTACGAACATCTCGACGAAGTCGCTGCCCGACATGCTGAAGAAGGGCACGTCAGCTTCGCCCGCCACGGCTTTGGCCAGAAGCGTCTTGCCAGTCCCCGGAGGTCCTACGAGCAGGGCACCCTTGGGAATCTTGCCGCCCAGCTCGGTGTAGCGGGAAGGGTTCTTGAGGAACTCCACGATTTCCTGCACCTCGAGCTTGGCACCCGCCTGGCCTGCCACGTCGGCAAAGGTCACTTTGTTGTCTTCGTCCTTCTCGATGAGCCTTGCACGGCTCTTGCCTACGTTGAAGATGCCCATCGGCCCGCCGCCTTCGCCGCCTCCGCTCATGCGCCGCATGAGGTATATCCACAGGAAAGCAATGAGGATGAGGGGACCGAAGCTCCAGAAGAAGTGCATCAGCCCGTCGTTACTCTGCCGATATTCTATCTCGCCCGAGAAATGCTCCAGTGCCTGCTGCTCGCTGACAAAGTCTTCGAGCTTGTCGGCAGAAGGGTACTGCACGGTGACATACGGGCGAGTGCCGCTCTCCACCTTCTGCTCCTTGAAGACATCGCGTATGTGGCTCGGCTCAACGTACATCTGCAGCGAGCCCTCGTCCTTGTGGACAATGATGCGCGAAGCATAGCCCTGTTCCACGTAGCTCTTGAACTGGCTGTAGGTAGCGTTGCGCGAAGAACCGCCGGACAGCAGGGAGCTGTCGCCGTTCATAAGCAGGTAGCCCAACGTAATGGCAATGACCATGTAGATCCAGGTCAGGCTAACCTGCGGTCCGCGCTTCTTGTTCTTATTCTGGTTCTGGCCTTTGTTTTGGCTTTGATTCTTGTTGTCGTCCATAATCTTTAGCGGTCAGTCGAGGTTAGGAATGCTGCGAAGGTTGGCATCGGCCCACAAGTGCTCGATGTCATAGAAGGCCCGCAGTTCGGGAAGGAAAATGTGTACGATGACATCGGAATAGTCCATGGCAACCCACGTGGCGTTGCGCAGGCCGTCCACAGCCATAGGCTTTGCTGCGGCCTTCGTGCGGCAGGTGTCGCCCACCGAATGCGCAAGGGCTCCAATCTGCAGGGGGGAACCGCCCGAGCAGATGACGAAGTAGCGGCAAACGGCATCGGGTATTTCCGTCAGGTCAGCAACAACGATGTCGCGTCCCTTCTTCTCTTGTAGTCCTGCCACAATGGCCTCGACCAGCTCGTTCTCTTTCTTCATTCGCTATTTATATAATATATGTAGTATATCAAAGTGCGTGCAAAGGTACGACAAAAAGTGAAAAGTGAAAAGTGAAAAGCGAAAAATGAAGAGATATGAGTTAAGAATTAAGAATTATTGTGTTTTTTTTGGCTTAAAGATTTGTCAGTTTATAAAAAAGGTGTAACTTTGCAGCCGCAAACGTACGAAGCGACGTGAAGCATTGGGCTATGGTGTAATGGTAACACTGCAGATTCTGGTCCTGCCTTTCCTGGTTCGAGTCCGGGTAGCCCAACAAACTTAATGGTATCAAATAGCATTGGGCTATGGTGTAATGGTAACACTGCAGATTCTGGTCCTGCCTTTCCTGGTTCGAGTCCGGGTAGCCCAACTTCATCAAATATACTTATTTATTAATCACAATGGACGACTATCACGCGGATAATTACGATTCTTAGTGCTCAGGAGTCTGCATTGCCATGCATGTCTCCGCGAGAGCCAAAGGATTTCATGCATGTATCCCCATCCCTAAAAAGAGAGGAACCAAGACGATGCGAACATACTGGAACACTTCGAATGGTCTGCGTACCATTGGAGAATGGCAGCCTGGCTGCTGGGTGCAGGTGACCTGCCCCACCGAGGAAGACGTTAACTTCCTGGAGCAAACGCTCAAGATTCCCGATTACTACATCAGCGATATTGCCGATACCGACGAACGTGCCCGCTATGACATCGACGATGGCTGGGTGCTCATCATCCTGCGTATTCCCTATGTCAAGGAAACGAAGAGCCGCACACCCTACACCACCATCCCCCTCGGTATCATTATGAAGGGCAACGTCCTCATCACCGTCTGCAACTTCGAGACGAACATGATGATAGACTTCGTCTCTTATCAGCAGAAGCGCGGACTGGGCTTCGTCGATTCGGTCGATATGATTTTCCGCCTGTTCCTCTGCTGTGCGGTGTGGTACCTGAAGCGTCTCAAGCAAATCAGCATCCGCATCGACAAGGCAAAGCAGAACCTCGACCGCAAGATCAGCAACGATGACCTCATCTCGCTGAGCCGTCTGCAGGACAGCCTCACCTACTTCGTCACCTCCATCCGTGGCAACGAGAACCTGCTCTCCAAGCTGAAGTTCAAGTTGCCTATCGACGAACTTGACGCGGACATGATAGAGGACGTCAGCATCGAGATGAGCCAGGCCCGCGAGACGACCAACATCTATGCGAACATCCTCGACTCGACGATGGACACCTATGCCAACATCATCAACAACAACATGAGCTCCGTCATGAAGATGCTCACCAGCATCAGCATTATCCTCATGTTCCCTACGCTCATTGCCAGCCTCTTCGGCATGAACCTGGTGAACGGCATGGAAAGCGCCGCTTGGGGCTTCCCGCTTGCACTTTTTCTCTCGATAGGTGTCACCGTACTCTTTATGTGGTATTTCAAGCGCAAAACGTGGATTTGAACCTCAGTTCATGGTTGACTGACGACGAGCTAAAGCTTCATAATCCATAGTCCGTAGATGTTTTTTTCAATAATCAAAAGAAAAAACGAGCCCTTTCCTTGCAGGTTAGGGCTTTTTTTGCGTACTTTGCATCCACTATAAACGTAAATGTTGGAAAGTTAAACAACTTTGAATTATGAATGACGAATTAGAGACTACTGCCTTAGAGCAGTCTTCTGAGATTACAGCAGAGCAGACCCCAGAGGTCGCTGCAGAAACAATGGTAGAACAGGTGGCCGAGCCGGAGTCGGAGGCTGAACAGGCAATCGTCCAGCAGACCTTCAAGACGAAAGACGAGGTGGTGGCACGTGTACAAGAGATTGCACAGAGCGACGAAGTGGGCGACAAGACGGAGCTCAACCTGCTCAAGCAGCTCTTCTATAAGTTCCACAATGCTGAGGTGGAGGAGGCTTTCCGCGCTTTCGTAGAGGCAGGCGGTGAAGAAGACAAGTTCATGCCAGAGATAGATCCGGCAGAACCCCTTTTCCGTGAAGCGATGCAGACGATACGTGAACGTCGTGCTGCCATCCAGGAGGCCCAGGAGAAGCAGAAGCAGGACAACCTTCAGCGCAAGCTCGAAATCCTGGAACGCATCCAGCAGCTTGCCTCCACTCCCGAGGAAGCGAATCAGAACTTCGATGAGTTCAAGGCGCTGCAGAACGAGTGGAAGGAGATCAAGTCCGTCCCTGCCGAGCGTGCCACGGAACTGTGGAAGAACTACCAGCTCTATGTGGAGCAGTTCTATGACCTCCTTAAGCTTGGACATGAGTTGCGCGACTATGACTTCAAGAAGAACCTCGAGATAAAGACGCGCCTCATCGAGCAGGCAGAGGCTCTGGCTGACAATCCCGATGTGCTGCAGGCTTTCAACCAGTTGCAGGCACTCCATCAGGAATGGAAGGAGACGGGTCCGGTAGCAAAGGAAATCCGTGAAGAGATATGGGCCAAGTTCAAGGAGGCATCTACCGTCATCAATAAGAAGCATCAGGCTCACTTCGAGGCCATCAAGGCACGTGAAGAAGAGAACCTGGCGAAGAAGACCGCTCTTTGCGAACAGCTTGAGGAAATCAAGACGGATGAGCTCAAGACGTTTGCCGACTGGGATGCCATAACGCAGAAGATCAAGGAGCTGCAGGCTGAATGGAAGACCATCGGCTTTGCTCCGCAGAAGATGAACACAGCCATCTTCGAGCGTTTCCGTCAGGGATGCGATGCTTTCTTTGAGAAGAAGACTACATTCTTCCACGACCTTAAGGAAGAGCTCAATGCCAACCTCGCCAAGAAAAAGGAACTGGTCGAGAAGGCAGAGTCGCTCATGGACAGCACGGAATGGCGCTCCACTGGCGATGTCCTCATCAACCTGCAGAAGCGCTGGAAGGAGATAGGCACTGTGCCCCGCAAGTACAGCGAGGACCTCTGGAAACGCTTCACCGCTGCGTGCGACCATTTCTTCGAAGCTCGTCAGGCCGCTACTGCCGATGTCCGCAACGAGGAGAAGGCCAACAAGGAGCAGAAGCTCGGCATCATCGCACAGCTCAAGGAACTGGCAGAGACCGAGGGTGAGAATGTTATCGCACAGGTCAAGGAACTCCAGCAGAAGTGGAGCGAAGTGGGACACGTGCCCTTCCGCGACAAGGAAGCCCTCTATAAGGAATACCGCGCTATCTGCGACAAGATATATGACGCCTATGGCGTGAGTCAGGCAAAGCGCCGCCTTAACAACTTCCGCCAGAACCTGCAGCAGCGGGTCGAGAGTGCCGGCGGTTCTCTTGCGGGCGAGCGCGAGAGGATGCAACGTGCCTACGAACGCATGGTGGCTGAAATCAAGACCTATGAGAACAACATCGGCTTCCTCTCCTCAAGCAGCAAGAAGGGCAACACCCTGGTTGAGGCCATGAACAAGAAAGTGGAGAAGCTCCGCGACGAGCTCAATCTCTTGGCACAGAAGATCAAGGCTGTTGACGAGCAGATGGAGGAAGGACAGAACTAACCGACAGAACACTATAGAAGGATAGGCGGAAGCCTGCGGCAGAACCAACCTCTGCCACAGGACTTCCGCCTATCCTTCTTTTTGTTAGCGACAGTCCGCCTCCGAACCTCGGAACAGGACTTCGTAAAACACGGCACGTGGCGTAGGGAGACTACTTGACAGGAGGATTGAAAATAGTCATTTTTACCGTTGCTCTTCCTCCCGTCAATGCGCAAAAAGTCTTATTCTGTTACGAAAAAGAGAACAAACAAACAAATTTAGTACCTCGAATAATGTGTTTTTGGGTATTTTTTCGTATCTTTGCAGCCGATTACTGCGCACTGTGTGCGCGCACGTATATAAAAGGTATATAAAGTAAGACTAAAAGAGTAACGTTTCAGATAAGCATGAAGTGCACCGTAAAGATTGCCCAGACAAAGCGCCAGATGGACGACTTCGTAAGGCTCCCTCGGAAGATTTACAAGGGCAATCCAT